>DASZVJ010000131.1:0-49638 GCA_035547155.1 Vicinamibacterales bacterium
GCTCACGACGGTCTTGCGCGCGTGCCCGGCGATCTCCTCCGTGGGGTTGCGCATTCACGGCGAGAGCGGCATCGCCGAAGGCAGCTATGACTTCTGGCGGACGGTGTTCGACGGCGTGCCCCGCGCGGGACGGACGATCGAGATCGATCTCCACGCGAAGGGCATCGACGCGACGATGATCGCGCACGCGCGCGCGACGGGCATGCCCGTCAACGTGTCGCCGAAGTACTGGGCCGAGCACCTTGGCATGCCGTATCACCAGGCCGCGATTCGCGATCTCGAGATGCCCGTTGCGGGCCAGGTCGGACGCGGGTTGATGACGCTCAGCGAAGGCTCGCGCAGCTTCACGCGCTACGGCTACGCCGATCTGCTGCGCGACGATCGTCAGTACACCGTGCGCCATCGCGTGTTCGCGGGCACGCAGCGGCTGCTGATGTCCGGCGATGCCGTAACGACGACGGCGTATGCGCGGATGTTCTCGTTCTGCGGATCGACCGGCGTCGATCTGATGGAGCCGCTGACGTGCCGCGGCCGCCGAGGCACGGGCATCGCCGGCACGCGACGCAGCGGCTACGCGGATCCTGGCCTCGAGCCGCGATGGGATTGGGAGAAATACGCGTACTGGTATCGCGTGTGGGGACGGCTGACGTACAACGCGGATGCCGACGCTGCGCAGTGGCGGCGCGCGTTCGACGGCGGCGCGACCGGCAACGCGCTCGTGGCGGCGATGGCGAGCGCGAGCCGCATCCTGCCGATCGTCACCACCGCGCACCTGCCGTCGGCCGCGTGCGATGCGTACTGGCCCGAGGTCTACTGGAACCAGCCGATCGTCGCCGAGCCTCGGCCGAACCCGTACGGCGACACGCCGGCGCCGAAGACGTTCACGCGCGTCAGCCCGCTCGATCCGCAGATCTTCTCGTCGATCCACGAGCATGCGGAGGAATTGCTGAGCGGCGACGCCAGCGGAAAGTACTCGCCGATCGAGGTCGCGCGATGGCTCGAGGATCTGGCGCAGGAGACGACGCGTCCGCTCGCGCCGCTCGAACGCGCCTCATCGCCGGACGTCCGCCGGCTCACGATCGACGCGCGCGTCCAGGCGGGCCTGGGCCTGTTCTTCGCGGCCAAGCTGCGCGCCGGCGTGCTCTACGCCATTCACGAGGTGACGAGCGATCCCCGTGCGCTCGACGAAGCCGTCGCCGCGTATCGTCGCGCGCGGCAGGCCTGGGCGGATCTGTCGGAGCTCACACGCGCGGTGTACGCGGCCGATCTGTCCGTGAGCGACAAGATCTCGGAGCATGGTCAGTGGATCGATCGGCTGCCCGCCATCGACGACGACATCGCGCGCATGGCGGCACGCGCAGGCACACAAACGAGCACGAACGATGCCCGTGCAACGAACGCGATCGCGGGCGCCCTCGGCAGACCGGAACGACCCGCGGCGCCGTGCACACACGTGGCGCCATCCGGATTCCGGCCCGGCGCGCCGGTGTCACTCGACGTGCACGTGACGGGCGCCACGCCCGCGTCGGTGTGGTGCTGCTATCGACACGTCAATCAGGCGGAGCGCTTCGAGCGCGTGCAGATGGAGGGGTCCGCGGACGGCGCGCATCGCGCGACGATCCCGGTGGCGTACACGGACTCGCCCTATCCGCTGCAGTACTACTTCGTCATCAAGACGAGCACGGACATGGCGTATCTCTATCCAAGCCTCGGCCCGGATCGTCTGCAGCAGCCGTACATCGTCCTGCGGCAAGTGTAGGCGGCCGCGCGGTCCGGGCGACCACAAGGGTCGCCCCTACGGTGTAAAACGTAGGGGCCGCCCTTGTGGCGGCCCACCTCACATCTGCAAATTCGCGCGCGCCCACTGGATGCTGCGCAGGTTGTCGTCGTCTTCCAGCTTCAGACGCTGATCGGCGCTCAAGCCCGTCGTCTTCGGCAGCGGTTGCTTCGGCGGATTGCGCTTCACGATTTCGAGGATGCGCGCGAGATCGCGCGCGGGGAACGGGCTGTACGTGTCGTCGAACGTCACCCAGTACTTGTCAGTGAACACGGGGATCTTGAGCGGATCGCGCGTGATCATCTCGAGGTCGAAGCCCATGTCCGGATCCTTCTGGCGCAGCTTCGCCACCATCGCCTTCAGATCGAGGAAGCCCTCGCCAAGCGGCACTTCCGACAGCAGAAAGCCGTCGTCGTACATCTCGACGGCCATGTCCTTGATGTGGCACGACTTGGTGTACGGCAGCAGCGTGTCGAGCGTCTGCATCGGATCCTCGCAGAGCGAGACGTTGTTGCCGAAGTCGAAATGCACGCCGACGTACTCGCTGCCGAGATTCTTCAACCACGCGGCCTGCTCGGCCGCGCGCCAGCCCTTGTGATTCTCGAGCACGAGCGGAATCTTGTACTTCCGCATGATCGGCTCGGCACGCGCGACGTCCGCCTTGTTCTTCTCGAAGCTCGCCTTGAAGGCCTCGAACGTATCGAACTGCTCGTAGCGGCGCTGCGTCAGCGCGCCGTGGATGCCGGTCGCGCCGATCTCCTTCGCCGCTTTGACGATCGTCTCGAACGTCTGGAGATCGGCCGTTTGCGGCAGGCGGCTGCTGATGTCGAAGATCACGCGCATGTTGTACGACTCGGCGCGCGCGCGCAGCTTCGCGATCTCGGCCGGATCCGTGGGCGGCAATCGCAGCTCCGCGCCGCCGAGGCCGAGGTTGTGGCAGTAGTCGAGGAAGTCGACCGGCGGCGTCATCGCCGCGTTCGCGCGCATCCGCGCGGAGAATCCCGTGGGCGCGGCGCCGATGCCGCGGCGGCCGAACGGATTCGGCGTGACGGCCGCGGTCTGCGGCGACGCGACGGCGGAGGCGGACGAGGCCGCGCCGATCACGGGCGACACGAGCACGGCTGATGCGGCGGTTTTCAGGATCTCTCGACGAGTGACGTGCGACATGGACGTTCTCCGCGGTTGGAACTGGTAGAGAGCATGCGCGCGCACGATTTGCGCGCGGCACGCGCGCGGGAAGGATATCCGAAGTCAGCTCGCGCGGCGCGTCTTTCGACTCGACGGATGCGCGACGACGCGCGCGCGGCGCGGACGCGCGGTTCGTGAACGTCGTGCGGGTGCGTGGTCCGCTCGCGCCGCGTCGAGGCTGCGGCGCAGCGCGTCCATCAGATTGACCACCTCTCCGCCGCCGCGGGGCTTCGCGCCGCCTTCGGCCGCGATCGCCTCGCCGCGCCCTTTGCGCTCGAGCATGTCGCGCAGGGCCGTCTCGTAATTGTCCTTGAACATCGTGAGATCGGCATCGGACGCCAGGCTCTCGATCACGCGGCGCGCCAGACGCACTTCTTCGGCCTTCGCGGCCGGCTCACGCTCGTTGAGCTCGGGAATCGAATCGCGCGCGATCACCTCGCCCGCCGTGCGCAGCGTGTACATCGCGAGGCCATCGTCTTCGGCGACGATCGCGGCGAGATACTCGCGGCCATGGACGGCGAAGCGCCCGATGGCTGCCTTGTCGCCGAGCGCCTTGCGGATGACGGTGAACGGCGACGCCGCGGCCCTGGCCTCAGGCGCGAGATAGTACGTCCGCTCGACGTATCGCGGATCGATTGCCGACGCGTCGATCACCGTCGTGATGTCGAGCGTCTCGGTCGACTCCGGCCGCAGCCTGGCGACGTCCTCGTCCTCGACGAAGACATATCGGCCCTTCGACGTCTCGTGCCCCTTGATGATGTCGTCGGGCCCGACCTCGACCTCGCAGTGCGGGCACCACTTCTTGAGCTGAATCGGCGTATGGCACACGCGATGGAACTGGCGGAACGTGACGTCGGCGTGCGGCCGCGTCGCCGCGTACGCGCGGACGGGAATCGTGATGAGACTGAGCTTCAGCGCGCCTTTCCAACTGGGACGTGAAGCCATCGCCCCCTATCGTGCAACCGGGATGCCAGCGAGAGATACGGCCGCACCGGTCCTTGTGCGAGGAGCGCGCCGCGGCAGGGCGAACCATGCGGCCCGTCCGCGGCGCCCACGAGGGATTTCTCGCACCGCGACGCGCGTCAGTGCGCAGCCTGGGCACCTGTCACGCGCCGGCGCGTCGCGAGCGGTCCGAACGCGCCGAGCAGGCCGGCCATCAGCGCGATCACGCCCCACGTCGCGCCTGCGAGCGGCCATCCGAGCAGCGCGTCGAGGGACCAGTCGCCAGCGCCCGTGAACGCGAGGCTCAGGCCCGTCGCCCCGAGCACGAGCGTGTACTCGTAGCCGCCACGGCTGAGGAAAAATCCCTGCGGCACGTGCACGCTGATGGCGGCGACGAGCATGACCGCAACGACGATCGCCGCGGCCAGCGGCGTCGCCAGACCGAGCGCAAGGAGCAGACCGCCGGCGGTTTCCGCGACGCCAGCGGCGAGCGCCTGACGCCGGCCTGGCACGAAGCCCAACTTCTCGAACATGGCTGCCGTCTGTTCCAGGCCCGGGCCGCCGAACCAGCCGAAGAGCTTCTGCGCGCCATGCGCCGCCAACGTCCCGCCGACTGCCAATCGCACGAGCAAGAGTCCAAGGGCCATGACCGTCCACCTTTCGTCGAAACACTTATTTATCAATGCACTGTACAGACATGAACTACTTGACACCGAACGACGCTGCTAGCGCTTCGGCCCCACCCGGCTCAACAACGCACCCAGCTGTCGCGCTTCATCGGCGCTCAGCGCGCTGAGCAGCCCGCGCTCGCTCTGCTGCTGGACGCGCGTCCCGTCCTTGCAGGCCTTCCGGCCTTCCGCCGTCAACACGGCCAGCCGCGTCCGGCGATCGCGCGGATCCGGCTTGCGCGCGACGAACCCATCCGCCTCGAGCCGGTCGATGAGCTGCGTGACATTGGACTTCACGCACGACAGCCGCTCTGCCAGCTGCCCGAGCGGCAGCGACTCACCCGCTGCCGCGAGCGCCTGGAGCGCGACGAGCTTCGCCAGCGACAGGCCGAGTGCCGCGAGCTTCTCCTCCACGTGTCCCTGCGCGACGTTCGCCGCGTGCAGCAGAGAGAAGAGGCCGGCCGTCGCCGGCTTTTCGTTCATGAATGAACTATACACACCTGGACAGGCTCGGGCAAGACTGCGGCCCTACGCGCCACTGCCCCGGTGTCCAGTCTCCTTGGCGGGCGCACGTCCACCCTCGTCGCCGTGGCGGCCTTCGGCGAACTCCTCGATCATCTTGCGGTTGAATGCCGGGATGTCTGCCGGCTTGCGCGACGTGACGAGCCCGCGATCGACGACGACCTCGGCGTCGACCCAGTCCGCACCGGCATTGATCAGATCGGTCCGCAGCGAGGGCCACGACGTCAGCCGCGCGCCGTTCGCGACGCCGGCCTCGACGAGCATCCAGGGGCCATGACAGATCGCGGCGATCGGCTTGCCGGCCGCGAACGCATCACGCACGAAGGCAACCGCCTTCGGATGCTGTCGCAGCGCGTCCGGATTCATGACGCCGCCCGGCAGCAGCACCGCGTCATAGTCGTTCGACGTCGCGTCGTCGAACGTGCGATCGACGGTGGCCGTCTCGCCCCAATTCTTGTGCGTCCATCCGCGAACGGCGCCCGCGTCGGGCGCGATGATATCGACGTGCGCGCCAGCGGCTTCGAGCGCACGCTTGGGCTCGAGCAACTCACTCTGCTCGAACCCATGCGTCACGAGTGCGGCAACACGTTTGCCGTCCAGGGCTCCCGCCATTGTTCGGTTCCTCCGATGCGATGTTCGAGGTGCACCGCCGGCATTGCCGCGCGCACCTCAGGCCGATGGCGACGGGCGCGTGTCCGCGCGCGTGACGTACGCATCCGGCTGCCGATCGAACGCGTCCTTGCAGCCCTTCGAGCAGAAGTAATACGTCTGCCCCTGATATTCGGACTTGCCCGCCGCGCGAGCCTGGTCGATCGTCATGCCGCAAACCGGATCCTTCGCCATGGGGGACCTCCTGATGATGGTCGCGAGTGGAGGCTCGACGTGCAACGCCGGCCGGCACGCGCGTCGACACGGTCATGTCGATCCACGGACGTCGCAGACGTCGCGATCGGCGCACGCGCGTACGGCCCGGTTCAGCGACAGACGATTCAAGCGCGGTGCCAGCGGCAGGCATACGGTGTCGCGCGTTCGCACCGCGCTCATGCGTCGCGCGCGGCAGCGTCTTGCCACATAAGCGACACGCCGTGCCCGTTGAGAGCACCAGTGCGGCGGTTGCGCAGCGCATGGCCGAGTGTCTACGCTGTCACCTCGAATGCGTGCCACCGTGCTCGCGCTGGCGGCGCTGGCGGGCTTCGCCGCGAACTCGCTGCTCACGCGCGCGGCCCTCGCCTCTGGCGAGCTGCACGCGCCGGCCTTTGCATTGATTCGCGTGGCCACCGGCGCGCTCGTCCTCGCCCTGCTGACACGCACGCGCGATCGCCGCCGGGATCTGGAGCGACAGTCGTGGACCGGCGCCGTCAGCCTGTCGGTCTATCTGCTGGCGTTCACGCTCGCATACACGCGCATCGGTGCGGCAGTCGGCGCGTTGCTGCTCTTTGGCGCCGTGCAAGTGAGCATGATCGCGAGCGGCCTCACGCGCGGCGAGCGGCCTCGTCGCACGGAAGCGCTCGGCGGAGCCCTCGCGGCGGCCGGACTCCTGTGGCTGACCCTGCCGGGCGCGACATCGCCGGGCCTATCCGGCGCGACGCTGATGATCCTCGCCGGCACGGCGTGGGGCGTCTACTCGATCGACGGCCGCCGCAGCCGCGATCCGCTCGCGGACACCGCACGGAACTTTGCGCGCGCGACGCGGCTCGTCGGCCTCCCATTGCTGTGGTTGGCGTGGCCGCCGCACGGAACGCTCCACGGCGCTGCGCTGGCCGCGGCCTCCGGCGCGTTCGCGTCGGGTCTCGGCTACACGCTCTGGTACGCGGCCTTGCCGTCGTTGACGATCTGGCGCGCGGCGACCGTACAGTTGGCCGTGCCGCTGGTCACGGCCATCGCCGCCGCCGTGCTGCTCGGCGAAGCGTTGACGGCGCGGATCGGCATCGCGGCCCTGTTGATCGTCATCGGTGTCCTGCTGACGACGTCGGCGCGGGCACCGCGGCGAGCGTGAGAACCGCCCGGCACCGGCTGTGCGTCACTCGACGACGCCGCACAAGGATCAGTCACGTCACGCTACGCTGGCGCATCCACCACGAACGGCGGCCCATTCGCGGGCGTCATCGCCGCCGGCTCGCAGTCGAACTCGGGCTCGGCGCGGCCGCCGAACCGGCTCTCGAGATACGTCACGGCCGAGTTGAGCGCGAGCAGCTCGGTCGCGCCATGGATTTCGATCCGTCGTCCATCGGCAAACGTCAACGGCCGCAGCACGCGTCCGTCGTCTTCGATGACGTCGACGCGCGCCACGAAAATCGGCGTCGTCGCATCCGATGCGGAGCCAATCTCGATCCGGCAGTGTGCGCGCTCGAACGACACGTCCTGGCAGTTCATGTGGCACCTCGTCCGACTCGGACGTGCAGGACGTGGGCCACGCGTCGAAGCGGTGCAGCGTTGCGTGCCGCGCCGCAGTTGCCGCGATCGAGCCTCGGGAGTACCATCTCGCGCCATCAGGCTTCTCGCGCTCGGGAGTATTCGCAACGATGACGATCAAGACGACGATGACGGCGATAGTCGGCACCACGGTCATGGCCGTGATGCCGCTGGTGCTGGCGGCGCAGAGCGCGCCGTCGCGGCTCGGGCTGACAGAACGTCAGGCGCAGGACGCGCTCCTGCACTCGCTCGAGGACGGCGGCCTGTACGTCGGCTCGAGCGCGGCCAAGGCGTTCGTCGCGCTGCCACCCTCGGCGCGCGCCGCACTGATCGATGCGGGCTTCGCGTGGACGAAGGCCTATGTGAATTCGTCCGCGTTCAAGACCGCGTATCTGCATTCGCGCGACGAGCAGAAGCCCACCCCTCCGTCGTTCGAGGGCTCGGTCGACGACGAAGTCAAGCGGAAGCAGGACGAGCAGGCCAAGAGCCTTGCGGACTCACGCGCGGCTCTCGCAGCACTCCCCGCGGATCAGCGTGCGCAACTGGAGGCGGTGTTCAAAGCGTCGGAAGCGCAGATGAAAGACCCGCAAATGATCGCGCTGATGCATCAAGGCGTGGAGATGGAACGCACGCGGGCACAGCAGGACTATCAAACCAGCCTCGAGCGATGGCAGAAGTCATTGCCGGCCGATCCCAACGCGCTCGTCGCGCGCCGGCTGCGGAGCTTCCTCGACCTCAGCGCCGGCATCGATTTCGACGCGAAGCTGCAGGGCACGGGCACGGAACGGACGTTCGTCAACGAGGACTATCAGTCGAAGCCGTCCGACTGGAAGACGTGCTTCCGAGCCGGCAAGGACGCCGTTGCAGCTGCGCGCGCCGACGCCACGAGCTGGCTGAAGGAATTGCCGCAGTAAGCGATCGCGCCGCAGGCGCGTGATCGCCTATTGGCCGGTTCCGATCGTCCACTGCAGCGCGACCTGCGCGGAACCCGGAAACGCTTCGCGGGTGCGCCGAGTGCCTCGCATGAACCAGATATCCAGCTGACCGGTCTGCAAGTTCTGCCAGACCAGATCGGCGTAGCCGTCGCGATCGTAGTCGGCCACGCTGCGAAGCCGCCACGCGGTATCCATGCGGCTGGGGCTCAACGACGCGCTTCGAACGAACGAGAGACCGTTCATGTACCAGACGGCGAGATCGCCCGTCGCGGTGTTCTGCCAGACGATGTCCGTATCGCCGTCCCGATCGATGTCGCCGAGCCCGCCGACGCGCCAGTTCGATCCGATACTGGATGGATTCACATAGCCGCCGCCGGCGAATGCCGCACCATTCAGGTACCAGACGTAGAGCTCACTGGTGGCGCGATTCTTCCACAGAATGTCCGGCTTCCCGTCCCCGTTGAAGTCCGCCGTCCCGGCGACGCGCCAGTCCGTCGCAGCCGATTGGGGCTGGACGCCTTTGATGAGCGTGAGCCCGTTCAGCAACCAGACATACAACTGCCCATTGCCGGCGTGCTGCCAGAGGAGGTCCGTCCGGCCGTCACCATCGAAATCGTTCGCACCAACGATGCGCCAATCCGCCTGCACGACGCTCGGGGTCATCGGTGCGCTGTCGACCAGGGTGCTGCCACCGCGTAGGAACCAGGTGTACAGGTCGCCGGACGTGCTCTCGAAAATCAGATCTGGATAACCGTCGCCGTTGAAGTCGCCGACGACGCCATTGCCGCGGTTGCCAACCGAGACCACGACCGGGGCCGACATGGCCGTGTTGCCCGACGCGTCACGTGCGAACGCCTGGAGCGTGTGCGTACCGTTGGCGGCCGTCATGGTGTCCCACGTGACGGCATACGGGCTCGTCGTGTCTTCGGCGCCGAGCGTGACGCCGTCGATCGTGAACCACACGCTCGAGACGCCGACGTTGTCCGACGCCGATGCCGTCAACGTCACCGTGCCCGAAATCGAGGATGGTGGCGCGAACGACACCGAGGGAGCGGTCGTGTCGCCGGTCGCGTTGCGCACGGTGACGAGCACGGGCGTCGACGTCACGATGTTGCCGACGCTGTCGCGGCCGATCGCGGTCAACGTCTTCACGCCGTCGGACACGTTGCGTGTGTCCCAGGTAATCGAGCACGCTCCCGTCGTGATCTCCGGAGCGAGGTCGACGCCAGACGCCTGAAAGCGGACGCCGGCCAGACCCGCGGTGTCCGCCACCGCCGACACGTTGACCACGCCGCTCAGCACTTGCCCATTGGCGATCGTCAGGATGAGATTCGGTAGGAGCGCCGCTCCGGTCACGACCGCCCATGTCGCCGCCAGCCCGAATGCCGTTCCGGCAAACAGCGGCAACCACGAGCGAAATTGAGCGGTCCTTGCGAGAGTCAGCATTGCCTCACCTGACTGACTCTTCACAGGGGCAGAGAATAGTACGACCCTGGGGAGTCGGCGCGCCGTCACTGCAAGGCAAATGCCACGCTCAGGCCGGCAAGATTTATGCTACATGTTTCCCGTAACCGACTGATTCAAAAGTGAAAGCTGCGATGTGTTGGCCATTCGACAAGCTGTCGACGAAATGGACCAATGGCATTTTGGGACCGCACAGAGCACTTCTTACCGTCGTGATCCGGCGGCAACGCTGTCGATGGGCCGACACACGGAACGGTCATCGTCCGCCGACGATTTGCCAAATCGTGTCGATCTGGTTCGACGTGACATACGCGCCGCGCACCATCGTCGTCCCGTTCATGTACCAGACGTAGACCTGTCCCGTGATGCTTTGCCACACGATGTCGACGTCGCCATCGTGGTCGAAGTCGGCAACGGCCTTGACGTGCCAGATCGGCTGGACCGTCGCAGGCGTCACGTAGGTCGAGCGCACGAGCGAGGCGCCGTTCATGAACCAGACGACCAACGTGCCGCTCGTGAAGTCCTGCCAGATGAGGTCGGTCTGACCGTCACGATCGAAATCCGCCGCCCCCACGATCGTCCATGAGGGATTGACGCGCCCGGGCGATATGGGCTGGCTGCTTCGCAGCGTTGCGCCATTCATGAACCACACGCGCAGATCGCCCGTCTGCGGCTGCTGCCAGACGATATCGGCATCGCCGTCGCCGTCCAGGTCCGCCGTCGTTGCGACGCGCCATCCGGTGAGCCCGGCCGGCGGCTGCAGCCCGTTCGACAGGGCCGTGTGATTCATGAGCCAGATATACAGCTGGCCGCTGACGCTGTTCTGCCAGAGCAGATCGTTGACACTGTCGCCGTCGAAGTCGTCGATGCTCACGATGCGCCATGTCGGATCGACCGCGCCCGGCGTCAGCGAGCTTTCCGCGGTGACGAGGCCGTTGTTCATCTTCCAGTACTGCAGACGACCGCTAGCGTCTTCCCACACCAGATCGGGCACGCCGTCGCCGTCGAGATCGCCCGGCGTGGCGCGGGCCTTGACCTTGACCGTCACGGACGATGACGTTCGCCGATTCCCTGCCGCGTCTCGTGCAATCGCCGTCAAGGCGTACGAGCCCGACGTCAGGCCCTTGACCGGCCAGGTCTGTCGATAGGGCGTGGTCGTCACTTCGGTCCCGACATTGGCGCCGTTGACCTGGAACTGGACGCCCACGACGCTGGTGTTGTCCGATGCGGACGCTTCCAGCAACACATCGCCGCTCACCGTCGCGCCGCCGGTCGGTTTCGTGAGTGTCACCGTCGGGGCAATTGCGTCAGCCGCAATGTTCTTGACGATCACGGTCACGGTCGACGTCGTCGAGTTGCCAGCCGCATCGCGTGCGATGGCGCGGAGCGTATGCGAACCGTTCGACGCACCGGTCGTCGACCACGTCGTCGAATACGGCGACCTCGTGTCCGGCGATCCCAAGCTCGCGCCGTCCACCGTGAACTGCACGCTCGTCACGCCGACGTTATCGCTCGCCGTGGCCCGCACCGTGATGCCGCCGCTCACGGTGGCGCCATTGTCGGGCGACGAGATGGTGACCGTCGGCGCGGTCGTATCTGCGGAGACGTTGTTGACGGTGATCGTGACGGTTGCGGAGCTTCCGGTATTGCCCGCGGCATCGCGCGCGACGGCGCGAAGCGTATGCGAGCCGTTCGACGTGCCGGTCGTCGACCAGCTGATCGAATAGGGCGACGTCGTGTCCGGCGATCCCAGATTCGCGCCGTCCAACGTGAGCTGCACGCTCGTCACGCCGACATTGTCCGTGGCGCTCGCGGTGATCGTGACGGTACCGCTCACCTTCGCGCCGGCGGTGGGAGCCGTGATGGCGACCGTCGGCGCCGTCGTATCCGCCACGGCGTTGTTGACGGTGATCGTGACCGTCGACGAGCTTCCGGTATTGCCTGCCGCGTCACGCGCCATCGCGCGAATCGTGTGCGTGCCGTTCGGCACGGTGGTGCTGTTCCAGGAGACTTGATACGGCGCGGTCGTGTCCTCCGCGCCAATCGTCGAGCCATCGACCGTGAACCAGACGCTCGTCACGCCGACATCGTCGTTCGCTGTTGCGCTGAGGGTGATCGTACCAGCGACGCTGGCAGCCGCGGCTGGAGACGTGATCGTGACCGTCGGCGCCGTCGTGTCCGCGGCGGGCGCGTTTTGGACGTTCACGAGAATGGGTGTGGCGTCGACGACGTTGCCTGCGCTGTCCTTGCCGACGGCCGACACGGTGCGGATGCCGTTCGAGAGCGTGCGCGTGTCCCACGAGACCGCGCATGCGCCGGTGGTGATCTCCGGTCCGACGTTCGCGCCGGACACCTGGAACTGAAGGCTTGCCAGGCCGGCCGCATCAGCTTGCGCACCGAGCGAGACCACACCGCTGACCGTTGCGCCGTCGCTGATGCCGATGAGCGAGAGAGTCGGAAGAAGCGCAGCGGCCTGAATCGTCGTCCACCACGTCACGGCGAGACCGATCCCGATGCCCGCGGCAAACGACAGCGAACGACGCGACGACGCGAAGAAACGATGCATCAGACACCCATGCATCCAGAACTCCGACGGGGAGGGGCGTCGAGCCGGACGGTCGCCGCGCCGTTGTGCAACGGCGGTGCCACACGAATGCACGCGTGAGACGAACGAGTTTTTCTAGGAAATTCGCGCGGATCGTGTGAGCGGAAAAATCTGTACGCGATCGGACGCCGCAGGACTTCGGTGGCGCGTTACGAATCTGCTGGCGAGCGGCGTGATTTTGATCGCCGCGCACGGCACGCGCGACGGCCGGCGGCGTGTCACACTCGCCGAGTCCCCGTGTCCTTCCTGCAGAGAGCCGTGAACGAATGGACGACCTGACCGATCTTGTCGTGCGATCGCGTGCGGGCGATCTCGAGGCCTACGGACGGCTGGTCGAGCGCACGCAACGGATGGCGCAGGCCGTCGCATTCGGTGTGCTTCGTGACGCGAGCCTCGCCGAAGACGCCGCACAGGAGGCCTACGTCAGAGCCTTTCGGCGCCTCGGCGACATCCAGGATTCTGCCGCGTTTCCCGGATGGCTGCGCCGGATCGTCGTCACCGTGGCCCTGAACGCGCGTCGCGCGCGCCGGCACACGTGGCTCTGTCTGGACGACATTGCTGACGTGCCGGTCCTCGACGAAGCGGAAACGGTGTGGTCGGAGCAGCAGCGCGCACGGCTGGCGTCGGCGCTGCTCACGCTGACGCCGGACGATCGGCGGCTCTGCGACCGGCGCTATCACGGCCACTGGAGCGTGGCGCGGCTCGCGCGCGACGCGGGCGTCGACGAGCCGGCCATGCGCAAACGCCTGCAGCGTGTCCGCGACAGACTGCGGAAGGAGATCGAGATGAGCGAACAACGTGCACTGGGATCGGCGCCTGTCCGGCCGGACTTCCCCGCCCGGATCGTCGAGCTGCTGGCGCGCCCACGCCTGAACGATCTGCCCGAGAATCCCGTCGGCCAGGTGCTCGCGACGCTGCGCCGCTTTCACGCCGACTTCGACGAGATCGATCTGCCCGAGATCGTCGACTTCGAGACGGCACGCGAGACGATCGGCGACGATGCGCTCTACGTCGATCCGGCGGAGCTGCATCGCGTCGACGCGCGACGCATCCTCCGTTACGACTTGACCTTGCCGTTGCTGACCACGGTTCGCTTCGACGGACGCCCGCTGCGTCTATGGGCCACCGGCAAGGCCTATCGGCAGGGACGAGTCGATGCCACGCACCTCGAAGCGTTCCACCAAGCCGAGGTGCTATACGCCGACGAGCGGCGCCGACTCGATCCGTGGCGCGTGACCGCGCGCGTGCTCGAAACCGTCGACGCCCTGCTGCCCGGCCGCGCCGTGAAGATCGTGCCGACGACGTACACGATGTGCAGCCAGGCGTGGGAGCTCGAGATCGACGATCACCGTGCGTGGTTCGAGGTGCTCGCGTGGGGCGTGTTCACGGACAAGATCGTCCGGCACCTGGGCGGCGATCCTGCGATCCACACCGCAATTGGCTTTGGCTGCGGACTCGAACGGCTGGCGATGCTGCGATTCGGCATTGACGACATCCGCAAGATCGAATCCGCGCGCGTCGCGTAGGTGCAGCCGTTCACCGCTACTCCGTCCGCATCGCCTCGGTGGGATCGATCCGTCGCGCGCGGATGGCGGGAATCACGCTCGCACACGCGGCGACCGCCATGAGGGTTACGGTGACGACCGCGAAGACCGCCGGATCGTGCGCCGACGTGTCGAACAGCAACGGCTCGAGGAATCGCGACGCCAGCAGCGCCAACCCGAAGCCGATGACGATGCCGCCGATCGCGAGGGCAAGACCGCTGCGGACGACGAGGCGCACGATGTCGGCTGAGCGCGCGCCGAGCGCGACGCGGATGCCGATCTCATGCGCGCGGTGCGTGACGAAGTACGCCATCACGCTGTAGAGGCCAACCGCAGCCACGACGAGCGCCAGCACACCCATCACGCTGAACATCGTCGCGCCGAGCGTCCACGGGCGGATTTGCGGCTCGACGCGATCCTGGAGCAACGCGGCGTCGACGAACGTGATCGTCGGATCCAGAGCGACGAGCTCCTGTCTTACGGCTGAGAGCACGCGCGATGCGTCGCCGCGTGGACGGACGAGCAACGTCACGCCGCCGAGCCGCGTTTCCTGACCCAATGGAATGTAGAACGACATCGACGGCTTCTCGCGAAGCAGGAAATGGTGGGCGTCGGCCGCGATGCCGACGATGTCGGCGCACGGATCGCCGTCGGCTCGGAAGCACTTGCCGAGGGCATCTTCGTTTGGCCACAGCATCGCAGCCATCGTCTCGTTGACAATCGCGACGGGCGCACTACCGTGGCGATCGGCAGCGGTGAATGCACGGCCTCGGACGATGCGCGTGCCGACCGTTCTGAAGTAATCAGCCGTGACCACGTTGACGAACGCGCCGCTATTGGTCAGCTCCGGCGGCAACGTGCGTCCTGGGATGTCGATCGGCTGCGACATGCCGACTGAAAATGCCAATCCGATCGTCAGACTTGCCGCGTCCACATCAGATCGCTGTCGCAGACGTTCGAGCACTGACGGATAGAACGCGGCGCGCCGTGCCCTCTCACGTGTGCGCTCGGCCTGATCGGTCGTGTCGATGTCGCCGCGCCGTACGGAAAACGTCAGGATCTGATCGGGTTGCAGGCCGAGATCCAGCGCACGCACATGCCGAAGGCTCGCGACGAAGAGACCTGAGCCGACGAGCAGCAATGCGCACAGCGCGGCTTGCACGACCGTGAGCGTCGATCGCAGACGGCCGAGGCGGACGCCGCCATCCCGTACGCCGGCCTTCAGCGACGAAGACACGTCCAACGCGCCTGCGCGAAATGCCGGCAATACGCCAATCAACACTGCGGTCGCCATCGACGCTGTGGCGCAGACGAGAAACATGCGCACGTTGATCGGGCTGCCAGGCCATTCGATCGCGCGCAGCAGATACGACCGCATGAATGTACCGACGACATATGCGATGCCGAGCCCGACCAGCCCGCCAATCGCGGCGAGTGCGGATGTCTCGATCAACAGCAGCCGTGCAAGCCGTCCGCCTCCCGCACCCAGAGCCATGCGCACGGCGAGCTCACGCCGGCGCCGCACGCCGCGCGCGAGCGCAAGATTGACGACATTGGCGCATGCGACGAGCAGAACGATGGCGGTGACGGCCAGGAGCCACGTGCTCACGCGCGATTCCAGAGAAACGGCGCCATCCCGGTCGGATAGAAGGGGCCGGACGTGCAACTCACCGGCCCATCCCGCACCGCCACCTGCGTGCGCGTGCGCGTAGATAGCGGTGGCCTCGGCGTCGGCCTGAGCATCGGAAATGCCCGGCTTGATGCGGACCACGATCGAGAGCCAGGTAGCATTCGCACTCCTCGTCCAGTTCTCGCGTATCGGACGAAACGCCGGCAGGCTTTCGGGCAACCAGACGTCGATGCGCGACAGATCCGCGCCGGTGAAGCCGCGCGGCGCGACGCCGACGATCGCGTACGTCTCATCGTCGATGACGACGGGCGCGCCAATGACGTCCCCTCGCCCGCCGAAATCGCGCTGCCACAGCCCGTAGCCAATGACGGCCACCTTCGCGGGGTTTGCCGTATCGTCGTCGCGCTCGTCGTAGAACCGGCCTAGCGCGGGCGTGACGCCCAGCAACGGAAATAGACTGGCGGTCGCTGACGCGCGATTGACGTACCGCGCAGCGCTCCCCCGGCCCAGCACGGCATTGTCCTCGTAGAACTGGTACGCGGCGACAGCCTCGAACGAATGGGCCTGCGTTCGCAGAGCGTCATAGGTGACATAGCCGAATGTGCCGCCGCGCTGTACGTCCGAGCCCGGCCGCTGCACGATGCTCTGCATGCGCCGCACGCGCGCGCTGTCATGCACGTGCTCGGGCCCGCGCAGCAACAGCCGATCCGCGACGCCGAACATCGCCGTGTTGACGCCGATGCCGAGCGCGAGCGTGACGATGACCGCCAGGCTGAAGAGCGGCTCGCGCGCGAGACTGCGCGCGCCGTGACGGACGTCCTGCCAGATGTCCCGCATCCAGATCCGCATGACGACGCGCTCCCTTTGTAAGACTTGCGTCGATGACGTGATGACGCGATCGCCGGTCGTGGCCCGCGCGACACGTAGTCCCGCGACGGCGTCGACGATGGCCGTCACGCTCGCGCGCGCAGCGGCTGGCCAGCCCTGCGCGGCCGCGGCGCGCACGTCCTCGGCGGCCTCGTCGAGGATCGCCGCCCCGAAGCGCTGGCGGAACGCACGCGGATGCGCGAGCAGCACGACGCGGACCAGGCCGCGAACGGTCGCGACGATGACGGCCATGCCGCGCGGGCTCATGACCGTGACGTCGACGAGGCGTAGCGGCGCGGCCGCGCGGCCGCGATCAGGCGCTCGAGCCTCGCGAGCTCGGCCGCGAGCGCGCGGCGGCCGGCGGCGGTGATTTGGAAATAGCGCCGCCGCTCGTCGTCGTGCTGCGGCGCGGGCCGGCTCTTGCTCTCGGCGATCAAGCCCTCGTCGAGCAGCTGCCAGACGGTGCGATAGAGCGACGTCGCGCCCGGGGCGACATCGCCACCGGATCGCTCTTTGACGTCTTTCTTGAGGCTGTACCCGTGCCGGTCGGCCTCGGCGAGGCTCGACAGCACGAGCACGGCGACCGCAGACAGCGGTTTCGTCGGCATGGCGCCGAGTCTACCTCAAACGGAACTACTGTTACCACTTAGGTAACATACGACGGGCGCGTTCGTCAGGTCCGGCTATCATCAGCCGCATGACCGCACGACGAACATCGAGCCGCGCGGACGTGTCGATCGACAGGTGGACGGCGGCGTCGCTAGCGTCGTCGGTGATGTCGTGACCGGTGGCTGGCTGGGATCGGCGACCGCAGTGACGCTGGGCGTGTCGCTCATGCACTCGGCCTCCACGCCGATCGTCATCGCGCACCGCGGCGCGAGCGGGCACCGGCCCGAGCACACCATCGAGGCGTACACGCTCGCGATCGAGATGGGCGCGGACGTCATCGAGCCGGATTTGGTGAGCACGAAGGACGGCGTGCTCATCGCGCGGCACGAGAACGAGATCGGCGGCACGACGGACGTCGCCGTCAAGTTTCCCGATCGCCGGACGACCAGGACGATCGACGGCACGAGCGTGACGGGCTGGTTCACTGAGGACTTCACGCTCGCGGAGATCAAGACGCTGCGCGCGCGCGAGCGGCTGGAGTTTCGATCGCACGCGTACGACGGCCAGTTCGCGATCCCGACGTTCGACGAGCTCCTCGCGCTGGCGTCGAGGAAATCGCTCGAGCTCGGCCGGCCGATCGGCGTCTACCCGGAGACCAAGCATCCGACGTACTTCCGCGGCATCGGCCTGCCAATCGAAGATCGCCTGCTCGCCGCGCTGCGGACGTACGGCCTGACGGAGAAGACATCGCCGGTCTTCGTCCAGTCCTTCGAGCCGTCGAGCCTGCGTTATCTACGGTCGCGGACGGCCGCTCGTCTCGTGCAGCTCACCGATCGAGCCGCAGACGTGACACCGGCGAAGCTCGCGGAGATCGCGACATACGCCGACGGAATCGGCGTGGAAAAGAAGTTGATCATTCCGGTCGATGAGCATGGCACCGCACAGGCGCCCACGTCGCTCGTCCGCGACGCGCATGCCGCACAGCTGTTCGTGCACGTGTGGACGCTGCGCCGCGAGCCGCAGTTCCTGCCGGCGCGCTATCACGGCGATCTGGCCGCCGAAGTGCGTCAGTTCGTCGAGACCGGGATCGACGGTCTCTTCACGGACTTCCCCGATGTCGCGGCGAGCGTGATCAAAGGCACGAGCGCGGGCAAGTAGACACGGGCACGGGCGCAGACGCGAAGCGCGTCAGTTGCCGGCGCGCGCGATGGCCGATGTGTCGATGGCCGCAGCGGCCGCCCGCGTGCGGCCTTTCGTGGCGCGCGAGATCACGCGCACGATCTCGATGGCGAGCAGGATGGCCGCCAGCAGAATCAGTGACGCCGTTATCGGCGCGGCGAGAATCGACTGCGGCGCGTGCATTCCGAGCTCGTCATTCAACCAGCGCGCCGGTCCGACCGCCCGTGGACTGCCGCCGCCGAGCACCCAGACGAGCACGCGATCGGCGATCGCGATGCTGCCGACGATGCCCATCGCGAAGCAGAACTGCGTCCCGATCAGCCGCCAGCGTGTCCACGAGCTGCGCCCGCGCGCCAGCGCGCCGATCTCACGAACGGGCATCCACAACGCCATCAAGACGTAGAACAGCGTGCCCACTCCAATGCCCGGTAACCCCGCGAACATGATTCAGTGTCCCTTCTCGTAGACCGCGAGCCGGCGTCCGACGATGAACTCCGACCAGATGGCCTCGAGGACGAAATAACTATTGATGAGACGCAACACGAAGAACGAAGGAATGCTGGCGACGGCTTTCCAGAGCTCGCGTCGCGACGCCGCCTGCGTGAGCACCGGCGGCATCAGCGCGGGCGCATCGAGCACGTACATCAGCAGGATGAGCGGCTTGTGAAAGATGAGCGCGGACAACGGCACGATACCGAGATAGATCACCGACGCGACCGTCGATTCCCACAGCGCGACGCCGACGACGGATCGCAGGAACGCCACCGAGAGCAGATTCGACCAGTGCAGCTGGACGTTCTGCATGAAGCCGTGCGACCAGCGGCGCAGCTGCTTGCGCATGAACAGGAAATCGTGCGGCTCGATCGGGTAGCACACGGCGTCGGGCACGAAGCGCACCTGACGGCCCGCGAGGTACATCGTCCACGTCAGGTCCATGTCCTCGGCCATCGTCCGCGTCTGCCAGCCGCCGTGGGCGCGCAGCGCTTCGGTGCGATAGATCGAGAAGCAGCCGGATGCGATGAGCGGCTTGCCGAAGTGATCCTGAATCGGCTTGTAGAAGCTGAACGCCAGCAGATACTCGATGTAGCGGCCGCGCTCCCAGACGGACTTCACGTAGCGCGGCACGACGAAGCCGCACGCGGCAGAGATTGCCGGATCGTGCATCACCGCCATGAAGCGCTCGATCGAGTCCGGCGCGATGATCGTGTCCGCGTCGATCGCCATCGTGAACTCCGTGCGCACCTGCGTGAGCGCGAAGTTCTGCGCGCCGGCCTTCGATCCGGTGTTCTTGGGCGGACGGACGACGGTCACACCGTAGCGCCGCGCGACCTCGCCGGTGTCGTCCGACGAGAAGTCATCGATGATGATGATTTCCGCGGCCGGAATGGTCTGCTGGAGCAGACTCTCGATCGTGTCGCCGATCGACTCGGCCTCGTTGTACGCCGGGACGAGTACCGTCACGCCGGGACGCAAGGCCTCGATCGATGAGGGCGTGTCGTCGGAAATGTCTTGGTTGAGATCGATATCGGTCAGTGTCAAGGAACGGGACGCCGGGGAGAGACAATAATCTTGTCTCACCGACAATGCAAATTCGGGGCCGACACAGATACATTAAATTTTTTCAGATACTACAGGTTTTCAAGGATACCCACGCCGCCCCGCCAGGTACGTTCGCCATAACATAGGGCAGAAAATGCAGGCGTCATCGTCGCGGCCCGGCTCCCCCCGGACGCTCTCGCTCACCTTGGCCGTGGCATGCGGGCTCTTCATGCTGGCCGCACTGGCGGTCCGGATTCACGGCATCGGCGACCCGCTCGTCGTCTTCCACTCACTCCGGCACTATCGCTCCGCGTTGATCGCGCGGGCCTGCTACGACGACGCCACGCCGGGCACGCCCGGCTGGGCCGTCGAGATCGCCCACGCCAACCGGGACATCCAGCAAGCCGGCGAGCCGCCCATCTCCGAGTGGATCGCGTGCACCGCGTATCGGGCGATCGGACACGAGGATCTCCGCATCCCGCGAACGCTGACCGCGATCTGGTGGATCGTCGGTGTGATTCCGTTGTTGCTGATCGCGCGGCGGCTGATCTCGACGAACGGCGCGCTCGTCGCGTGCGCGCTGTATCTTTTCCTGCCGTACGCGATCGTCGCGACGCGCACGTTCCAGCCGGATCCGCTGATGACGTCGTGCACGTTGTGGGCGATCGCGGCGCTGCTGGCGTTACACGATCATCCACGCGGACGCCGGCTGATCGCCGCAGCCCTCGCCATGGGCCTCGCGCTGCTGGTCAAGCCGATGAGCGTGTTCGTCGTCGTCCCGGCTGCGCTCGCGCTGGCGCGCGCGCGTGAGCCGTGGCGCCGCCTCGTCGTCGACCGCAACGTGTGGCTCCTGATTGGCGTCGGCCTGATTCCACCGGCGCTGTACTACGGTCACTCCCTGTTCTTCGGACGGCTCGCGCAGGATCAGTTCCAGACGCGCTTCGTGCCATCGCTGCTGCCGACGCGATTCTTCTGGAGTGGCTGGCTGCGTCAGATCCATCGCGTCGTCGGATGGCCGGTCGCAGTCGCGGCGGCGATCGGCACGGCCGTTGCGGCGCAGCCGCTGGCGCGGCGCGTGCTGGGTGCGATCTGGCTCGGCTACGTGGCGTTCGCCGTCGCGTTCACGTACCACATGCCGACGCACGACTATTACCATCTGCCGTTTCTGCCGATCGCGGCACTCGCCGCGGCAGCGGCGATCGATCGCGTGCTGTCGCTGGCGCCGGCGCGTGCCGGCGTCTGGCTGGCGGCCGCCTTCGCGTGCGTCATCGCCGTTCGCGGATCGACGCTCGCGTGGCCGCATCTGACACTGCCGCACGCCGCCGAGATCGTCGCTGACGACGAGCGCATCGGCGAGGCGACGAAGCATGATGGACGCGTGCTGTTCCTGGATCTCGAGTACGGCTATCCGCTCATGTATCACGCGCAGGTGGCCGGCGACACGTGGCCAGGCGTCGACGATCTCAACGCCGAGCACCTGGACGGCCTTCCCGCGCTGACCGCCGGCGCACGCTTCGCGCGCGACTACGCGGACATGCATCCACGGTATTTCGTCGTGACGGACTTCGATTCGCTCGACGCCGAGCACGATCTGCAGCAATTGCTCGCCGCGAAGACGACGCTCATCGACCAGACGTCGCGCCATCGCGTGTATCAGTTCGTCAATCCATGAGGACCGCTCGCTGATGCCTCGCGCCACGGCCATTCAACGCTGCGCCTGGGCGGACGGCGATCCGCTGATGCGTGCGTATCACGACGACGAATGGGGTGTCCCACAGCGCGATCCCCGCATGCTGTGGGAGATGCTGATGCTGGAGGGCTTCCAGGCTGGTCTCGCATGGATCACGGTGCTCCGCAAGCGCGAGGCCTTTCGCGCGGCGTTTGCGGGCTTCGATCCGGCGAAGGTCGCGCGTTTCGGCGCGCGCGACGTGACACGTCTGATGGCCGATCCCGGCATCATCCGTGCGCGCGCCAAGATCGACGCGACGATTCGCGGCGCGCAGATCTATGTCGAGATGGCGGCCCACGGCGAGCGTTTCGACGAGCTCTGCTGGTCGTTCACCGATGGCGCGGTGCTGAAGAACGACGGCCGCAGGCGGCTCGTATCATCGCCGCTGTCGGAGACGATCTCGAAAGAGCTGAAGCGCCGCGGCTTCAAGTTCGTCGGTCCGACGATCGTCTATGCGTGGATGCAGGCCGTCGGCATCGTCAACGATCACGCGGCGACGTGTTTTCGGCGGAATGCGATGGAACAGCCGTGAATCTCATCGATCGCGCTGGAGCGCGATTGGCGCGCCCGGCAGGTCGCGGTCGGCGTGAGCCGTCAGGCGCAGCCGACCCCGCAGAACGGCCGGGCGTGGGCCAATCGCGATGAAATTGCGATTGGCGCGCCCGGCAGGTCTCGAACCTGCGACCCTCGGCTTAGAAGGCCGATGCTCTATCCACTGAGCTACGGGCGCGTGAGGCTATTGTACGGGAGCCGCCCTCACGTGGCGCGCGCGCAGCGGCGCGCCGGCACGTCGCCTCACCGCGCCAGGACGATGGACGCGACGACGTCGGCGGCGCCGGCGGATCGCACCATTCGCGCGCCGGGCTGCTGCGCGGAATCGACGAGCGCGGCGGCGCCCTCGGCGAGACCACGGGCGGCGGCCTTCTGCAGCTCATCCACGTACGCCGGGCTCGTCAGCCACTGGTAGTTGTGCGCGGTGTAGACGACGTCGTACTTGCCGTCGGTGGCGGCGCGCCACGCGGTAAGCGCCTGCGAAAAGTCCGCGAGGGGCGCGTGCAGCACGAGGCCGGCGTCCGGTCCTTGCGTGCCGAGCGCGTCGCCGCCGAACAGCACGCGATTGACGGGATCGACGAGCGTCAGGCCGAACGGCGAATGACCGGCGAGTGAATGCACCTCGAGGACGAGCGGCCGTCCCGCGCGGTCGACGCCGAGATCGATGCGGTCGCCGTCCGCCACACTTGTCGCGCGCACGCCGGACGGCGGCGTCAGCCCCTTCGGCAGATAAATCGTCTTGTCGCCGAACTGCGCAAGTCCGCCAATCTGCCCTTCGTCATCGCTCGTCGCAATCACGTCAATCGGCAGCGAGCCCACCAGACGCGCGACGAACGCCGCGAGCCCAGGCGTGCCGCTTCCCGTGCCGACGAGCAGCGCCTTCGTCGATCCGACGACGAGAAAGATCGACTGATTGGCGTAGTCTCGGATCAAATAGATCGTGCTCTTGATGCCGTCGACCGCCGCATAGCGTCCGTTGGTCGCCGTTGGCGCTGACGGCCCGGGGATGACGATCGCGTGATACGTCGTCCGATCGCCCGTGCTCGCGAGCACGCCGCCCGGATACAGATTCGCAAACGTGTAAACGACGCCTGCCGAGTCGATCGTGGCGATGGCGGCGCGAGGGCCGACCGATCGGTACGGCTCGCCGACGACCGTCCCGTCGAGAATCGCCTCGGCCACGCGCGCCTGATCGTCGACGTAGCTCTTGTCCAGCGGCCGGCCGCTGATCGGCGGCTTGCCGCGCGCGCCCTGCTTGATTTGGTAGAAGTGCGCTGGCAGCACGTCGACGTGATCGTACGGCCGCAAGACGTCCTGCAGGTGGTGCACGGACGCGGCGTATTGCGTCATCAATCCGAAATGCGCCCAGACGTATGCCGAGCCGATCGCGTCGCCGGTGGCAATCATGCGATTGTCACGATCGAAATAGCCGGTCGAGCCTGGCGTGTGGCAGTGGATGTCGATCGCCACGAGTGTGCGCCCGCCGAGCTCGATCTGCCCGGCGGCGTGCCCGTCGCCGTGCGCCGACGCGCCGCCACCTTCTTTGATCGGGACGTAGTTCGCTGGCGCGTTGCGCGGCCAGTCGAGATCGGGGAAATAGATCGTCCGATCGCTCATCAGGCTGTTCTTGCCGGTGTGATCGCCGTGCGCGTGCGTGTTGGCGACGACGAAGTCGACCGGACGCGCGCGGACGCGGCCGTCATTCTCGTGACTCAGCAGGTGACGGACGACCGTTTTCAGATCCGCTCCCGGCACGTCAACCGTGTTCTGCGCCGTGTCCACGAGCAACGCACGCTCGTTCCCCTCGAACAGATACATCGTCGATCCCTGCGACGTCGCTCCGCCAGCGTTCGGCAGGTAGTTCTCGATGCGCCACGTTCGCTGCCCCTGTGCGTTGGTCGCGAGCAGATATGCCGTGTACGCGCCCCACGGGTTCGCCGTCGCGAATCCGTTGCCGGTCGCCATGCCGTCCTCGCCGAACGACTCGTGCAGGAAACCCGGGACGAGGCGGTCGTACTCGATGCGCGGTGGCGCCGGGGCCTGTCCGGCGACTGACGCGACGACGCAGACGAGGACGATGGTGAAGACGACGCTGACCGCTCGAGAGGTGGACCGTTCGTGTTTCATGATGGAGTCGCTCGTCGGGCCGAGCGCCGAGAATGAAAAGAATTCGCCGGATTCTACCGCACGGCCTGAAGCGCCCGCCTCTCGTAGCCCGTAGTCCGTCGCCAGAAATGTGCTTTCCGTCCAACGATGTGAGACCTATCCAACAGTAAAGCGTTCGTGCGGCGCACGCGGCGGGTGTAGGATGCGTCCACCGCCGTCTGTCCGCGTGACGTCTCGCACGATCCGGCACGGCGATCTGTCGTTGAGAGGAACGATCATGCGTCAAGACGTTCACGACGTCGTCGTCATCGGATCCGGTGCCGGCGGCGGCACGGTCACGAAAGTCCTCGCCGATCTCGGCGTGCGGGTCCTGCTCATGGAAGCCGGCCCGATGGTCACGATGGACGACTTCAAGAATCTCGCGAGCCCGCTGGACTACTGGCATCGCGGCGCGGGTGCGGCGGCCGAGTGGTACACGACGAATCAAGGCCAGCCCTTTCAGCAGCCCAACGTCGTCTTCGCGCCGAACCTGACCGACGAGCCGTACACCGTCGCGCCCGGCAGCCAGTTCAGGTGGGGCCGATCGCGCTGCATCGGCGGCCGCACGAATCACTACTCGCGCGTGCAGCTGCGCTACGCGGAATACGACTTCAAGAATCGATCGATGAAAGGCGTCGGCTTCGACTGGCCGATCGGCTACTCGGATCTCGAGCCGTACTACGACAAGGCCGAACGGCTGATCGGTGTGACCGGCAAACGCGAGGGCCTCTCGACGGCGCCGGACGGTATCTTCCAGACGCCCGCGCCGTTCAAGCCACACGAGCATCTCGTCTATCGCTCGTGCGAGAAGCTCGGCATCAAAGCGACGGCCGCGCGCCAAGCCGTCATCACCAAGGCGATGAACGGCCGCGACGCGTGCGTGTATTGCGGCCAATGCGGCCGCGGCTGTCACGGTGCGTCGAACTACGCGTCGAGCTACGTGCAGATCTTCCCGGCGATGCAGACGGGCCGTGTGACCGTGCTCGCGAACTCGATGGCGCGCGAGCTCATCACCGACGCGTCCGGCAAAGTGACGGCGGTCTCGTACGTCGACAAGAACACGGGACAGGAGCGGCAGGTGCAGTGCCGCACCGTCGTGCTCTCGGCGGCGTCGCCGGAATCCGCACGCTTGCTGCTGAACTCGAAGTCGCCGCGTCATCCGCAGGGCATCGGCAACTCCGGCGGCAATGTCGGCAAGTACCTGACGGATACGGTCGGATTCGGCTTGTCGGCGACGGTGCCGTACATGCGCGGCGCGCCGCCGTTCTCGTCGGCCGGCTACGGCGCGCACATCTACGTGCCGTGGTGGCATACCGATCACAGCAAGCTCGACTTCCCGCTCGGCTTCCACATCGAGGTGGGCGGCGGTGGATTTGCCGTGCCGGGCATGGGCTTCGGCGCTGCGGCGTACAACGAGAGCGAAGGCTACGGTCTGCCGATGAAGCAGGCGATTCGCGACGCGTACGGCATGGGCACGAACATCAGCCTGAGCGGACGTGGATCGTGCGTGCCGAACGAGAACTGTTACTGCGAGATCGATCCGGACGGCACGAAGGACAAGTGGGGCATTCCCGTGCTGCGCTTCCACTGGAAGTGGAGCGACTACGAGCTGAACGAAGCGCGCTACATGCGCGAGAGCTTCACGGCGATCCTCGAGACGCTCGGCGGGACGATCAACGCGGGACGCGGCGGCGGTCCGGGTCGCGCGGGCGGCGCGGCGGGCGGACGCGGCGCTGGTGCGGCCGGCCGCGGCGTCATTGCGCCAGGCGCACCCGGCACGGCGACGCCATCGACGGGGGCCGGTGCGCCTTCCGCGCAAGCCGCGTCGAATCAACCCGTCGACGATCGTCCGCAGCTCGGCGCGGGCGGCGGCATCATCCATGAAGTCGGCTGCGTCCGCATGGGCACCAGCCCGGACAACAGCGTCGTCAATCGCTTCTGCCAGGTGCACGACTGTCCGAACGTCTTCTCTGCCGACGGCGGTCCGTTCGCGAGCCACGCCGACAAGAACCCGACGCACACGATCATCGCGCTCGCCTGGCGCACGGCCGAGTATCTCGCCGAAGAATTGAGGAAGGGCAATGTCTAAGCTCACGCGACGTGAAGCCTTGAGCCGCCTGGCGACGGCCTTCGCGGCAACGGCCGCGATCGACTACGCGCTCGGCGCCGAAGCGCATGCGTTCGTCCGCCAGACGATGATCGGCGGCGCATACTCGCCGCAGGCGCTGACGCCAGCACAGTTCCACACGCTCGAGCAGTTGACGGATCTGATCGTTCCGGTCGACAACGGCAAGCCCGGCGCGCTGGCTGCCGGCGTGCCGTCGTGGATCGACGCGCTGCTCGCCGTGAACGCCGACCTGAAGGCGAAATACGTATCAGGTCTCGGCTGGCTCGACACGACGATGCTGTCGCGCGCCGGAAGCAGCTTCGCGGGCGCACCGGCGGCGCAGCAGACGGCGCTACTCGATCTGATCGCGTTCAAGAAGAACACGTCGGCCGAGCTCGATCCCGGCATCGAGTTCTTCACGCTCGCGCGCCGCATGACGGTCGACGGCTTCTACACGAGCGACGCCGGCATCCACGAGATCATTCCCAACGGCCGGCCGCCGCTGACGGAGTTCGTCGTGCCGCAGGCATCGATCGACTACGTCATCAGCCGCAGCCCGTTCAAATAGGTGTGCACGGGAATCAATGATGTAGGGGCGGCCCTTATGGCCGCCCGTTCGACATTCCGCAATAATCGATCCGATGTCTTTCCGCAATTCGAAGATCCTCACGACAACATTGGTGTGCGCGACCGCTACGATCGGCCTGTCGGTTCCACTCGGCCGTCTGGCCGCGCGCGCGCAGGACGCGCCGGCCGATCAACTCGAGGCCCTCAAAGGCGACGGCGAGACCATCTACGCGCGCGATTGCGCGTCCTGCCACGGCGCCGAAGGCACGAGCGACGGCGCGGGTCCGGCGCTCGACAGCAACAACAACCTCGCCAACAAAGAGCACGTCATCAAGCGCATCCTCGGCGGCTCGCCCGAGAAGGGCATGGAAGCCTTCGGTAAGACGCTGAGCGATCACGACATCGCCGCAGCCGCGACGTACGTCCGGAACGCGTGGAACAACACGTTTGGCATCGTGCTCGAGTCGGACGTCGCACCGCTCCGGGCGCAGTTGAAGATTCAAAAGACAAAGTAAGCGCTCTTCAGAGGGCCGAACCTTCGGGTTCGGCCGCAGCCTCGCAGCCGAGCTTCAGGTTGACATCCAACCCGAGCAGGCGCACACTGCGGGTCGAATGGCTACCCAAGACCGCGACCGGACGGACGACGACTTTCGTGCGGAGATCGAATCGCACGTCCAGATCGAAACCGATCGCCTGATCGCCGAAGGCCTCGCCCCGGACAAAGCGGCCACGGCCGCTCGGCGCACGTTCGGCAACGCGACGCGTGCGCGCGAGCGGTTCTACGAGTCCAGACGCCTCACGTGGCTCGACGACCTCCGGCAAGATCTGCGATTCACCCTCCGCTCGCTCCGCCGATCCCCAGGCTTCGCCATCGTCGCGCTGCTGACACTGGCCGTCGGGCTCGGCGCGAACACGGCGGTCTTCAGCGTGCTCAACGCCGTGCTGCTGCGTCCGCTGCCCTACCGCAATGCCGAACGGCTCGTGCTGGTGGAGATTGACGGCCTTGGCGGCATTCCCGATTGGGTCCGGCCCGCGCTGCGCACGCAAGCCGACGACCTGGAAGACTTCACGGGATTCCAGACGCCGACGAGCGCCACGCTTGTCACCAATGCCGGGCCCGTCTCCGTCCGGGCCGCGATGGTCACGGCGAACTTCTTCTCGATGCTCGGCATCGCGCCAGCGGCCGGAACGTTGTTCGGCGACGAGGCGAGCGCACCGCCGAACGGCGCCGTGCTCACCTACGGCTTCTGGCGCCGGCAGTTCGGCGGCGATCCAAGCATCGTCGGACGCTCGATCACGCTCACCGGCACGCCGCTCACGATCGTCGGTGTCATTGGCGACGGCTTTCGCTTCCCCACGGCCTTGCGTCCCGGTACGCCGGCGCTCGACGTTCAGACGCAGCCTGACGTGATCCAACTGGCCGACGCGAGGCAATGGCTGACGGTCATCGGGCGTCTCCGCCCTGGAAGCACGCCGGCATCGGTCGCCGCGGAGGTGAAGGCGGCGTTCGTCCAGGAAAGCCCCAGGCGCTTCACGCAGCAGTACGCGAACGGCGCGGCCGTGACGGCCACGCCACTACAGGAACGCCTCGTCGGCGAAACACGACCGCGACTCTTGTTATTGATGGGCGCCGTCGGCTGTGTATTGCTCGTCGTATGCGCGAACGTGGCCAACCTGCTGCTGGCGCGGACGTACGCGCGGGAGCACGAGCTTGCGATCCGCGCGGCCCTTGGCGCGCGAACCGGACGGCTCGTGCGCCTGATGTTGACGGAAAGTCTGCTGCTCGCCATCGTCGGTGCGGCAGCCGCCGTGTTGCTGGCGCGCTGGACCGCCGGCATCGGGCTGTCACTCGTCGCCGAGCGCGTGCCCTACGTCGGTACGATTCCCGTTGATCGATGGGTGCTGCTCTTCGACGCCGCTATCGCCGTGCTCGTTGGCGTGCTGAGCGGCCTGGCGTCGGCTATCACAATCCGGTCCGACCGCTTCGCGAGTATTTCGTCGGTGAGTGCGGCCCGCACGAGCACGAGCCGCATGCATCTACGGCGCGGCATTCTGGTTCTCGAAGTCGCGTTGACGTTCGTGCTCGTCGTCACCTCGGCACTGCTCCTGCGCACGCTGTGGAATCTGTACCATGCGAACCGCGGATTCACCGGTGCGCAGGTCGTCACCGCGTCGGTCGAACCGAACCTGTCCGGCACGATCCCGGCCATGCAACCGCGGTTGTCGGCGTTCTTCGAGCTCGCCACCGAACGTGTCATGCGACTGCCAGGCGTGACATCGGCCGCGGCGGCGTCGGCAGTACCGCTCAGCGGCGCGAGCATGAGCATGGCGGTGTCGTTGGCCGGAGAGTCGGCCACGACTACGCCTCTTCAGACGCCCGTGGCGACGGTGACGCCTCGCTACTTCACGACAATCGGCACGCGCCTGCTCACGGGCCGCGATTTCCAAGCCACCGATGTGGACGGCGCAGAGCGTGTCGCCATTGTCAACGACGCGCTGCGACGCGCGCTCGCGCCACGGCGCGCATTGATTGGCGACCGCCTCACCTTCGGCAAGGTCCAGTTGACCATTGTCGGTGTCGTCGAAGACACGCCGACCACGTCGCTGCGCGAGCCGACGCAGCCGTTTGTCTTCATTCCTCTATCGCAAGTGGCGGGCACGCCATTCGCGTGGGGACGGCTGGTGTTGCTGGTCCGTACGCAAGGCGTCGATCGAGTTTCACTCGTACCAGCCATCCGACAGGCGGTCTGGGCGCTCGGCAGCGACATCGTCATCAATCAGGAAGCGACGATGAGCGAGCGTCTCGATGCGTCGATGCGCACCGAGCGCACGACGACGCTGCTCCTGAGCTGCCTGGGCGGCATCGCGCTGGTGCTCGCGATCGCCGGTGTATACGGCGTGGTGGCGTACGCAGTCGTGCAACGCACGCGCGAGATTGGCGTGCGCCTCGCGCTCGGTGCTGGACGCGGCCACGTCATCGGCTCGATCGTCCAGACGTCGATGCGGCCGGTCGCGCTGGGCATTGCGATCGGCGCGGCGCTCGCGATCGTGGCCACGCGAGCGGTCGCCAGTCTCCTGTTCCACGTCACGCCGACGGACATCCGTACCTTCGCGTTCACGGCCGTGGTCGTCGCCGCGACAGGCCTCGCCGCCGCCTGGATTCCCGCCCGGCGCGCCGCCCGCATCGATCCCGTCTCGACCCTGCGCGCCGAGTAGCAGACGGCGTAGCCTTCCGATCGGGTGGGCCGTGCTCGACGGCCCGAGTTACATCCACGGACGCCCAGCCAACGCGACGCGTGAGCATTCCGTCTAATGAACGCCATGCAGACGCTCATCGCCGACCTGCGTTACGCCCTTCGCGGCCTCCGCCGCGGCCCGCTTTTCGCCCTCGTCGCCATCGCGTCGCTCGCGCTGGGCATTGGCGCGAACGCGGCCATCTTCACGCTGCTCGATCAAGTGCTGTTGCGCCAGTTGCCGGTTCGATCGGCGGACCAGCTCGTGATGCTCTATCAGCAGGCGAGCAACATGGGCAGCAATTCGGGTCCGCGGATGCACTCGTATCCGCTCTATCAGGATCTACAGCAGAAAGCGGACGCGTTCTCCGAAGTCCTCTGCCGCCGCGTCGTCGCCGCCTCGTTGAGCGTCGACAATCAGACGGAGCGCCTCGGCGCCGAGCTCGTGTCGGGCAACTACTTCACGATGCTCGGCGTCCGTCCTGCGATCGGACGCGTGTTCGACTCGCAGAGTGATGACCAGGTCTTCGGCGGCCATCCCATCGTCGTGCTCGACTACCGCTACTGGACTCGCCGCTTCGGACGCGATCCGAATGTCGTCGGCCGCAAGATTCTCGTCAACGACCATCCGATGACGATCGTCGGCGTCTCGGAAGAGTCGTTCACCGGCCTCGATCCCTCGAGTGCGCCGGAGATTCGCGTGCCGATCCTGATGCAGCGCGAGATGATGCCCGAATCCGACTGGCTGCACATGAACGACCGGCGCGCGCGGTGGGTGCAGGTCTTCGCGCGGCTGAAGCCGGGCCGGACGATGCCGTCGGCGCAAGCCTCCGTGCAGGGTCTGTTCACGCAGATCCGCGCGTACGAGATGACGCTGCCGGCCGCGAAGGACTGGTCGCAGTACTCGCGCGATCGCTTCATGCAGGGACGGATCGTCGTCGAAGCCGCGCCCTCAGGCTATTCGCCGCTCCGCAACGATGTGTCGACAGGCCTCGTCGTGCTGATGTGCATGGTCGGCCTCGTGCTGCTTATCGCGTGCGCCAACGTCGCGAATCTGCTCATCGCGCGCGGATTTGCGCGTCAGAAGGAGCTCGCCGTCCGCCTGTCCCTCGGATCGACCCGCGGCCGCCTCGTGCGTCAATTGCTCGTCGAAAGCGCGGTGCTGTCGATCGCCGGTGGCGTGGTCGGTCTCGCGCTCGCGTTCGCGATGACGCGCGCGCTGATTTCGTTCGTGCCGTCGGACGGCTCGCCCGCCCTGCTCACGGCGCGTCCCGATCCACGCGTGCTCGCGTTCACGCTCCTCGTCACCGGTGTGACGACGATGCTCTTCGGTTTGCTGCCGGCGCTGCGCATCAGCCGGATCGATCCGTGGACGACGCTGAAGAGCGCGATGACGTCGATCGCGGGCGGGAGCGGATCGCTCGTACTGCGCAAAGGCCTGGTCACCGTACAGGTCGCGCTCAGCTTTCTGCTGCTCTTCGGCGCCGGACTGTTCGTGCGCAGCCTGCACAATCTCAAGGGGACGGATACCGGCCTGGCGCTCGACAACCTCGTGACGTTCCAAGTCTCGCCGGTCCTGAACGGCTACGACGATGCGCGCGGCAGCGTGTTCTATCACGACGTGATCGAACGGCTGCGCGCGGTGCCGGGCGTCGAATCGGCGGGCGTCGCCAGCGTGGCGCTGCTCTCCGGCAATGAGTGGGACAGCTCCATGAGCGTCGAAGGCCACAAGCCCGCCGACGGTGAGGACATGCAGGCGTTCATGAACGCCGTCTCGCCAGGCTATTTCGCGACGATGAAGATTCCGCTGCTCGAAGGCCGGGATTTCGCGCGTGCGGACGAACGCGAGGAAGCCGTAACCGCGATCGTCAATCGGCGATTCGCGACACACTTCTTTCCGAACACCACGGCGATCGGCAAGCGGATCGGGTTCGGGACGAGTCCAGACACGAAACTCTCGATCGAGATCGTTGGCGTCGTTGCCGACTCGCTCTACGAAGGCCCGCGTGAAGGCGTGCACCGGCAGGTCTTCATTCCGCACGGCGGCAAGAACAGCGCCGCGATCTATGTGCGAACGCGCACGGCCTCCGGCGCGATCTACGAGCAGATCCGCCAGGTCGTGCGATCGATCGACGGCGCGATGCCGATCTTCGAGATGAAGACGGTCGAGGGCCAGCTCGACGAGCAGCTTCTGACCGATCGGCTCGTCGCGATGCTGTCGGCCGGCTTCGGCGCGCTCGCGACACTGCTCGCCTCGATCGGCCTTTACGGCGTCATGGCCTTCGTCGTCGTGCGCCGGCGCAAGGAGCTCGGCATCCGCATCGCGCTCGGCGCCCAGCCGATGCGCGTGCTCTGGCTCGTGATGCGCGAGGTGCTGATGCTGCTCGCGATCGGCCTGGTCATCGGCGTGCCGGTGGCGATGGCGCTGGGCCGCTACGTCGGCACGGCGCTGTACGGCATTCAGCCGCACGATCCCGCGATCGCCATCGCGGCCATCGCGCTGCTCACGACGGTCTCAGCGATCGCCGGTCTGATTCCCGCGCGTCGCGCGAGCCGCATCGATCCGGTGCAGGCGATGAGGTACGAATAGCGGCTTGGGGCGACGGGCCTTGCGCGCTCACGGCGCCGAGCACGCGGTCACGTGCGAACGTCCGAGCCACGACGTGGCGACGGCCGCGCGGCCATCATTGACGAAGATCACGTTGGACTGAGCGCCTGGCGCGTCGATGACGCAATACCCGAGCATCGTGCCGCGATCGGCGTCCCAGACGATGAGCTGTCCCATCAGCGTCGTCGCCGCCACTCGGTGCGACGACGCGTCGATGGCCACGGCTGCGATCGCACTGCGCGCGCCGTTGAGCACGTGTACGTCGAGGCTCGGAAGCGCCCACAACGCGATGCGGCGCTCATCGGCGGGCGTCGCTACGACGTCGAGATCCCGGTTGAACGCGAGAACACGACGCGCGGCCACCGCTGCGCCCTCCGACGACGCCAGCGTGCGCCCGTCGCGCGGATCGATCACGGCAAGACCGTCATCGGTGGCCAGCCAGGTTCCGTCGTTCAACACCTCGACTCGGCCTCCGGGCACGGCGGCCGAGCTGCGCACGTCTCCGGTGAACGGATTCAGGGCACGGCGAAACCGATCTCGACCCGAAAGCGACCGAATCGCACCCGTGTCGACGTCGACGACGAGAGTCGGGTCTGTCTTGTGTCCGCTGAAATCCAGCACGGCGAACCGGCCTGACTCGGCAATCCGGCACGAGTCGAGACCCCCCTCGAATGACAGGTGGCGTGATGCGGCGCCTGTGTCCAGATTCCATATCGTCAGGCCGGGCCGATTCCTGGGCGCAAGAACGCTGTAGGTCTCACAGGTCGCCAGCGTGCCGTCGCGGCGAAAGACCATCGACAGCAGCCGGCCACCGACGTTCAACGTGTCTCGCTCGAGCGTCCAGGTCGACGTATTCCAAACCTGAAGAATGCCCGCCTGATGATCCGCGCCGACGAGGCGAGATCCGTCGGGACTCAGCGCGAGGTCCCATGCCGTGTGCCGGCTGTCGAGCGATCGCGTCTGCCAGCGCGGAACGCCAGCGATGACGCTCACCAGCGGCAGGTCGACGGCCGTCACCGGCACATCGCGCGGAATGTCGCGAAGATTGCGCGCGGTCACGGAGATCGATTTGCCGGTCGCCTGGACCAACGCCCGCAGGATGTCCGCGCGATCCCGATAGTCGATCTCCAGCGTCATGTCTGACGGCTCGCCGTCCGCACGCGCGAACGTGATTTCGATTAGCGCCATCTGCTGCGTCGACCGCGCCGGAAACGGAAACAGGCCTCCCGACGCGGCGAGAGCGCTGAACGCGTCGTATGAGAACCCGAGCGAGACGACGTCCCGCACCGGAACGACGACGAGCCCGACATGAAGATCCACAGCACGGATCTCTTCGGCGGTAATTTCGAGGGTCTTGTCCTGGCGCGCGATTGTGCTCGCATCGACAGCGCCCGGCGTCGCGGCCACCGCCGAGCCTCCCACGATGCGGACACGCGTCCATCGCCGGACACGATCGGGACGTTGTGGGGCCGCGATGGTGGAAGCAACCGACGCAAGCGCCAGCGTTGAGACGAGCGCGGCGAATATCTTCATGGAATTCCTCGGCGTGACGGTCACGTCTTGTCCGGCCGTCCGTCAAGATCGCGATCCGCATGGAGGATGGCTCGTCTCAACTCGCCGAATGCCTTCGCGAAGTCACGCGCCTGATGATTGGCGTTGAGGCCACTCGTGTTCGGCAGCACCCACAGGCGCGCGCCCGCTAGCCGCTCTGTCTGCTCGCCGAACGCCGCCTTCGGCCGATCGAACGCGACGCGATACGCGCCGACGCCGACGATCGCAACGATGCGCGGGCGATAGCGGCGGAGCTTGCGTTCCAGCGCTGCGCGTCCGGCACGCATCTCATCGTCGGTCAGCTCCGCGGCTGATGCCGTCGCGCGCGCGACGAGATTCGTGATGCCGATCCCGCTCGCGAGCATCGTCTGCTGCTGCCACGGCTGCAGCACGGTCCTGGTCAAACCCGCGTCGTGCAGCGCGCGCCAGAAGCGATTCCCCGGCCGCGCGAAGTGCAGCCCGGTCGCCGCGGAATACAGACCGGGATTGATCCCGCAGAACAACACGTCGAGGTTCGGCGCGATGAGATCGGGAATGCGCGTGCCTTCCGCGGCGCGCAAATCGGCGGTCGTCGGCCGTGTCGGCGCGACGTCCGGACGCGCGGCTGTCACGCGCCGGCGACGAGGTCGTGGCATCTTGCGGGGACCGCGCATGCGCACGCAGCATCGCACAGGCCCACGCGCGTCACCAGCACGGATCGGCGTCAACCTGGGTTACCATCGACGCGCGTTTTCTCGGCCCAGACGAAGGACAACACGTCATGCACGCCGGCATCCCTCTCCGATGTCGCTGGTCCCATGTCACGCTCGTCGCTGCCGTGGCCGCGATGAGCTGCGGCAAAGCCGTTCCTGCCAACGACGCCAACACGGCGACGCCGCCGGCCGCCGCAGGCGTGTCGCTGCCGCCCCCGGCACCGGCACCGCCCTCACCTCCAGCCGTCGCGCCTGCACCGTCATCTGTCGCAGCACCTGCACCTGCGCCCGCGATCGGCACAGCCGCACTCCTGGCGCCCGTGACGCCCGCGGAATCCGCGCCCACTCCGGACGTGCTGCCTCAAACGCCCGCGGCCGACGCCACGGTCCCTGACGACACGCCCGTCCCGTCGTCGTCGACGGAACCGACGATCGAAGATCGCTTGCGCGCGGCCGTGCGGCTCTGGCGCAACGTGCCGTACCAAGAGGACGGCACGACGCGGCGCGGCATCGGCAACGCCGCGTTCGTGCGCGCGATCTTCCAGGACGCGCTCGCGAGCAGCGTCCCCGGCCGCTACGACGATTTGATTCGCACGGGCAAGCTCGTCGATCGCAAGGCACTTGCACCGGGCGACGTCGTGTTCTTCGAAAGCGGGGCGTTCGGGTTGTTCAAGTCGAAGACCGCGGGCATCTATCTCGGCCGCAATGACGTCGCGCTTGCGCGCAAAGACGAGGGCGTCAGGGTCGTGAAGCTGTCGGACGCCAAGCTCAACGCGTCGTACAAGACCGCGCGTCGCATCTCGTCCGGTGACAACACGGCGCCGACGTTCGACCTCGCGAAGTACGGATCGGATCGCGCGTCGCTCCTGCGCGATATCGCCAAGGCGTGGTCCGGCACGCTCTATCGCGCCAACGGCACGACGTTCGCGGGCATCGGCAACGACGAGTTCGTGCGCGAGGTCTACGGCGCGATCTACGAGACCGATCTCGAAGGCGATCCGAAAACGTGGGCGGCGATGGGCCAGGCGGTGGCGAAGGAGAAGCTCGAGCCGGGCGACATCATCCTGTACGAAGCGGACGTCGTCGGGCCATTCGTCAAACAGCGGCACGCGGGCATCTATCTGGGCGACGGCGAGTTCGTCGCGGCCGTGAAAGGATCCGCGGTCTCGATCCTGAAGCTGAACGACGCGCGCTGGCGGTCGGTCTACAAGGGCGCGCGGCGCATCGATCCTGACGCGCTCGCGCGCACGGAAGAGGCGCGCGAGACACGGAGCGCCGGCCGTGCGACGAGCGCGCGCAGCGACAACGCGTCGACGGCCCTGTCGAATCGCGCACCAGGCGTCAGCACGGCCGCGGCCTCGCCAGCAGGCGCCCCCCGTGTGCTGTCGGATTCCGAGCGACGGTTGCGCGACGTCACGGAAGAATGGCGCGGCACGCCGTACAAGCTCGGCGGCACGTCGCGATCGGGCATCGACTGCTCCGCGTTCTCACGCGTGCTGTACGAGAACGTCTACCAGCTCGAGCTGCCGCGGACCGCGGAAGAACAGGAACAGCTTGGAGCAGCCGTCAACCGCGACGGTCTCCAGCCGGGCGATTTGATCTTCTTTCGCACGCAGGGCATGGGCCCGTTGTTCAAGAGCCGGCACGTGGGCGTCTATCTCGGCGGCGGCGAGTTCGCGCAGGCGTCAGGCCGGCGAGGCGTGACAATCTCACGCCTGGACAATCGCTATTGGAGCAAGAAGTACCACGCCGCGAGGCGGGTCACACGCGGTCTTTGAGCGACGCCATGCGTCGATCGACCTCGGAGATGGCCTGCTCGAGATGCGCGCGGCGGCGCTCGTGGGTGGTCGACTGGAGCTGTCGCTCCAGCTCCGCTCGAGCCAGACGGAGCGACTCCAAGGCCCGGACGGCCTCCGGGTCCCGCACGTCCTGCAGGCTCTTCTCGAACCGGGCCCGTTCGAGCTCTTCCATGCGCTCCTGAATCCGCGACTCCGCGTCGATCAACCCTTCGCCGGCATCACTCATGTCGTCTCGTCCCTCTCGGACCGGTCACGTCGACCTTCGCCCCTCGAGCTCGAAGAGCGTCCTCCATCGTACCGCGACGGGCGCGCATCTCAAGCCTTGAAATATCGCCGGAATGATGCTGTCCCCCTGTCTCCGCGTCACGGACGGGGCGTGCTATCCTTCAGCCTCAATTTCGCTTACGAGCAATTGTGTCAGTGATCGTCGGCGGCGCGTGCGCGTGCCGCGAGGAGGGGGCCTGTGGTACTCAAACGAACATTTCCGGTCCTGATCGGGACTGCGGCCGCCGCGGTGCTCGCGGCCACCGCGCTCGGCCGGGCCCAGGCGCCCGCTGGCGGCGCCGACGCGGTGCACGACGCCTTGTGGAAGGCGTTCGACGCGAACAGCGACAACTGGATCACGCGCGACGAGATGCGCGGCGCGTTCGGCAAGTGGTACGACGCGGCCGACAGCGCGAAGAGCGGATCGATCACGACCGAACAGCTCGGACCGGCGCTGAATACGGCGCTGGCGTTGCCGACGCCTGAAGCGCCAGCCGGACGCGGGGGCCGCGGGGCCGGCGCGCCTGGAGGCCGTGGCGCGGGACGCGGCTCTGGGGCGTTCGTCGCGGGCGCGACGACGCCGGGCCTGAATGAGCCGTGCGGCGGCCGCAGCCAGACCCCGACCCAGCCGTGCGCGTCGGATGTCGAGAAGATGATGGCGGTGTTGCCGGCGACGGCGCCCGCCAAACCGGCGAAGGCGCGCAAAGTGCTGATCTGGTCGCGCATCCCCTCGTCCGGCTATCAGCACTCGTCGATTCCGCTGGCCGCGAAGACGGTCGAAGAGCTCGGCAAGAAGACCGGTGCGTGGACGTCCGACACGTCGTGGGATCCGGCCGTCTTCACGGCGGATAACCTGAAGCAGTACGACGCGATCTTCCTGTCGAGCACAACGGGCTGCTTCCTCGACATGTCGCCGATCATCGCCGAGGGCGCCACCGAGGCGACGCCGGCGGCGAAGGCCGAGGCCAAGCGCGTCACCGACGAGCGGCGCGCGGCGCTGATCGGATTCGTGCGCGGCGGCAAGGGCGTCGCGGGCATCCATGCGACAGGCGACTCGTATCACTCGCCGTGTCCGAACGACGAGCCGGCGGCCGGACGCGCCGGCGGCGGCTTCGGCCGGTTCGGCGGTGCGGGCGGCGGTCAGGGCGCGACGCTGGCGACGGTGATCCTGCGCTGGTCCTGGGGCGTCGACGACAAGAAGCTCCAGAACGACGACATGAAGCTCACCAAGGCCGACATGGAAGCAGTCGCCGACGCGATGTACGCGCAGCTCGATCCGGGCCAGGCGGGTCACGTCTCGAAGACGGACTTCGCCGCGCGCATCGCGCCGCTCGTGACGCTGTCGAATCCGGCCATCGGCAACCCCGGCCGCGACAACGGCCGCGGCTCGTGGCCGGACTGGGACAACATGATCGGCGGGTTCTTCAAGTTCCACTGGCTCGATCCGCAGCAGATCACGGTGAAGATCGACGACAAGACCAGCCCGCTCACCAAGATGTTCAACGGGCAGGAGTTCGACGTGAACGACGAGACGTACACGTTCAGCGTCAACTCGTTCTCGCGCAAGAACGTCCACGTGCTCACGAGCATCGACTACGACAAGTTCTCGTTCATGGCGAAGCTCAAGGAGAGCAGCCCGCGTCCGGATCACGACTTCGGCCTGAGCTGGATCAAGAAGGATGGCCAGGGCCGCGTGTTCTACATGGCGCTGGGCCACGACGAGCGGATTTACGCGATGAAGCCGATGGTCGAGCACCTGCTCGCGGGCATGCAGTACGCGCTCGGCGACCTGAAGGCGGACGACAGCCCGAGCCAGAAGTAGGTCGTAGGGGCGGGCCCGTGCCCGCCTCTCCCCCAAACGCACCAACGCCCCGGCGCCTTGCGGCACCGGGGCGTTGTCTTTTCTGGTCCGAAGGCCCCGTGTTCCCCGGACCAGAACTCGAGGGCGCGCGCGTCAGGCGCGCGCCGGGCCACCGTGGAAGTGGCCGTAGGGATCGGCGGCAAGCAGCGCCATCGCCTCTTCGGCGTCGACGACGCGTCCGTCGAACAGATGCACGGAGCGATCGGCGTGCTGCGCGTAACGCGGATCGTGCGTGACCATGCAGATCGTCGCGCCCTCCGCGTGCAGCTCGCGCATCAGCTCCATCACCGACTCGCCGTTCTTCGAGTCCAGGTTGCCGGTGGGCTCGTCGGCGAGCAGGATGGACGGCGCGCCTGCGACGGCGCGCGCGACGGCGACGCGCTGCTGCTGACCGCCGGAGAGCTGGCTCGGCAGGTGCTTGGCACGATGCGCCATGCCGACGCGCTCGAGCGCCGCGATCACGCGCTCCTTGCGCTCGCTCGACGCCATGCCGCGATAGGTCAGCGGCAGCTCGACGTTCTCGTAGACCGAGAGGTCGCCGATCAGATTGAAGCTCTGGAAGATGAAGCCGATCTCGCGATTGCGCACGCGCGCGCGCTCGGCGAGGTTCAGCTCTTCGACGGGCTGGCCGTTCAACCGGTACTTGCCGGTCGTCGGCGTGTCGAGCAGGCCGAGAATCGAGAGCAGCGTCGACTTGCCGCAGCCCGATGGCCCGGAGATGGCGACGTACTCGCCGCGCTCGATGGTGACGGTCACCTCGGCGAGCGCGTGGGTTTCCACTTCATCCGTGTAGTAGATCTTGCTCAGTCCTTCGAGCTCGATGACGGGCATCATGGTCGAGTTCATCTTGGCTCCTGAAGACAGGCCATCACGGGGTCCTGCCGGCGTCACTGCAGCTTCAATCGATCGAACGCGTCATATTGAGACATGTCGGAGAGGATGACGCTGTCCCCTTCCTTCAATCCATCCACGATCTCGACGTACTGCACGGACCGCCGCCCGATCTTGACGGTCGTGCGCACGGCTTCGGTCCCCACCTTTCGGAACAGCGAGATGGTACCGCTGTCCTGGCTGATCGCGGGGCTCTCCACGAAGAGCACCGACGCCAGCTTCTCGAGCTGGATCGTGCCGTCGATGCTCAGGTCCGGTCTGGCGCCGGCCGGCAGCGGACCGTCCAGCGTCACGTCGACGCCGACCGTGCCGCCGTTCGACGCCGGATCGATGCGCGAGACGTGGCCCGGCACATGGCCGTTGCGCGTGTCGATGTCGGCCACCTGGCCGATGGCGACGTCCCTCGTCTGCGTCTCGGGGATGCGCACCTCGGCCTTGAGCTTCAACGGATTGGACACGCGCGCGAGGTTCGTGCCCGGCGACACCTGCTGGCCTTCTTCGACGCTGACGATCTGCAGACGGCCGGACATGGCCGCCTTCACCTGCAGATCGGCGAGCTGGCGGAGCGCGCGATCGTAGTCGGCGCGCTTCTGGTTGACCGTCGCCTCGTACGGCGCGAGCTGCAGCGACTCGTTCTGGACGGCCGCGTCGAGCTGCTGCTTGGCCAGTGTCAATCGATTCTCCGCCTGATCGACCGCGGCCTGCTTCTGTTTGATCGTGAAGGCCGAGACGAGGCCCTTCTCGGCCAGCGCCTTGTTCAGATCGAGATCGGTCTTCGCCAGTTGGAGCGAGGAATCGGCTTCGACGATCGTGGACTTCTGCGCGAGCTGATTATTGGCGAGCGTCGCTTTCTGATTGGCGAGCTGGGCCACGGACGTCTTCCAGTCCATCTCGGCGCTGGCGGCCGCCTGCCGCTGGTCGGGGTTGTCGAGCTCGAGGATCACGGTGCCGGGCTCGACCTGCGCGCCGGGCCGCAGCACGATTTTCGCCACACGGCCGGCGGTCATCGCCGGAATCCAGCGAATCTCCTCGGGGACGAGCGTGCCGGCGCCGCGGACTTCACGGGTGAACGCGCCGCGCTGGACCGTACGGATCCACAACGTCGACTCGGTCACCGCCGGCAGCGCCGGCTGGAGACGCGATACGGCGACGCTGACGGCGACGACGCCGAGGGCGACGAGGACGCCGATGATCGCGCGGTTGCGCTGCTTGCGTTTCAGAATCGCGGGGTCGCGTTGGACATCCATGGTCTCGCGCTCTCTCTCAAACACGGATAAACGTTGAACGTTGCACGAAGTGGACACGCGCGCGATGGCGCCCGTCCATGGCTACGATTCTCTCGGCAGCAGATCCAGCAACTCCGGCATCAGATCCTCACCGTCGATTTCCGCCAGGCTCCGCGCTTCGGCTTCGGCCTCGCACACGCCGTCGGCGCACAACTGCCGGTAGCGATCCTCGACGTGCTGCGTCAGCTCTTCGATGACATCCATCTCTGCCGTCGGGCTCAGACCGCCTCCGGCGATCCGCGCCCGGACGAGCCGCTTCCACTCAGGCATGATCCGGCGCCGTGATCCGGTTGATCGCTTCGACGAAGGCCTGCCAGCCGCTGCGCTGCGCGGCCAGGACCTCGCGACCTTCCGGAGTCAGGCGGTACATCCGCCGCCGGCGCTCACCTGCCTTCTCGACCCATCGGCCTTTGATCCACCCGCGCTTCTCGAGGCGATACAGCAGCGGATAGAGCGACGCCGCGTGAAAGCTGAGCGCGCCATCGGACCGGACCTCGATCAGCCGGGCGATGTCGTAGCCGTGCCGCGCGCGCGAATCGACCAGCGACAGAATCAGCAGCTCGGCGCTGCCTTTCTTGAGCTCGCGTGCATGGGGTGTCACTGACATATGTGTGATTACCATACATGAGACGGGAGAAGGGGGCAAGAGGTTGGCGGGGGACGAAGGGACCAGGGGACCACGGGACGAAGGGACCACGGGACGAAGGGAGGAGGGGACGCGCTGTATCTCGCTATCTCACTAACGCACTATCTGATAGCTCGCTATCGGGCTATCTGCTCATCAACGGACTATCGGGTTATCTGCCTTCGTCCCTTGGTCCCTTGGTCCCTTGGTCCCTTCGTCCCGTGGTCCCCTGGTCCCTTGGTCCCTTCCTCCCGTGGTCCCCTGCCCCTTCGTCCCCGTCATCCTCCTAAGCCGCCTGGCCCCGTTTCGCGCGGATCTTGGCCATCGCGCTCGCTTCGATCTGGCGGACGCGCTCGCGGCTCAGCATCAGGCGGCGGCCGATCTCGCCGAGCGTGTGCTCGCGCGAGGTAGCCAGGCCGAAGCGCAGACGCAGCACTTCGCGCTCACGTTCGGTCAGATCGGCCATCGCGCGCTCGACTTCCTCGGCGAGCTCGCCGGCCATCACCGTGCTCTCCGGCGATGGCGCCGCTGCATCCGGCAGCAAGTCGCCGAGCTCCGTCTGATCGTCGTCTCCAACCGGTGCGTGCAGCGACGAGGGAAGCTTCGCCGCTTCGAGGAGCAGCAGAACTTTGTCGACGGGCACCTTCATGCGATCGGCGAGCTCCTGCGGCTGCGGATCGCGGCCGAGCTCCGCATTGAGCGCACGGCGCTCGCGATTGAGCTGGCCAAGCGACTCCATGACGTGCACCGGCAATCGAATCGTCCGGCCATAGTCGGCAATCGCGCGCGTCATGCTTTGGCGGACCCACCACGTGGCGTACGTCGAGAACTTGAATCCGCGCCGGTACTGGAAGCGATCGACGGCCTTCATCAAGCCGATGTTGCCTTCCTGAATCAGATCGAGCATCGACAGCCCGCGATTGACGTACTTCCGCGCGATCGAGACGACGAGCCGGAGGTTGGCCTCGACGAACTGGCGCTTCAGATCGAGGAGCGTCTCGTGCCGCTCACGCACGCGCACGACGAGCGCCTGGAACACGCGCGGCAGCAGCCCGCTGCGCGTCGCCACCTCGCGCAGCACACGCGCGCGCTCGGCGCCGGCATGCTGGTGCCGCGCCTCCGCGATGCGCGCGTCGGCACGCGTGAGCTCGGCGACGATCTCGTCGACGACCGACGGACGGATCGGCAGATCGCCCAGCACGTCGGCGATCTTCTTCGTCACCGTGCCGACGCGATCGGCCCGCGTCGTGCGCGGAGGACGCCGCGGCGACGTCGCCGCGCGGCGCTCGGCGCACATCGCTTCGATCTGTTTGTGCCATTTCTCGACACGCGCGAACGCCTCGAGCACCGGCGCGACACGCGGCGCCGTCAGCTCGCCGCCTTCGGGCAGCAGAATGAGCGACGCCGCCGGTGTCGCGCCGCGGCGCACTTCGTCGGCGAGCCGCAGCAGCGTCGCGCGCGCGCACGGCAGCTCCGCGAGCATGCGCAGCAGCTCGGCGCGTGTCTCTTCCATCCGGCGCCCGAGCGCCTGTTCCTGCTCACGTGTCAGCAAGGGCCGGCGGCCGAGCTGCTGCAGGTAGACGCGCACGAGATCGGCATCAGCGGCGACAGACGTTTCCGGCTCTTCGGCGACTTCGACGTCAGACGCCGGCTCAGCGGCATCGCGATCATCCGCATCGTCGATCGCCTGCGGCTCGAACGCCTCGGGCTCGTCTTCCTGGATCACCTCATCGGCGGTGCGCGGCGCCGCGCCGGCGTCGGACTCTGCGTCTTCGAGCGAGCCCATGCCGAACTGCTTCGCGCGCGTACGCCAGTCGAGCACCTGAGCCGGACGCTCGGGCTCGGCCCAATCGATCAGCGCTTCGCCGGACGTCTGACGATCGCGCGCACGCGGGCGGGAGGCTGGACGAGCGGCGCGAGGGGAACGAGGATTGGCAGGCTTGCGGCGTGCGGGCACGGCGGAACCTCTTTCCGCCATTGTGCCGTGCTCGGCCCGCGGTTGCCAGCGGCAGAATTCGCCGAAGTGTACGGGAGAGGGAAACGGGCTATTGCGGTGCGCGTTCGACCGCCTCGGTCAGCGGCATGGCTTGCGGCCGCGCGCGACGCCGATCGCGGACCGCCTGTGCGAGCGTATCGAGCACCGGCACCGTGTCGTCCCAGCTGATGCAGGCGTCGGTGACGGACTGGCCGTAGACGAGCGGCCGCCCAGGCACGATGTCCTGCCGTCCGCCTTTCAGCGCCGACTCGATCATCACGCCGAAGATGCGGCGCTCGCCGGACGCAATCTGGCTTGCGAGGTCATCCGCCACGAGAATCTGCCGCTCGTGGTTCTTCTGGCTGTTCGCGTGGCTGCAATCGACCATCACGCGATCGTCGAGGCCCGCGGCCGCGAGCGTGCGCGCCGCGGCGTCGATGCTGCGCGCGTCGTAGTTCGGCGCCTTGCCGCCGCGCAGGATGAGATGGCAATCGTCGTTGCCGCTCGTCTCGACGATGGCGACCTGGCCGTTCTTGTGGATGGACAGGAAGTGGTGCTTCTGCCGCGCGGCGAGGATCGCGTCGATCGCGATCTTCACGTTGCCGTCGGTGCCGTTCTTGAAACCGATTGGTGCCGACAGTCCCGACGCCAGCTCCCGATGCACCTGCGACTCGGTCGTCCGCGCACCGATGGCGCCCCAGCTGATCAAGTCGCCGATGTACTGCGGCGAGATCGTGTCGAGAAATTCCGATCCGGCCGGCACGCCGAGATGATTGATGCGCAGCAGCAGATGGCGCGCGATGCGCAGCCCTTCGTGAATCTGGAAGCTGCCGTCGAGGACCGGATCGTTGATGAGCCCCTTCCAGCCGACGGTCGTGCGCGGCTTCTCGAAGTAGACGCGCATGACGATCTCGAGATCCGCCGTGAGCCGCGCGCGCTCCACGCCGAGGCGCTTGGCGTAGTCCACCGCCGCTTCGGGATCGTGAATCGAGCAGGGGCCGAGCACGACGAGCAGGCGATCCGACCGGCCGTGGATGATGTCCCGCAGGCGTCGGCGGGTCTGGGTCACGAGCCCTTCGACCGACGAGCTTTCGATCGGAAACGAGCGAATCAGGGCCTCCGGAGACGGCAGGGGCGTGACGTTCTGGATGCGCTCGTCGTCGGTGAGCGAGGTCCGGTCGCTCGGGACGGGCGGCTGGGGCGTGTCCTGACTCATGGCTGCTCAGATCCTGCCCTGCCTGGCGGGATCCGGGCAAGGTGGGGCCTCTGATGTTACACGGTGTTGACGTGACCCGTCTTTCGGGGCCGCTAGAATGCCGGACATGGATTCGACGCCCGGCCGGACGGCCTCCGGGACCGCCCCGGCGACGCCCCCCGCCCTGACCGACCCGGGACTGCTCATCAACCGCGAGCTCGCCTGGCTGGACTTCAACGAGCGCGTCCTGCTGCAGGCGACCGGCACGTCGCACCCGCCGCTCGAGCGCATCAAGTTCCTCTCGATCGTCGCGACGAACCTCGAAGAGTTCTTCATGATTCGCGTCGCGTCGCTGCTGCGCAAGTCGCGCGCGGGGCTCGACGACGTCTCGCCCGACGGCCTGACGACGTCGGCGGTGCTGAAGGTCATCCGGCGCCGGGCAACGGACATGCTGCGGCGGCAGGATAGCTGCTGGAACGACATCCTGCGGCCGCTGCTGCGCGAGCACGGCATCCGTCTGCTCGATCCCGTCGAGTACACGCCCGCGATCGTCGATTACCTGCAGACGCACTTCGTCCGGCAGATCGCGCCGGCGCTCACGCCGCTCGCGTTCGATCCGGGCCATCCGTTTCCGTTCATCTCCAACCTCAGCCAGAACCTCGCGGTCGTCGTCAAGCACGCGGGCAAAACGCGGTTCGCGCGCGTGAAGATCCCCGACGTGCTGCCGCGTTTCATCCCGCTGCCCGTCTCGCTCGCGCGCGAGGACGCGCGGACGTTCGTCTATCTCGAGGACGTCATCCGCGCGAATCTCGGCGCGCTGTTTCCCGGCACGCAGGTCAAGGGCGCGCACCTGTTCCGCGTCGTGCGCGACGCGGACCTCGTGATCCAGGAGGACGAGGCCGACGATCTGCTCGAGTCGATCGATCAAGGCTTGAAAGAAAGCCGCCGCGGGGCGATCGCGATGCTGCAGGTCGAAGCGACGACATCGCGGCGCGTGCTCGAGATCCTGATCGAGAACTTCGAGATCGAAGACGACGTCGTGTACCGGACGCGCGATCGCATCGGATACGGCGACTGGAGCGAGCTTGCGTCGCTGCCACGGCCGGAGCTGAAATATCCGCCGTTCGTGCCGCCCGATCTGTGGCAGGGCGAGCAGGGCGACGAGATTTTCGCCGAGATCCGCCACCGCGATCGGCTCGTCCATCTGCCGTTTCAGTCGTTCACGACGGTCGAGTCCTTTCTCGCCTCGGCCGTCAGCGATCCGCACGTCATCGCGATCAAGATGACGCTGTACCGCATCGGCACGGACTCCCCGCTCGTCGACCTGCTGGTCGAGGCGGCCGAAGCGGGCAAGCAGGTGGCCGTGCTCGTCGAGCTGAAAGCGCGCTTCGACGAGCGCAACAACATCAAATGGGCGACGCGCCTCGAGGCGGCCGGCGCGCACGTCGCGTACGGGTTGCTGAACCTGAAGACGCACGCCAAGGCATGCCTCGTCGTGCGCAAGGAGGCGGACGGCATCCGGCGCTACGTGCACCTGGGCACCGGCAACTACAACGCGCAGACGGCACGCGCGTACACGGATCTCGGCCTGTTCACGACGCACGCCGACATCGTCGAGGACGTCTCCGATCTGTTCAACTACCTGACGGGCTATTCGAACCGGCGCGACTATCGCGAGCTGCTCGTCGCACCGCTGAGTCTGCGCGCGCGCATCGCCGCGCTCGTCGAGCACGAGATCGCCGAGGCGCAGGCCGGCCGCGAGGCGCGCCTCATCATCAAGATCAACGCGCTGACGGACGTCGAGATGATCCGGCTGCTCTATCGCGCGTCGCAGGCGGGCGTCGCGATCGACCTGATCATTCGCGGCATCTGCTGTCTGCGGCCCGGCGTGCCGGGCGTGAGCGAGACGATCGCCGTGCGGTCGATCGTCGGCCGCTTCCTCGAGCACTCACGCATCTTCTGGTTCCACAACAGCGGCGCGCCGCGCGTGTTCATCGGCAGCGCGGATCTGATGGAGCGCAACCTGGATCGCCGCGTCGAAGTGCTGAGCCCGATCCACGATCTGGAGATCGCCGATCACCTGCGCAACGTCGTGCTGGCCGCGCTCCTGCGCGACGTCACGCGCGCGCACGTCCTCAAGCCGAACGGCACGTACGTCCCCGCCGAGAGCGTCGAAGCCGATCAGCCCTCAATCGACGCACAGGATCTGCTGTTGGAGTGGTACACGACGGAGCATCAGGCCGCCGCGGAGATTACGACGTAGACTACCGATGCCTCTTCAACTCATACGCCCACCGCAGCGCATCGCCGTAAGCGGAGGCGAGCGCGGCGGGCTCGGCGCCGGCGGATTGGGCCAGCGCTGACGCCTGATCCCACTCGCCGGATTCGTAGGCGACAACGGCGTCGAGCAGATGGCGCTGTGCGTTCTGCACGCCCAGCAGCGCAGCCTCGACGCTTTCGGGCAGCGGCAGCTCGCTGACCACGGCGCGCATCGAGCGGCCGAGGATGGCGTCGAGCAGCGAGCACATGCCGATCAGGAAGCCTTCTGCGGCGGCTTCTTCGCCGCCGATCGACGCGCCGAGCAGCTCGCAGCAGCGCGCACGCACGGTGGCCATCGACACGAGCTCGGCATGCGCGTCCTGCCCGGCATCGGCGAGCGCCCACAGCGAGGCCCAGCGACGCACGGTGTCGCAGCCGAGCAGCACCAGCGCCTCGCGGATCGAGTGCACCGTCGTCTGGAGCGCCGCGCCCGCCGAGTTCACCGCGCGCAGCACGCGATAGCACATCGAGGGATCGGGCTTGATGATCTCCTCGAGGCGCATCACGGTGAGGTCCGGATCGTGGAGCACCGTCAGCAGCCGCAGCTGCGCGATCTTCTGCGGCGGCACGCTGCTGCCTTCCTTGATCACCGGCCGGCCGAAGTAGAAGCCCTGGAAATAGGTGCAGCCCTCGGCGATCGCGAGCGCGAGCTGCTCGGCCGTCTCGACGTGCGTCGCGATGCAGGCGGCGTGCGAGGGCGGGCCGTCCGGAAACGCCTTCCAGCGCTCGGCCGTCGTCGTCTCGGCGCTGAAATCCACTTTGATGAACGTCGCCAGCGACATGAGCGGTGAGGCGACCGCACCGCCGTGATCGATCGCGAGCGCGTAGCCGATCTGCCGCAGCGACTGGCACACCGCGAGCACGTCGGAATCGTCGCCGGACACGTCGGCGCCGAGCTCGAAGGCGACGCGACCCGGTGGCAGGACGGCAGGAATGCCGTCGAGAAGGAATTGGCGATTGACGTTGATGAACGCGTGGCGGCCGCTGGACAACGCGTCGAGCCCGATCGCCAGCAGGCCGTCGGTCAAGATGTGCGCGGTGGCGTGCTCGACGGATTCCGATTTGAACTGGTCGGATTGTGCGTCGCTGCGATGCAGCAGCTCGTACCCGAACACACGGCCGCTGCGATCGAGGATCGGCTGGCGAGCGACGAATACCTTGCCCGCAGGACGACTGGACACGAAGACGGGGGGCACGTGAAGGTTCCGCGACGCTGCGGATACAATCGGCACGAGACGCCATGGCTGCACATGTGCCCCATCCACGTGTGCTGCGGCGCGTGCGTGGTGTTTCCCGCGCTGGCGCACCTTCACACCGGTCGACCGCCCGGTCAGGCATCGGTGGCCAGGCCCCGAAGTGCTACACTTACGGTTTGTCCACGTGGTGGGTGTAGCTCAATGGTAGAGCACCGGACTGTGGCTCCGGACGTTGCGGGTTCGATCCCCGTCATCCACCCCAAATTTCCCTAGGAAATCTGAAGATTGGCGACGAGCGCGGCAGGCGTGCAGTCGTCGGTGTGAAAGAACCGTGAAGCTATGCCGGTGCGCCCGTCGATGACGGTGCGTCGTCGGCGTCAGCCTCGCGATCGGTGTCGTTCGACGGCGTTGGCGCAAGCACCTGCACAGCCGCTTGCAGCCGTTCCGCCCGGTTCGTGTTGTAGCGTTCGGTCGTCACGATACTCGCGTGTCCCAGCAGCTCCTGCACCTGCACCAGCGGCGTGCCTTTCTCCGCCAACCGGCTCGCGTATTCGTGCCGCAGGTCGTGCCACCGCAGATCGCGAATCTCGGCGCGTGTCAGCGCCGCCTTCCACGCCGTCTGGAAGTAGCGCAGCGGCTCGCCGACTTCATTGCTGAAGACCGGCGCGTCGGCGGGCTTCTCGTCGCCGGCCGCGTCCGTCCGCAGGAAGTCGAAGACCGCCTGCACGTTCGGCAGCACCGGCACCCACCGCGTCTTGCCCGACTTCGTGGTCTCCCCCCGAAGCCGGACCCAGCCGGGACGCGCGGCGAGATCGGCCCACGTCAGAGCCAGCATTTCGCCGCGCCGCATCCCCGTGTAGAGCGCCGCCGTAATGAGCAGCTTCAGGTGCGGAGCTGCGTGCTGCAACAGACGCGCTTCCTCGTCCGTTGACAACCGCCGCACGCGCTTGTTGTCCTCACGCGCGGCCTTCACGAGCGTCTTGCGCACGCCGGCCTTGTTGAACGGCGTCCGCTCCAGGTAGTCCCGCAGCACAGCGAAGTTGAACATCGAACAGAGTTGGCTCCTGTATCGGTTGATCGTCGCGGGCTTGCGCACGCGCACGGTCTTCTGTTTGCCGCCGAGCGTTTGCGGCGCGCGGAGACTCGCCAAGAAGTCCTCCAC
>DASZVJ010000132.1:0-20061 GCA_035547155.1 Vicinamibacterales bacterium
GTCCCCTGGTCCCCTGGTCCCTTCGTCCTCAACTTCCCTGGTCCCTTGGTCCCCTGGTCCCGCCGCGTCTTCGGTCTCGTGCTCACCTTGAACCTCAACAGTCATTATGCCTGCGTCGGCCTGATCGGTGTCCGCGTCGGACACCGCGGCCGGCGTCGCCGAATCGAGCCGTTCGCGATGCCGGCCGCCGCGACGGCCGCGCCGCCGTGCCGGCAGCTCGGCGGCGATCGCCGCCCACTCCTGCGGCGCCGTGTCGAGCTGCGCGCGCACGGTGGCCTCGTCCGGCCACTCGTCAGGATTGAGACGCTGTATGCGTGCGGTCAGCCGGTCGCGCTCTTCCGGCGTCCGGCTGCGCCGGCCGATGCGCTGGAGCACGTCCAGATAGGCCGCGCGGAGCTTGGACGCACGCTCGGCTCCGGCCACGCGCCCCAGCAGCGAGTGGTCGTCGGCGACAACCGGCTGGATCGGCGGCGGTGGGGACGACGGCCGCGGTGGGCGTTGTTGTCCTCGCGGCCCACGCTCCCGCGGCTCCTCGCTGCGAACCACGGCCGACTCACGACCGAGCGTGATCCAGTCGAAGCTGACGTCGGGATGCGTGTGCTCGAGCGCCTCGCGGATCTCTTCGTCGAGCGGCTGCCGGCCGATCTTGACGTGGGCCGGCGACCGGAACAGATAGAGCACGCGCGTCCGCTGCGGCCCCTGCACCGGCCGGTACTGGTGCATCACGTAGGTCGTGTCGTAGCCCCGCTTGTCGCGCGTATGTCGGATGAAGGGCACGGATCGCTACCGGCTCTTGCGCGCGGCGCCCTTCTTCGCCTTCGCCGGCGCCGGCTTGCGCGCCTTGACGGGCTTGGCTGGACGGGCGGCTTTCGAAGCCTTGACGGGCTTCTTGGCCTTCGCGGGCGGCGTCTTCGCCTTCGGCGCTGGTGCCTTGGGCGCCTTCTCGGCTTTCGCGACGGGCTTGGCTTTGGCCGCCTTTGCCGGCGCCTCGCTGGACTTGACGGCCGGTTTCGCTGCGGCCTTCGCGGGCTCGGGCGCCGGGGCCGGCGCGGGCGGCGGCGTCACCGGCTTCGGCGGTGCCGCCGGCGCGACCACGGACGCGGCCTTTCCGCCGCGCGCGCCGTTGGCCGCCGACGGATCGGCGTGCATCCGCACGAGATCGAACCCGTCGGTCGCCGGGCGATACGTCCAAATCTCTGCGGCCTTGACCTGATAGCTGTCACACAGGCGCCGGGCCGATTCGTAGCCCTGCACCGGCACGTACAGATGAAACGGCACGCGCGCCAGTGCGAAGTGCGTCCACTGCGCCATGGCCTCGAGGTTGTTGACCGACTCCCCCGTCTCGACCTCGGCCAGGCCCGCCAGCTTCTTGCCGTCCATCAACACGATGTCCGGATACAGCGTCAGCGGCCCAATCTTGACGGCCGTCTGCGGCTCCTGGCCGTCGATGTTGACGATGACGTCGGAGAACTTCTTTTTGTATTTGGTCTGCAGGTGGCGAATCAGACGGTCGTGCTCGATCTGCTCGCGAGCCGGCCGAACGTAGATGGGCGACACGCAACCTCCCGCCGATTAGGTCGCCAGCCCGAGTTGGAAAACTCCGCCCATCGGGCAGCCAGATAACGGCGCCGGTAATCCTAGCATTGAACACTGTGATTGATGCCCACGTTTGCAGGGGAAAATCGCCACAAATGCCATAATTCCGCATGCCAAGCGTCACCACCCCGCCTGTCCGGATCGTTGGCGTGCCTCTGGACCTGGGATCCGGCCGGCGCGGAGTCGACATGGGACCGTCGGCCATCCGCATTGCCGGCTTGGGGGAACGCCTGAGCGCGATGGGCTGCAGCGTCTCTGACGCCGGCGACATCGCCACGCCCATCCCGGAGACGCGCGAGCAGCGCGATCCGGCCAAGAAGTTCATCCGCGAGATCGCGCGCGTCTGTCAGCGCCTCTACGCCCAGGTCCTCCAAGCCCACCACGACGGCCAGCTCTCCATCGTCCTTGGCGGCGACCATTCGCTGGCCGCAGGGTCAGCGGGCGCGTCCGCCGACTTCGCGGCGGAGCGCGGCGGGACGATCGGTCTGATCTGGGTCGACGCGCACGGCGACATGAACACGCCGGCGACCACGACCACCGGCAACGTGCACGGGATGCCGCTGGCGGCGCTGCTCGGGTCGGAGCCGTCTGAGCTGGCAGCGATCGGCCGCGGCACGCCGAAGGTCCGGCCGGAGACGACGGTGCTCATTGGCGTGCGCAATCTCGACGACCTCGAGAAGCAACGCATCCGCGAATCGCGCATCCACGTCTTCACGATGAAGGACATCGATCGCGACGGCATCGCGGCGGTCATGACGCGCGCGATTACGCTCGCGAGCGCGGACACGATGGGCGTGCACGTGTCATTCGATCTCGACGTCTGCGATCCGTCGATCGCGCCCGGCGTCGGCACCCCCGTCAAAGGCGGCCTCGACTACCGCGAGGCGCACATGGTGATGGAGATGATCGCGGACTCCGGACGATTGATGGGGCTCGATCTCGTCGAGGTCAATCCGATCCTCGACATGCAGAACCAGACCGCGATTCTCGCCACCGAGCTCGCGCTGTCGGCGATGGGGATGGGGATTCTGTAGGCGTGGAAAAGCGCGCGGTCACGTTCGACGTGTGAAGTTCGAAGCACGAAAGAAGCACGACGCGTCTGCGTTCCGCTCCACGGGCGCCGGACTGATAGGATGTCTGTCCGGGGCCGCTAGCTCAGTGGTAGAGCACCTGGCTTTTAACCAGATTGTCGCAGGTTCGATCCCTGCGCGGCCCACCAACCTTCGTCGCGAAGGTGGACACCCCACATCGATACGCCGCTCGGAGGTCCTCATGAGACTGTGGATCATCCTGCCAATCGTCGCGCTTGCTGCCTCCGCGTGTGGATCACACTCGCCGACAGGCCCCAGCCAAACGGGGTCGTCGACGGGCTCGAGCTCGACGGGGGGATCGGGTACGCCAACGTCGTCACTGACCGCGACGATCGACGGCGCCGCGTTCACGGGCACGAACGTCACGGCGACGTACCACGCAGGGACCGACTTCTCGACGCTGCTCGTCAACGCACTGGACACAGGCCAGAACCTCCTGAGCTTCGACATCGGCACGGAGCGGCGAGTCGCCTTTGCGCCCGGCACGTTTACGTTGGGATCGGACGGCAGCAACGCGACGTACAACCCCTTCCCCACCACCGGGAACACCGGATTCAACGCGCTGAACGGCCCGCAGACGGGCAGTGTGATCGTGACGGCGTTCTCGGCGACGGCGAAGACGGCCAGCGGCACGTTCAGCTTCGTGTTGCACAACGCCAGCGCGTCGAAGACCGTCACGAATGGCGCGTTCAGCGTGACGTTCCCCTGACGCGACGCGCGTGACGCCGGCCGCAGGTCTTGCTGCACGCGCACCTAGTGCGCCGCGTGCCGCGCCGATCGCGCGCGTTGATGCGTCCATGCGCGAGCGATCCCGATCCTCGCGCGATCGGACGCGAGGCAGAGCCGAGCGACTCCTCGACCTCGCGCGACCCATCCTCAGCACAGCACCGGGCCGTCGTCAGACGCGCGCGATCGAGCCGCGGCATGACTCGAGTCATGGCCGGACGTCGCCAGAGCTCTCCGCGGCTCGTCGCGAGCAGTAGCGATCCGCACGCCGAGGGAAGCGCGTCACGTGCCGAGCGCAACGTCGCACGTGTCGACGCGAAAAAAACCGCGATCTCGTAAGCCCTTCTCTTTCAAGTGGTCACCGGCGTACCGCGCCGCTCGACGCACGTCACGCACGGCTCGGCGCATGTCTGACGGCCGCCCGCGTGACGCGCACGACTCCTCGCGCGGCTGCCGCGATCGCTCGACGTGGTGCCTGCTCCGCTCGCCGTACGTGCGCGGACACCACGCTCGCGTCCGCAGCAGTGCGCAGTCATGCGCGCGGCGCTCGCGCTTGGTCATCACGTCCTCGATCCAGACGTCACGTCCGCTCGCACGACGCGCCCGAGCCATCGGCCTGCGCGTGCGCCTGCTCGACTCGTGCGGTGTAACGTTCGCGTCCATTTCCTGCATGGAGCACGTGAGGGTGCCGTGACGAGAGACCAGGCCTATCGATACGAGATGTTCGTTCGCGTACGTGAATTCGGGAAGATGCACGGGGATCGGTTTCCGCCGCTGTCCACAGGCGGTCGCGCCTTCGCACGCGTGGCCGAGGCGATGGCCACCATCGATCGACATCAGAAGGCGCACATCATCGCGACGGCGGCGAAGCGCATCAAGAAGACGACGCGCGCGTCCGTCTTCCGCGACATGAAGATGATCGCGCTGGCCGCGCGCCGGCTCCCGCCGAAGGATGCGCGCGGGAATCCGTTCCAGCTCCCCCGGCCGCGCAGCCTCGCGCGCGACCTCGCCGCCGCCCGCGCGTTCATCGACGAATCCGCCAAACGGCCGGACGACTTCGCGGCGATCGGCCTGCCGCCGACGTTCATCCGTGCGTTCACGAAGAGAGTGGACGATTTGCAGGAGGTGATCGACGCGCGCCACGACAGCAGGACCGCTCGGCGGCAGGCGCTGGCGGGCATCGCGACCGCCTTCGCGGACGGCTTCGACGCCGCGTGCGAGCTCGACGTCGTCGTCACGGTGACCACGCGCGACGATCCCGTCACGTTCGCCGGCTGGCGCGCGTGCCGGCACGTCACGCGCCGGCGGCCCTCCGCCAGCAAACGGACGGCGGCGATCACCGAGCCGGCGCCGGCAGCCGCGCCCGCGCCGGATCCTCCACTGTCGACCGTCGAGCACGAAGCCCTGGACGAGGCGTCGTAGCGCCCATGACCGTGTAATCTGCACGGGTCCGTCCAATGAATGCCACGAACGTCCTCGAGCGAGTGCCGATCCAGACGGATACCGATGGCGTCGTGCGCGTGGCCGGAACCCGTGTCACGCTCGACATCATCGTGAGTGCATTCGAAGCGGGTGCGACGGCCGAGGAGATCGCACAGCAGTACGCGTCAGTGCCGCTCGTTGACGTGTACTCGGTCATCACGTACTACCTGCGACATCGGCACGACGTCGACGCCTACCTCTCGCGGCGGCGAGCTCGGGCCGAGCGCGTTCGCGAGGAAGTCGAGCAGCGATTCCCATCCGCGGGCCTTCGTGAGCGGCTGCTCGCCCGGCGCCCGATCGCCGCCGTGCGATTGATCAATGCGCCGGCGTGTGCGAGTCGAAGGGATTGACGACCGTCACGCCCGAAATGATCTGCCCGGGATTGAGATCTTCGGACAGCACGCGCGCGGCCCCACCGCGCGCCGCGGCAGCAAGGATGAGGGCGCCCCAGAAACCGATGCCGGCTTCGTCCTCGATTCGGAACGCTTCGTTGACGTCCGCCGTCTCGGGTGCCAGACACCACGGCGTGTACGTCTCGACGACCCGTCGCGCGTCCGCTTTCGACAGCGGCGTCTTAATCTTGCGCGTGACGTTGACGTAGAACTCGCATAGCACCTGTGTGCCGAGGATGCCGGTTCGCGTGAGCCATAGATCACGAAGCAAAGCCTTCGCGACTTCGTGTCTGCGACCGGCGTCCACGTCGTGGGCGTAGATCAGAACGTTCGAGTCGACGAACGTCTTATCGCTCGTGCCACTCGTCGCGCGTGGCTTTGATCCGACCGCCAAGATGGAAGCCTCGGTCCAGGAGCGCCAGCGCTTGGCGCTGCGCCTGCTCGTAGGTGTCGTCTTCTCCGACCAGCGCCTCGATCTGCTCGGCAAGCAGACCACTGATCGACGTGTTGCGCTTGGCCGCGAGGACCTTGGCCTTGCGCAGCGTCCGACGATTCAGGCGAACGGTGATGTTTTGCGTTGCGGATGCCGACGCCGCCATGACAGCCCTCTGCACGCATTATACGTGCACCCCACAACGCTGCCGCTCCCGACGCGAGCGCCCGGACAGAATCCGTCGGCCCCCCGTAGCGAATAGAATCCGATTCCTGAAGCGACAGGGATTGGAGGCTGTCCCACATGTACCGATTCAGCCAACGACTCGCGTGGGTGGCAGGCGTGGTGCTCCATTGGACGAAAGGATACGTCGGTGGGGTACATCGTTATGCGCCACGCAATTCAAAGTAGCTCACCTCCTTCTATTTGCATTCCCTCCCCCTCAACGGGCATCATCACTCGCATTCGCCTGACGGATAGGTTCGTCGCCGCACGAGGCCGTGCGGGCAGGACGGCCGATCGATCGGGCCGGATCGCGGAGAACGTCCTCTATGAAACGAGTGTCGAGACGCGAGTTCGTCACCGTCGCCGGCATCGGCGCCGCGGCCGCGCCGTTCGTGCTGCGCGCGCCGAAGCTCCACGCGGCGGCGCCGACGGCACAGGAGATCGTCGACCGCATCAAGCAGCGTGTCGGCGTCGCATGGAAACCCGAGACGGTCGATGGCTTCAAGGCCGGCGACCCGTCGACGCCAGTCACCGGCATCGTCACCACCGCGATGGCGACGATGAGCGTGCTGCAGGAAGCGGTCAAGCAGCGCGCGAATCTCGTCATCACGTTCGAGCCGACGTACTACTCGAAGGCCGACAGTCCGACGCCGCCCGCCGGACGCCGCGGCGGCGGCCCCGGCACGCCGCCGCCCGAAGCGCCCGCTGATCCCGTGTTCACGGCGAAGCGCGAGTTCATCGCGAAGAACAACCTCGTCGTCTGGCGCTTCAACGATCACTGGCGCGCGCGGACGCCGAATCCGCTCGTGCAAGGGCTGAGCGCCTCGCTCGGGCTCGCCTCGTCAACCGCGGCGGATGCTGGTCAGCGCTTCGACGTCCACGCCACGACGCTCGACGCGCTCGTGATCGACGTCAAGAAGAAGCTCGGCTCACGCGGCGGCATGCGCATCGTCGGCGATCCGCATCTCCGCGTGCAGCGCGTCGGACTGCTTCCCGGCTCGACGCCGATTCAGGACACGCTCAAGCTGCTGCCGACGGTCGACTGCGTCATCGCCGGCGAAGTGCGCGAGTGGGAGTCCGTGGAGTACGCGCGCGATCTCGTGACGGCCGGCCAGCCGAAGTCGCTGATCGCGATCGGCCGCATCGTGTCCGAAGATCCCGGCATGCGCGTGTGCGCCGACTGGCTCGGCACGATCGTGCCGGAGGTCAAATCACATTGGGTCACGGTCGGTGATCCGTACTGGAGGCCACTCTAATGGCGGCGCTCACCGCGGGCGAGGTCGTCGCCCGCATCAAATCGCATCTGGGCTTCGCGTGGCGCGAGAACACGTATCGCGACACGTTCAAGTTCGGCGGCCCGGACACCGAGGTCAAAGGCATCGCGACGACGATGTTCTGCTCGATGGGCGCGATCGAGCAGGCCGCTGCGGCCGGCCTCAACATGATCATTCCGCACGAGGACACGTACTGGAACGACCGCGACGATCTCTCCGTCGTCGACGCCGACCCGCTCTATCGCACGAAGGTCGAGCTGATGACGAAACACCAGATCGTCATCTTCCGCATGCACGATCACATGCACGCGCAGCGGCCCGACTTCACGTGGGTCGGCCTCACGCGCGTGCTCGGGCTCACGAGCGATCAGGAGACGGCGCCGCAGTCGCACCGGTTCACGATTCCGGAGACGACGCTCGAGGCGCTCGCGTCGGACTTCAAGAAGCGTTTGGGCGACAAGGCGATTCGCGTCGTCGGCGATCCACGCGCGAAGGTGCGGCGCGTGCAGGTCGGCGTTGGCTACGCGACGCCGTCCGTCGCCTCACCAGATATCGACGTCGTCGTCAGCGGCGAGCAGCAGGAAGCCGACGGCGCGCTCGACAGTCCGGAATACGTGCTGGACGCGACGTCGCTCGGCATCGCGAAGGGCTGGATCATGCTCGGGCACAACGTGTCCGAAGAGCAAGGCATGCTCGAGATGGCGCAGTGGGTGAAATCGTTCACGCCAGAAGTGCCGGTGCAGCTGATTCGATCCGGCGAGCCCTTCTGGGCGCCGAAATGACGGCGGACGAGTTCCGGCGCAGTCTGTCGGACGCCGTCGTTCCTCCCGGCCTCCCGCACGCCCTCATCGCGCTGTGGCACGACGGTCGCGGCGACTGGGACGAAGCCCATCGCGTCGCGCAGGACATCCACGACGCGACCGGCTCGCACGTACACGCCTATCTCCATCGCAAGGAAGGCGACGAGGCCAACGCGCACTACTGGTACCGGCGCGCGGGCGTCGCGCCGTTCGATGGCAGCCTCGACGATGAATGGAAAGAGATCGTGGGTGGACTGCTCCGCGCCCTCCACTCCTCCATGTGAATTTTCCTACGCGCGACTTTGGTACAGCGCCGCGAGCGCCGCGCCGATCGACTGCGACAGATCGCCAAGCGCTGCCGGGACGATCGTCACACGCGCGCGTTGCGCGGGCCACAGGTATGGCAACGCCGTCTCGCGAATCGTTCGCAGATACCGCTCGCGGAACTCCTCGGTCGTCGACTCCGGATCCATCAGCCCGCCGCCGATGACGACGAACTCGGTGTCCAGCGCCATCGCGAGCGACGCGACGTGCAGGCCGAGCGCGCGCGCCTGGAAATCGAAAATCTCGTTCGCGAGCGCGTCACCTTTCTGCGCGAGTCCACGCAGCGCGAACGCGCGATGCTTCATGTCGAGCGGCGAGCTCGCGAGCTCGTGCCCGGGATGGCGCTCGAGTCGCTCCGCCAGAAGGTACGGCAAGCCGGACAACGTCGTGTAGACCTCGACGCAGCCCCAGTCGCGGCCGCAGCCGCAGCGATACGGCTTCGCGCCGAGCAAGTGCAGCGGCGCGGGCATGTGCGCGGCTTCCATGCCGGCAAGCGTGTCGCCGTCGAGCGGCAGCCCGTGGCGATCGATGTACGCGCAGCCGAGCCCCGATCCCGGTGCGAGCATCAGCACCGTCGCCTGGCTGTTGCCGCGCACGTGCCGCGCTTCCGCCACGCCGCCGAAGTTGCCGTCGTTGCCGACGACGAGCGGAATCGCGCGGCCGGCGCGCGCCGCCAGCGCGTTGCTGTAGGCGGTGTGCACGTCGAAGCCGGCGAAGCTCTCGGGCAGATTCGGCGACTTGTCGAACACGCCGTAGCGCTGGAACGGTCCCGGAATCGACAAGCCAACGCCTTCGACCTGATCCCACGTCAGCTGGTTGTGCCCGAGGTACTCGGTGATGGACGCGACCCAGCCTTCGACGACGGCGTGCGTGCCGCTGGCCGATCCGGTGGGTTTCTGCAGGAGCCGCGTGGACACGACGGTGCCGTCGCGCCACACCGCGCCGACCTTCGACGTCGTCGCTCCCCCATCCGTCCCGACGTACACGTGCCGCTCTGCTGTCATCACGCCTCGCTCGATGTGGGCGCCCACATGCGCCAACGCAGCATGATATGCGAACGTCCGCGCGTACTGCGTCCGAGTGTCGCGTCGGCGGACGTCTTGCTCCCGATCGCTGCCGCGTGTAGGCTCGTCACGTTCTGATTGTCACGATTGTGTCTCCGGAGGTCGTCTCGTGAACGTGAAGTCGCTTCTTTCGTGTGCGGTCGCGTGTCTGTTGACCGCCGGCGGATTGCGCGCCGCGCAGACGCGCGAGATGCCGGCCGCGTGGCCGTACGCACAACCACAGTTGCCGCCCGGTGAGATTCCGCCGCAGGCGCCCGCGCCGCGCACGCCGCCGGTGCAAACACCCGCGCCGCCGAATCCGAACGCACCGCCGCCGCAGTTGCGGCAGGCCGAAGGATCCAAGTTCCAATTCACGCAGCAGCAGATCAACAACAGCTATGGCCCCGCGGACTGGTTCCCCGAGGAACATCCGCAGATGCCGGACGTCGTTGCGCACGGCAAGCCGGGCCAGGCGCGCGCGTGCGGGCTGTGCCATCTGCCGAACGGACGCGGCCGTCCGGAGAACGCGCCGCTGCAAGGGCTGCCCGAGGCGTACATCGTCCAGCAGATCCACGATTTCCAGGACGGTCTGCGGCACAGCTCCGACCCGCGCAAGGCGAACACGCTGGAGATGATCAACATCGCGAAGACGCTGAGCGAGGACGAGATCAAGCAGGTCGCCGCGTACTTCTCCTCGATCAAAGTGCCGAAGTACATCCGTGTCGTCGAATCCGACACCGTGCCGAAGACGCGCGTGCAGGGCGAGATCTACTTCCCCGCGGCGGACGGCGGCACCGAGCCGATCGGGACGCGCATCATCGAGATGCCGGAAGATGTGGCGCAGACGCAGATGCGCAGCCCGCACTCGGGCTTCGTCGCGTACGCGCCGACCGGCAGCATCAAGCGCGGCGAAGCGCTCGCGACGACCGGCGGCAACGGCAAGACGACGGCGTGCGTCACGTGCCACGGACCCGGCCTCAAGGGCCTCGGACCGGTGCCGAACATCGCGGGCCGATCGCCGAGCTACCTCGCGCGGCAGATCTACGACATCAAGCTCGGCACGCGTCACGGCTCGATGACCGAGCTGATGATGCCGGTCGTCGCCAATCTCACCGACAGCGACGTCGTCGATCTGATCGCGTACGTGTCATCGCTGAACCCGTAGGAACGACGGCCGTTAGAGCGTCAGACCGGACCTTCCACATATCCGGTCTGACGCTCAGAGCCGTCGAACTACGAACTACGAACTACGAACTTTGAAAGACGACGCTCCGCACGCCTGCACATGGATCTCTTGGTTTCGAAGTTCGAACTTCGAAGTTCGAAATTGACAAGAGCCTTTCAGACAGGGCCCTAAACATTCCTCCGCCCCAGCCGATTGTCGGGACGGTCAGGTTTCCCTGATCGCTGGAGCGCGAATGAGCCCGACGCCATCTCCGAAAGACACGCCTGCACGAATTTTCGTTGCCCGGCAGCCGATCCTCGACAAGAGCGGACGCGTGTTCGGCTACGAGCTGCTCTACCGGCAGAACGCGGAAATCGACTCGAAGGCGGGCGTGCACGACGACTACGCGACGGCCAAGGTCATCGACGGCCTGTTCGCGATCGGCTTCGAGACGCTGACGAGCGGCCGCAAAGCGTTCGTCAATGTGAGCCGCCGGCTGCTACTCGAGGGCGTGCCGGCCGTGCTGCCGCGCGACAAGGTCGTGCTCGAGCTGGGCGCGGACATCGAGGCGGACTCGGAAGTCCTGGATGTCTGCCGGCAGCTCCGCAAGGACGGCTACACGCTCGCGATCGACGACTTCACGATGACCGCGTGGACGGCCGAGCTCGTGCCGCTCGTCCACTACCTCAAGATCGATTTCCTGCGCGCCGGCGAGTCGGCGGCGCGTCTGCCGAACCTCGCGTCCGGCGAGGGCCCGACGCTCATCGCGAAAAAGATCGAGACGGCCGAGAAGTTCAAGGAAGCCGTGGTCGGCGGCTACGATCTCTTCCAGGGCTTCTTCCTCGGCAAGCCGATCATCAAGCAGAGCCGTCCGGTGCCCGCGCAGCACGTCGCGAGCCTGCGCCTGCTCCACGCGCTCAACAATCCGAACCTGTCGGTCCATCAGCTCGAAGAGCTCGTCAAACACGATCCCGCGTTGTGCTTTTTGATCTTGCGGACGGTCAACTCCGCCGCGTTTGCGCTGCGGACGACGGTGCAGTCGATTCGCGAAGCGCTGGTGCTGCTCGGCCGCGACACGGTGCGGCGCTGGGCATCACTGTGGGCGCTGGCGGGTCTGAGTCAGAACGCGCACGCGGAGCTGTTGACGATGGCGACGATTCGCGCGCGGTGCTGCGAGCTGCTCGGCGCGAGCACCGGCGATGAGGACGCCGCGGCGGAAGGCTTCCTCGTCGGAATGTGCTCGCTGATGGACGCGATTCTCGATCAGCCCATGCCGACGCTGCTGCAGACGCTGCCGCTGCCCGAGCGCGTGCGTGACGCGCTGCTCGGCCAGGAGAACCCGCGGCGCAGCCTGCTGGACTGCACGGTCGCATACGAGCAAGGCAGCTGGGATCAGTGCTTCGAGCTCTCGCGCGGCGCCGGCGTCAACCCGTCGGTCCTGCCCGCTGCATACGCCGAAGCCCTGCGGTGGTCGACCGACCTGCGCCAGGGCGCGGCGCCGACGAGACACTGACACGGGCTACGGGCTACGGACCACAGACGGCGTAGCCCGTAGCCTGTAGCCCGTAGCCTGCTACCAGAGATGCATCACTGAAAACACCGCCCGCTTGAAGGCGGCGGCCCTGCTCTGTCTCGATTCGAGCTTGGCCAGCGCGTCGGGGGGACGGTTGACCCAGTCGCTGTCGCGGCGGCCGCCGCGCCATTCGGCCCGGCGGTCCGGATTGCGGCGGCGATCGAAGACGGGAGGCACAGGAGGCACGTCGGCGATGTCCGAAATGATGTGCTTCATGCCGGACGTATCGGTACGTCGCGCGAAAAACTGTACAGACGGGCCTTCAGGCCTCCCGGACCATGTCCGCCAGGCGTCCCAGCGCCGTTTCGACCGACGCGGCCGGCGGGCCGAACGAGAATCGGACGTAGCTCTGGAACCTGGAGCCGTGGCCCTTCCGCCGCTTGCCCGGGTTCACGTCGAAGAACTCGCCCGGCACGGTGATGACCTTCCGCTCGAGCGCCGCGCGAAAGAAGCGCATGCCGTCGTTCAGCGGCGGCGGCAGATAGCCGATGTTGCCCCACGCGTAGAACGTCCCGTCCGGCGCGCGATCGAGGCGCACGCCGATGCGCTCGAGGCCCGAGATCATCACGTCGCGCTTCGCCCGAAACGTCTCCTGGATCGCGCGCGTCTCCTGGACGACGTAGTCGTGCTCGAGCAGGCGGATCGCCGCGCGCTGCAGCGGCTTCGATCCGCCGCCGTCGAGGAACGAGCCCGCTGACGCGAGCGTGTCGATGACCGTGCGCGGGCCGACGGCCCACGTCACGCGCCATCCCGGATAGCGCCAGTTCTTCGTCAAGCCGTCGAACAGCACGACGGGATCGTGGTCCACGTCCTCGACATAGCGCGCGGCCGACGCCACCGGCAGCGCGCCCGGCCGGCTGCGATAGATGTAGTGCGAGTAGAACTCGTCGATGAGCAGCGTGCAGTCGAGCTCGCGCGCGGTGGCGACCCAGCGATCGAGCTCGTCGCCGTCGATCAGCTTGCCCGTCGGGTTGCACGGATTCGAGAGCAGCAGCGCCGACAATCCGCGTCCAAGAATCTCGCGCCGCAGATCCTCGGGCGAGAACGCGTAGCCGTGCTCGCCCTCGAGCAGGATCGGGATCGCGGTGAACGCCTTGAAGATGTCGAGCAGCTCTTCGTACGCCGTGTAGTCCGGCAGGAAGTGGCCGAGGTTGATGTGACCGAGGCTCGCCGCCGCGCGCGTCAGCGCCGCGCGACCGCCGCCGGAGATGCAGACGTTCTCGGCGGTGTACTGCGACTTCATCCCGCGGCGATAGAGCCGGTTGTAGAGATCGGCGACGGCCGCGCGCAGCTCGTAGAGGCCGACGACGGGCGCGTATTCCTGGTCGTCGACGGCGATCTCGACGGCGTGCGTGCGCGCCGGCGCGCCGGGCAGCTCGCCCGTTTCGGGCTGGCCCTGGCCGAGATTGCACCACTCGGGGTCGTGGGGATCGAATCCACGCGCGACCGCTTCGGTCGTGACGTAGATGACGCCGGTGCGCGGCACCGGCCGGAAGCCGGGAATCGCGTCGCTCATGACGGTAGACGGTACCACGACGGCGTCGGCCGACGAGGGCGCGGTTTGACAACGCGTCGATCCCGCCGCTACGGTACGAGCATGTTCGTGCGCCGCGACGAGCTCGACCCCAGTGCGTCCGCGCGCGCTTCGCGCGATCGGCTCGCGTTCCGCAATCTCGGCCGCGGCGTCTTCTAGCACGCGTCTCACGCGTCCTCGTCGTCATTCGTCCTCGACAATCCGAACGGCCGTCGCGTTATCGCCACGCGGCCGTGTATTCCAGCGGAGATCTCCCGTGCGCGAGTTGTTGTCCGTCTCTTCCAGCCCGATGCTGGCCGCGGCCGCCGTCATCGTCGCCGTCGTGGCGGTGATCCACGCGGCCCTCCGATTCTGGATCCACCGGCGCCTGCGCGCCGCCGACGCCGCGGCGCGCGCCAGCGCCGCGACCGCTGCCGCGCGGCGATGGGCGTGGCGCGCCGTGCGCGAGCTGTCGGCGCCCGTCGCGGTGCTGCTCTGGATTCAGGGCCTCGTGCTCGCTGCGCGCGTGATGCTGCAGGACGCCGCGCAGCGGCCATTCGTGCCGACCGTGCACGTCGCGCTCGACTGGATCGACGGCCTCGCGATCATCGCCGTGCTCATGTGGCTGCTCGCGCGTGTCGGACGGCTCATCGACGCGTTCCTCGTGTCGATCGCCAAACGCACGGCGTCGACGTGGGACGATCTGATGCTGCCACTGGCGGGCAAAGCCGCGCGCACGGCGTTGCCCGTGCTCGCGCTGCTCCTCGGCGCGCCCGCCCTCGCGCCGGCGCCGCGGCTCGCGTCGATGCTCGCGCAGACCGCCAGCCTGCTGCTCGTCGGCGTCATCGCATTCCTGCTCTACCAGACCGTCGACACCGCGGCGGCGTTCATCCTGTCGCGCTATCGCATGGACGTTCAGGACAACCTGCAGGCGCGGGCCGTGCACACGCAGGTCATGGTGCTCAAGAAGGTCGCGCTGACGGTCATCACGATCTTCGCGGGCGCGTCGATGCTCATGGTCTTCGACGCGGCGCGGCAGTTCGGCGCGAGCATCCTCGCCTCGGCTGGCGTCGCCGGCATCATCGTCGGCCTGGCGGCGCAGCGCAGCATCGCGACGCTGCTCGCCGGCTTCCAGATCGCCTTGACGCAGCCGATCCGCGTCGACGACGTGGTGATCGTCGAGAACGAATGGGGCCGCATCGAGGAGATCACGCTGACCTACGTCGTCGTGCGGATCTGGGATCTGCGGCGTCTCGTGCTGCCGATCACGTACTTCATCGAGCATCCGTTCCAGAACTGGACGCGCGTCTCGGCCGATCTGCTGGGGACGGTGTTCCTGCGCGTCGACTACACGGTGCCGCTCGAGGCGCTCCGCGCCGAGCTCACCCGCATCCTTACGGCGTCGAGGCTCTGGGACGGCAAGGTCAACGGACTCCAGGTGACCGACGCGGACGCGCGGACGATGGAGGTGCGTGCGCTGGTGAGCGCGGCAGACGCGTCGCGCGCGTGGGACCTGCGCTGCGAGGTGCGCGAGAGGCTGATCGTCTTCCTGCAGGAGCGCTATCCGGACGCGCTGCCGAAAGTGCGAGCCGCGGTCGACGCGAACGGCACGCGCGATGCCGCATGGGCCGGGACGCGATAAGATCGGCGCGCTCTACAACTGCGCGCGGGCCGACACGGACCTCTCCGTGCGCCACGGCGTGCGTCAGGAGAAGCGTGCATGACTCGACATCGGACGTCTGCATTCGTCATCGGCGCGTGCACGATCGCGATGACCGCCGGCGCCGTCCTCGGTCTTTCCGCCCGGCAGGCGGAATTCAGCCCGGACATGCTGCTGCGAGCGATCGCGCCGGCGTTCTTCACCGCGGCCGACAGTGATGGCGACGGCGCCGTGACGCGCCAGGAGCTGCGAGCATCGCTCGAGCAGCTGCGGCGCCGCGCGGGAGGCACGGACACGGTCTCGATCACGTCCGCGCAGCTGGGCTCCGCGATCAACACCGCGATTCTCGGCCAGTTGATGGCGCCGCCCGGGCCGCAGAACGAGACGCCGACGCCGGCGTCGCTGCGCGCGATGATGGCCGCGCTGCCGGCTCGCGCGCCCGCGACTCCTGCGCGGCCGCGCAAAGTACTCGTGCTCGGCAAAGCGGCGGGGTTCGTCCACTCGTCGATTCCGCTCGCGGCGAAGACGGTCGAGGCGCTCGGCACCAGGACGGGCGCGTGGACGACGACGATCACGTATTCCCCGGCCGACATCACGACCGCCAATCTGCAGCAGTACGACGCGATCTTTCTCGCGAGCACGACGGGATGCTTTCTCGATGAGCCCGGCGATCCGGCGGCGACCAATGCCCGCCGCGCGGCGCTGCTCGCGTTCGTGCGCGGCGGCAAAGGGCTGGCGGCCATCCACGCGGCGACGGATTCCTATCATTCGCCGTGCCCCAATGACGCGGCCGCGCCGGCGCCGGCACCTGCGGCCGCCGGTCGTAGCGGCGGGGGCGGGGGCGCGTTCGGCCTGGACGCGCTGCTCGCCGGGCCCATCACGAAACAGGCGGATGCCAACCACGACGATCGGATTTCGGCCGCAGAGATGGCGGCGGTCGCCGACCACTGGTTCGACGTCATCGACACGCCGCGCACGGGCCGCGTGGACAAGGTCGCGTTCAGCATGAAGTTCGCGGCCGCGCTCGGCGTGCCGCCCTCCCCTGCGCCCAGCACCGCCGCCGCGCGCGGCACTGGACCGCAGCCCGTAGGCACCTGGCCGGACTTCAATCAGCTGATCGGCGGATTCTTCAAGTTCCACTGGCTGTATCCGCAGGAGATCACGGTGAAGATCGACGATCCGTCGAGCCCGTTGACCGCGATGTTCCACGGCCGCGAGTTCGTGATCCACGACGAGACCTACACGTTCGCGCAGGATTCGTTCTCGCGGAAGCACGTGCACGTCCTGACGAGCATCGACTACGCGAAGATGAGCGCGGCCGACAAGGCGCAAGAGCCCGCAGCGACCGCGCGCACGGACGGCGACTACGCGCTGAGCTACATTCGCCGCGAGGGCCGGGGCCGCGTGTTCTACGAAGCGCACGGTCACGACGAGGCCATCTACGCGATGACGCCCATGCTCGAGCATCTGCTCGCCGGCATCCAGTACGCGATCGGCGATCTGAAGACCGACGACAGTCCGAGTGCGAAGTAGATCGGCGACGCGTGCGGGCGGCCACTGCCGGGGCGGCCACAAGGGCCGCCCCTACGACGAGCTACGGGCTACGAGACACGGACGGGCGACGAAATCCGTAGGGGCCGCCCCCCGTGGCGGCCCGGACCGCAGATCGCGACGGAACCGCCTCATGCCTTGATCTTCGACACGTGATCGTCGTAACGTGTCGAAGTTCGAGGCATGCGATGACCACGTCCGTCAAATCCGACATCCCGCAAGGCACGCTCGATCTGTTGATCCTCCGCGTCGCCGCGCTCGGCCCCATCCACGGCTATGCGATCGCGCAGCGGCTGCAGCAGGTCTCGCGCGACGTGCTGCAGGTCCAGCAAGGGTCGCTCTACCCCGCCTTGCATCGGCTCGAGCGGCGCGGGCTGCTCGTCGCCGAGTGGAAGCCGTCCGACACCGGCCGCGATGCCAAGTTCTATCGCCTGACGCCAAAGGGCCGCGCGCAGCTCAAGACGGAGACCGCGAGCTGGTCGCGCCTGACCGAGGCGATCGGCTTGGTCCTGCTCGATCCGAGCGGGGACGCGTCGTGACCTGGCGGCGGCCGTTCCGTCGCCGCCGCGGACGCGATGCCGAATTGCAGGCCGAGCTTCGCGATCACGTGGAGCGGCTGGCCGCCGACTACGTTCGCGACGGCGCCGCTCCGGACGAGGCGCGCCGCCGGGCACGGCTGATGTTCGGCGGCGACGACGTCGCTGAGGCGTGTCGCGACGAGCGGCGTTTTCAGTGGATTGACGCGCTCGGCCGCGATCTACGACTGGCCGTCCGCAGCCTCCTCCGCGCCCCCACGTTCACCGCAATCGCGCTCGTCGTCCTGACGCTCGGCATCGGCGCGACGACGACGATCTTTTCCGTCGTGGACGCCGTTGTCCTTCGCGCGCTGCCGTTTCCGAATGCCGATCGTCTCGTCGCCGTCAGCGAGATGCAAGGCGCGACCATCGGCAACGTCGCGCCGCAGAATTTCCTCGATTGGACCGCGCAGCAGCGGGTCTTCGAGTCGCTGGCCGCTGTCGGCTATGGTGGCATCATTCTCAAGGGCGAGGGCACAGCCGAGCCCGAGACGCTCGTCGGACAGACCGTCACCGCCAACTTCTTCGAGACGTTGAGGACGCCGCCACTGCTCGGCCGTCCGTTCACCGCGGACAACGAGCGCGACGGCCATGCGCGAGTCGCGGTCATCAGCTATCGTCTTTGGCAGCGGCGATTCGGCGGTGCGCCGGACGTCATCGGCCGCCAGCTTCCGGGACAACTCGGCGCGTTCGAGATCGTCGGCGTCATGCCGCCAGGCTTCGGCTATCCCGTCGGCGCGCGCGACGCGACCGACGTCTGGACGCCGCTCGTCATCCCCGCAAGCGATCGCGTCCGCGGGCACAGCTACGGCTACTACCTGCAGGTCATCGGCCGGCTGCGCGACGGTGTCACCATCGATGCCGCGCAGGCGCAGATGGATCAACTCGCTGCGCGTCTGAAACAGGACGCGCCGAGCTGGTATCGCCCCCTCCGCGTGCAATCGCTGCACACATTCATCACCGGTCCAGCACGCACATGGATGCTGTTGCTGCTCGGCGTGGTCATCTGCGTGCTGCTAGTCGCGTGCGTCAATCTCGCAACGCTGATGCTCGTGCGCGCGACGACGCGCAGTCACGAGCTCGGCATTCGATCGGCGCTTGGGGCATCGCGTTGGGATCTCGGACGCGCATTGCTCGTCGAGAGTCTCGTCTTGTCGCTGGCTGGTGCCGCGCTCGGCGTGCTGGCCGCGCGGATTGGCGTCGAGATCCTGCGCACCACGCTCCCCGCCGACGTGCCTCGCGTGGCGGCGATTGCCATCAACGGCCGCGTGCTCGCGATGACGGTCGCCGTGGCGATCGCGACGGGACTCGCCGTTGGCCTTGCGCCGATCTGGCACTTCGCCCGCCGTATCTCGCCGTCGCTTCGCAATCGCGCCCGCGGCTACACCACGAATATCGAGCAACAGCGTCTGCGCTCCGCCTTCGTTGTCACCGAGATCGCGCTCGCCGTGATGCTGCTCGTCGGTGCCGGCCTGTTCCTCGCGAGCTTCGCGCGCGTGAGCCTCATCGACCTCGGCGTCGACACACGCGACGTGCTGACGGTTCGCGTGAGGCCGCTCGTCGGGGCGTGGAACGCAGAACACGCGCAGCGAGAAAATGGCGAGCTGCTGCTGTCGACCTTGAAGGACGTGCAAGACATTCCCGGCGTCGAGACGGCAGCGTTCGTCGCCGACGGACTGCCCTTCCGAGGCGATCTGCGAACGGCGGATTTCTCGATTCCCGGGCGTACGCTGCCCGAGCGTCTGGCCGACATCGATCGGAACCAGATCTCGCCCGACTACTTTCACGCCCTGCGCGTGCCGCTGCGGCGCGGCCGTCTCTTCACGGATGCCGATCGCCAGGGCGCCGAGCCCGTCGTCATCCTCAACGAGGAAGCCGCACGTATCTACTTTCCGAACGAGGATCCCATCGGCCAGATCGTGAGCTTCCAGGGCACGCGCCGCGTCGTCGGCATCGTCGGCAACATCCGACACGATGGGCCGGAGACGAACTGGCGGCGCGAGGGATTCGTGCCGATCGCGCAGAGCCCGACGATCGCGGCGACGCTCGTCCTTCGCACGTCGCGATCGATCGCGGACGTCCTGCCGCCGATCAAGACGGCGATTCGCTCGCGGTTTCCTGATCTCGCGCTGCCGGACATCGAGATGCTCGGCGACTACGTGCGTCAGCTCACGGCACAGCGGCGCGTGAACATGCTCCTGCTCGGGCTCTTCGGCGTGCTCGCGCTCGCGATCGCCGCGGTTGGCCTCTACGGCGTGATGGCCTACCTCGTCACGCAGCGCACGCCGGAGATCGGCATTCGCATGGCGCTGGGCGCGCAGGCGTCGGCGATCCTGCGCTCGGTGCTCGCACGGGCGCTGCGACAACTCGCTGTTGGCCTCGCGATCGGCCTTGCGGCGTCCTGGCTGCTCTCGACGCTGGTCAAGGACTTCCTCTTCCGCATCGAGCCGCACGACGTCCGCATTTACGCCGCGGCCGCGATCGTCCTGCTCCTCGCAGGCCTGTCCGCCGCACTGGTCCCCGCGCGCCGGGCGGCACGCGTCGATCCGCTGATTGCGTTGCGACTGGAATGACATCGGGCGGCCCCAAGGGCCGCCCCTGCGCGGGCTACGGGCCACGGGCGACGGGCTACGGAATC
>DASZVJ010000133.1:0-66324 GCA_035547155.1 Vicinamibacterales bacterium
CCGACGATGGCTTCGCTGGAGTGGAAGAGGAGATTGAGGATCGGCACACGCCGCCGAAGGAGTTGGCGGGCGAGCGCGATCATGTCCTCGGCGGACGAGTACGACGGCCGCAGCCAGCGCACGGCCGCGATGTGCGAGAGCCGCAGCAGGCGCTTCGTCGTGTACGGCCATGGCGCGCGGCCGTAGAGCGATTCCGCCCACTTCGGCATGCGGCGATTGAGCGCCGCTGATACCGGCAGCTCGAGCACGTCACTCGTGCCCGGCCGCGTAGCGGAGTCGTACGCGAGGTAGTACGGCGTGAGCGGCGCGTCGACGAAATCCGGTCCGCCCTTGTGGGCCTCGTAGAACAACGGCGTGACGCTCGAGTCGACGCGATAGCCGAGCCGCTCGAGTGACGAGACATGCGCGGCCGAGAATCCGAATCGTCCCGATCGATACGACACGGGCCGCTCGCCGACGGCGTCGACAATCGCCTCCGTCAGCGCTGCGAGCTGCGCGTCGAACTGATCGATCGGCAGCGACAGCGCGTACGGATGGCGATCGATATCCGCTGGCTCGCAGGGCGGCGTCTCCCACGCGTGATGGTGGGCGCCGATCTCCGCGTCGCCGCGCGCGAGAATGCGACGCAGGACTGCGGCGGACTCCGGATCGCGCGCGACCGGATACGTCACGACGTACGTCGGCCGGACGCCATGCTGCGCGAAGAAATCGTGCAGCCGCTCGAGCGCGCGCGTGTTGGCGAACGTCTGATGCCGGCGAGCCTCGCGGTCCCACTGGTTGTCGCCTTCGGTGTCGATGGCGACGAGCAAGGCAGGAGGGGACGTCGTGATCATCGATCCAGATCGGAGTCGCCGAGCGTGACGTGCCAGCGATCGGTCGACGCGTAGAACGCGTCCGGCACCGGCGCGGCGTTGATCTTGGCGACGAAGTCGACCGTCGACTTGACCGGATAGTAGCCGGACTTCCGCAGCCGCTTGCGAAAGGCGTCGTGCAGCGCGAACGTGCGAATCTTGTCGGTGTCCGCCGCGCGCGCTTCGCGATCGACCCAGCGCAGCAGCGTCAACATCCCGGCGGCATCGTCCGGATCGGTGAGGAAATCGACGAGTACCGTCACGCGGCCGCGCGGCTCCTGCTTGTGGCGGTAGACGGCGTAGCCGACGGGCTCGCCGTCGCGCACGAGCGCCGCGATCGCGTAGCGCACGTGCGGCGCCTGGATGTACTTCCAGTTGAGATAGGCCGCGTCGCGCCGGACGGCGAACGCGAACCGCGTGGCGATGCGCTCCCACAGCCGTGTGAAGCCCTCGTCGAAGTGACGAATCGTCCGCACTTCGCCCTGCAGCGGCTTGGCGCGTGAGACGAGGCGCACCCACGGCAGCGTGACGTACGAGACGAGGCGGTTGAGCGCGACCGGCCACGTCGGACGCCGCAGCGCACGCCGGCTGAGCGGCTTGACGAAGCACGGCAGCGGGCCGAGATCCGGCCAGCGCATCTTCTTGAACAGGCGATACGACGATTCCGACAGGCCGAGCCCGAGCGAGGCGCCGGTGTGCCGATCCCACGTGCGGAACAGCACGTCGCCGAGGCCCTGGCGCTGCCGCTCGGGCGCGACCATCACGTCCATGCCCCAGGACGCGTCGATGTCCTGCCCCTGCGCGTGCAGCTTCACCGGCATCGTCGCGTACTGCCCGACGATCGTGGCGCCCTCGCGCGCGATCCAGATCTGCGGGCCCTCGGCCGGTGCATTCGGGTTGCGGCGATATTGCCAGTCCCAGCGAAGACGGCTCGCGTCGGCCGCGTCGGGCCCGAAGACACGGCGGTACAGGGCCTCGACCTGCCGGCGATCTTCGGTGCGATAACGATCGATGTCAGCCATGTCGCGTGTGAGGCCAGCGAGGCGCGGTCAGGCCGCGCTCAGCACGTATTCGATATTACTGATCAGCGCGTCCTGCGTCAGCGGGCTGTCGCGCACCCATCGCGCCAGGGGCGCCGGCAGGCGACGGACGGTCGACGTCACGTGCAATTCCTCGCGCACGACATGCAAGCCAGCCGCCGCGATTTGGCTGCGGAGGCGCACGACGCGCACCTTCTCGAGCAAGTCGTCGTGCTTCGCGATGCCGAGTCGCGCGTCGCGGATGAACGAGTTCTCGTGCGCGGGCTCGCGCAGCGTCCACGGCGCGTAACGCGCGAGCACGCGAAACGTGCGGAACGCGATCGCGCGGCCGGCGATCAAGTGCAGCGGCACCGGCACGCGCAGGCGCGGCAGGTGCGCGCCGGCGAACGAGAGATACGGCGCAGTCGAGAGATAGCAGCGGCCGCCAGGCGCGAGCACGCGGCGGCACTCGCGCAAATACAGCGGCGCGTCGGCGACGTGCTCGATTACGGCGTGCGACAGCACGAGATCGAACGCGCCGTCGGGAAAGGGCAGCGCCATGCCATCGGCGCGCGCAAAATGCAGGTTCGCGAGGCCACGCTCGTGTGCGAGCACGACGCCGGCCTGGCCGAAGCGGTCGATCGGATCGATGCCGACGACCTCGCGCGCGTGCTCGGCGAGCGACAGGGGCATGCCGCCGCCGCCGCAGCCGGCGTCGAGCACGCGGCCACCGATCGTCACGCCCGCACGCTCGAGGAACGCGAGAACCTTGGCGCTGCGGTAGTACTCGAACAGCGCGTAGTCGTACTCGGATCGGAATCGCCGATCGGCATGCGCCTTGATGAGGTCGTCTCTAATCTCGCGCATGCGGCTCGTCGGTCGGCATCTTGTCGATGAGCACCGCGCGATCGGGATCCGGCGTCTCGTCGACCGTGAACGTCGCGACGACCCGGCGTCTGGGATAGCGGTCGAGGATGCCCTGGATCAGGCCTGACCCGTCCGAGCTCTCGTAGCCAATGCGGGGCAAATCGTAGGTCAGTATATAGCGCGCATCGTCGCGTTGAAGGCGGTCGTCGTAGTTGCCGAAGCCGTTGCCGACGAAGAGCGGCCGGATGCGATTGTCCAGCGCGAGGCCGTTGGCGAGCTTGCCCTGCACGATCGTTCCGGGCGGCAGCAACCGTCCGAGCGCGACCGATGCCTCGTAGTTGACGTCCGATCGATGCTGCGTCCAGCGGACGTACTCGAAGGCATTCCAGGACAGGACGAGAATCAGCCACATGGCCGCGACGCGCGCACGCGCCGATGCGGTCGACACGAGCGATGTCGTCCAACGCGGTTTCCAAAGCTGTAGCGTCGTCCACAACACCGCGATGGCCGCGGCCAGACGCACGGCTATCCGGTAGGGATTCGCGTCGATGTCCGCCACGACGAGCGGCCGCAGCAAGCTGCCGGCAACGATGTACGCAAGCGGAAGAGAGATCAGCGCACGGGCAACGCGGGCGCGACCGTCCGGCTCCGGAGCTGACGCGGACGTATTCGTCCAGGCGCGTGCGGCCAGGAGCGCGGCGAGCGCGGTCAGCGCCGGAATGAACATCACATAGCGGCGCTCGTTGCTCGAGTCGTGGACGACGAGCTCGGCGAATCCGATCAGCACCCACAGCACGAGCAGACGCTCCGCAGGCTTCGCGTCGCGCCAGCGGCGGACGATGCCGGCAAGACCGATCGCGGCGGCCACGAGCACCAGCCACATGCGGCTCAGGATGCCTTCCGCGACCGGCAGCCACGACGCGCGTTCCGCGAACGCGTGAAGCGTGTACGCCGGCTTGCGCGTCACGCTCATCTGCCAGTTGTAGAAGCGATAGTCGGCCCAATGCGGCAGGACGAACAGCGTCCCGGCGATCGCGAACGTGATCGCGAGACCGGCGAGCGTCCACCAGGCCAGTCGCGTGTCCGCACGGCGATCCGGCGCGTCCGCTCGCCACGCGCGGATGATCGCGAGACCCGCATCGAGCGCGAGCGCGGCGACGAAGAACGCGGCCGCGGCTTTCGTAAACCACGCGCCAGCTGCGGCGACGCCGGCGATCGCGCCCCATCGCGCGTCACGCGATCCGCGCGCGTACGCCGCCCACGCGACGACCATCGCGGCGGTCATCGTCGATTCCATCAGCGCCGCGCGGTTCCACATCACGAACGCGTACGTCGTGGCAAGGACCGCTGCGCCAATCGCGGCCGCTTCGCGGCCGGCGATCGTCTTCAGGCCGATGACGAGCGCGATGATCGCCACGAGACCCGAAACGAGCGGCACGACACGCGCCTGCCAGAGGCCGACGCCGAAGGTCTCGAACGACGCGTACTCGAGCGCTGTGAAGACGGGTGCGACGAAGACGGGATTCCACGCGTCGGTGCGCCACGCGCCCCACAGCGCGCGGTTGCGCGCGTTGTGGACCCATGCGCCTTCGTCGTGCCAGACGATGCCGACCGAGTCGGCGACCGGCGGATCGGCGCGTAACCACGCCACGCGCATGAACAGCCCCACGGCGAAGATCGCCGTGAGCACGGACGCGAACGTCCGGCGGCTCATGTCAGGACGCGTGCCGGATCGAATGACCCGGCAAGCTTCGGAAACGTGAAGAATCGGCCGGCCAGCATGACGATAACGAGGTCATATACTCACATATGCTCATGCGCGTCGCATCTGTCGTTCCGCTCGCGTTGATCGTGTCCGTCGCCGGCATGGCGGCTCAGCAGCGTACGACCGGCAGCGAGCCCACGCCTGGCCCGGATCGCACAGAGGCGGCGCGGCTGGAGCAGGGGTGGGCATGTCTGGCGCGTGAAGATCTGCCGTGCGCATCCGCGCGCGCCAATGCCGCGTTGGCCGCCGCGCCGAGAAGCGGCGCCGCGCTCGATCTGGCCATTGAAGTCGACATCGCCCGGGCCGGCGCGTCGAGCGCCCTCGACACCTATGAGCGATGGCTGGGCTCGCGTCGTATCGAAGAGCCCGCGGTGCTCAGACGGATCGCGATCGCCCTGCTGAAAGATCTGACGCGATCGACTCAAGACCCCGCCGTTCGCCTGGCGGCATACAGCGCGCTGCTCGACGCTGGAGATCCGGACGCCAAGATGTACTTTGCGCATGGCGTGCAGCGCGGATCCGGCGCTGAGCTTCGCGTCATGGCGGCACGGGGAGATGCCGGTGCCGTCGGCGCGTTGGCAACGGCCCTCGAGAACGAGCAGTTGCCGAATGCGATGGAGGGGATCGACGCGCTGGCCCAAAGCCACAGCGACCGTGCGACGCAGGCGCTGTTGAGCCGGATCAGCGACCCACGCTCGGAGATCAGGAGCGCAGTGGCGACGGCGCTCGGACAGACCGGCGATTCGGCGACGATTCCGCGTCTGCAGACGATGCTGAAGGATCAGAGCATGCAAGTACGCGTCAGCGCGGCTTCTGCGCTGTATGCGCTCGGCGACACGAGCGGGTTGCCGCTCATTCAGCAAATGGCGGCCGCGGACGCGCCGCAGTCTCGACTGACGGCCGCGCGAGCCTTGGCGAGTCATCCTGACGCGGAATGGGGCACGCTCGTGCAAGGGTTGACCTCGTCGCCCGATCAGGACGTGCGGCTTGCGGCGTCTCAGCTTCTCATCACGCGCGATGCCGGCCTTGGAACCGATGCGCTCGTGCGCCTGGCCAATGACGCCTCGGGCCCGATCGCGCAGCAGGCGACGCGCACGATCGCGGCGACGGCGCCTCTGGACTTGTCCGACTTGCGAGCGTATCTGCGTCACGGCGATCCGATGGTGCGCGCGTCCACCGCGGGACGCATCATCAAGCTGACCAACTGACGTGCGATCTGCCGTCGCCAAATCGGACTGCACTATAGTGACGCCGTGTCCCTCGTGTCCTCGCCCGATCTGACGCTCGTCGTTCCCACGTACAACGAACGCGATCGTCTCGCCGAGCTCGTGCAGGCGCTGTTCGATGCGGCGTCCGCGGCATCCGTGGCGCTCGAGCTCGTCATCGTCGACGACAACTCGCCCGACGGCACCGGTGCGCTGGCCGACGAGCTGGCGCGCACGCATCGCATGCAGGTCGTCCATCGCGTCGGCAAGCTGGGGCTCGGCACGGCGGTCGTCGCCGGTTTCGCCGTGGCGACGGCTGACGTCTTCGGCGTGATGGATGCCGACTTCAGTCATCCCCCCGCGCTCGTGCCGAAGATGTTCGCGGCGTTTCGCGCCACACAGGCGGACGTCCTCGTCGCGAGCCGGTACGTGCCCGGCGGCAGCACGCCGGACTGGCCCTTCAAACGGCGCCTGCTCTCGCGCATCGGCTGTCTGCTCGCGCGCGGGCTGTCGCCGATCCGGGATGCCGCGTCGGGGTTCTTCCTGATTCGACGGGACATCGCGCGGGACGTCGCGATCAAGGCGGGCGGCTTCAAGATCTGTCTCGAGCTCATCGTCCGCGGCACGCCAGGCACGCTCGTCGAGCTGCCGTACCGGTTCGACGACCGCGAGCTCGGCGAGAGCAAGATGAGCATGCGCGAGGCGTCGGGCTATCTGTTCCAGCTGCGCGATCTGTACTGGCTGAGCTGGACGCGAGCGCGCCGGCCGGCGCCGCGCTATCGGCGGTTGACGGAGGCCGAAGTCGCGACGATGGCGGCGCGGCGCTGACGCGTGTCAGTGCAGCTCGTACAGCGCGGAGCTGCTGCCCCGCCAGCGCAGGCGCACGAGGCGCCGGAAATGCGGCGACGCCTCGACTGCCGTCAGCAGCTGCTCGCAGCCCTCGGGCGAATAGTAGAGCGCACAGCTGAATGTCACGTGCGTGACGCCCGCGCCGCGTAAGGCCTCGATCGCCTGCGGTTCCGGCACGTCTTCTACGCGTTTCACGAGATCGGAATAGTCGCGCGGCGAAAAGCCGCTGTAGCCGTCGATCATGTTCGACCAGTGCCACAGCGAGAAGTACATGAACGGCACGCTCTCGGTGAAGTCGCCGACGTGCTGCCGCATCGGAAACTCGGCGAGCACGACCTTCGGCGAGTGCGGGAGCGATGCGTAGATCGGCGGCGGCCCGTCCCAGACGGGCTCGAGTCCCAGATGCGGCCACACGTCGACGGCGATGAGCGCGGTCAGGCCGGCGACGAGCACCTGCCGCTGACGCGCCGTGCGGCATCGCGCGAGCAGACGCCTGGCGCCGAACCCCGCGAAAATCGCGAGCGACAGACCCACCAGCACGCTGAATCGCGAGGCGACGCGCATGCCGCGCACGGGCGAGAGCCAGTCGTAGAAGAGCGGATAGAGCACGCCGTTGAAGCCGAGCGACGACTCCCACGCAAACGCCATCCCGGCGCCGTAGACGAGCGACAACGGTCCGAGCGGCGGCACGAGACCGGCCGTCGCGAGTCCGAGTGCCATGGCGCCCGGAAACAGCGCGCGCTCCGGGTGCTCGCTTCGGAGGACCCGGCGGTACAACACGCTGCGGTCGTGCGCCTGGAAGTAGTCCGCCGGCGTGGCGCTGTAGTACTTGACGGCGTTGATGTCGCGCTCGCCCTTCTCGCCCTGGGCGGCTTCGTAGACGCGCATCAACGGAAACGCGCAGATGGCGGCGAGCACGCCGGCGACGATCGCCCCCGGCAGCAGACGACGGATCGGCGCCCGCCTCACGCAGAGCAGAATCGCTGCAACGGGCACCAGGTACAACACGAAGAACACCGTGTAGTACATCGTCGAGTAGAGCTGCGCGACGGTCGCGGCGCCGGCGGCCAGCGCGTATCGCAGCCGCGCCGTCTCGACGAAACGGTGCAGCGCCAGCAGCGCGAGCGGCATCCACATCATCATCTGCAGCTCGAGATGGCTGTAGTGCTCGAAGCGATACGGGTAGAAGCCGAAGATCATCGCGGAGATGAACGCGGCCTGGCGAGAGCCCGTCAGGTGCGCGACCAGCAGGAAGACCGCGAGTCCCGACAGCACGAACGCCGACATGAACAGGATGTTGTAGGAAACGACCGGCTGAAGCCCGACGAGGATCAGCGGCACGTGCATCAGCGCCGGCAGCAGCATCGAATCGGAATAGGTGAGCGTCAGCGGATGCGGATAGTAGATGTTCGTGTCGAACAGCGGACGCGGGTCGCCCTGGATCTGATGAAAGACCCAATTCAGGCGCCAGACGGAAAAGAGCGGGTCGCCGAGGTCTGGGACCGATCGCATGTGCAGAACCTGCTCGTGCAGGAGCACGGCGCCGACGGCGATGAGCCCGCACGCCGCCCACAGCACGTGCGACGCGCGCAGCGGCGATGACTCCTGAACGATCCACGCGTCGGGTTGGTAAAGGCGCTGCCACAGCGCGCGCCAGCGATCGCGCGCCAGGCCGAGCACCGGCGGCGTTCGAAATGCGATGAACCGAATCGCAGCCAGAACGAGCGCGAGGCTGAACGCGCGTCCGCCTCCACGCGCGGAAATCTGCACGCCTGCGATGTCAGTTCGGAAGCCGCCCGTGAGCTCGATCACGACGCCCGCGGCGGCGACGATGAAGATGATGAGATCGAGCCCGACGGCCAACGCGCGGTTACGCGCGTCAGGGCGTGTCTGGGAAGGCACGGCTCATCTTACATTTCGAGCTTCGAACTTCAACCTTGAACGCCCGCGGCGCGTCGTCAGTAGCCCAGACACATCAGCCACAGACGTGCGCCGCTGACGGCGATGGCGACGGCAAGCGTTGCCGCCACCATCCGGCCGACATGGCCTCGCGCGGCGATCTCGGCGAGCCCGTACGCGCCAAGACAGACGAAGAGTGGTGCGGCCGCGAGATTCACGCGCATCTGAATGGACGTGAGGATGCCGAGCGCGGTGAAGACGACCCACACGGCGAGCCAGCCGACGAGCACGAGCGTCAGCCCGTCTCGTCCACGCCGGCGCAGAAGCGCGACGAGGCCGATCACGCTCACGAGCGCGGAGACGATGCCCGGCAGCCCGTAGTCGTCCGACTGCCCCGTCCACCATCGATGGAACTTCGTCGCCGGCGGCGCGGCAATGGCCGAGCCTGGCGCATCAGCCATCTCGTGTGCTGCGATGCGCGCCCAGGTCTGTCGATAGACGTCCGTGAAGTGCGAGTAGTAAACCGCATATGCGACGCCGGCCGCGACGAGGCCGAGCGCGAGCAGCCACCATCCGGTTCGTCGATCCGGTCCGCGCGCGCCAATGACGAGCACGATCGCGATCGCACCGGCGAGCGGGACGCCCACCGAGAATGTGCTGAAGTGCGAGAGATACCCGCCAATCAGGAACAGGCCGGCGATCCCCGTGGACGCGATGGACGTCGCGCCCGCGGCCGCCCAGCCGACGACGCCCATGGCAACGCCGAAGAGTCCCTGCGCGAACGCGTTCGTCAGATTCGCATTGCAGAGCGCCTCGATCGGTGCGCGCGCGAACGGCCACAGCGCGGCCGCGAACAGCGCGGCGCGCCGATCGCGCCATTGCCGGTATGCCGCGACGTACAGCACGAGGCCGACGATCGCGTTGGCGATGACGGCCGTCCCGCGCAACAAGTGGACTTGATCGAGCTCCGTCGGAAACGCCGACCAGAACGGCAGCGCGGAGACGTACAGGCCAATCGCGTAGGGGAACTCGAAGAACGGCCGCGGCGTGATCGACGTGAAGAAATACGATCCGCTGCGGACGAGCTGGGCGCGATGGAGCTGGAAGATGCCGTCGCCGATCGTGGCCAGCGGATGCGTGAACACCGCCAGCATGATCATGGTCGGCGCCAGCACGACGCCCACCGCCGAGCCCCATCCCGGCGCGCCGGCGAGCACGGGCCATCGCGTTCGCAGCGCGGCGATCACGACGCCAAGCGCGCAGGCGCCTGTCGCCGCATGGAACAGTGACTCGCTGTACGTGCCGATGAACGCGCCGTCCTGGAGCGTGAGCCAGACGAGCGCGAGCGCGATGCCGGATGCCCACAGCGTGCCAAGGCCCGCGCCCACGCCGCAGAGCAGCACGGCCATCGTCGTCAACGCCACGGCGGCAGCGACGTCGATCCCCACGGACCACGCGACGGAGAAGTGACCGGACGCGGGCGCCAGCTGCAGATCGCGGATGATGACGCCGAGGACGCGCGGATCGCCGGATGGTGTGAACGTGTCGTCGACCTGGAGCGTCAGGACCGCGCGATCCGTCCCGCGCGGCGGCAGCGTCACCGCGATCGCGGTGTCGCCGTTCGTGGTCTGAAATCGTCCGGCCGGCGCGCCGTCGACCAGCACGTCGACGTGCGGTGGGGCGACGTCAGCCGGACGCGCGGCGTCGACGATCAGCGTCGCCGTGTACGCCTGCGTGCGATCGAGGTGAGGCAGAGAGATGCGCGCGGATGGCCCGATCCAGCTGTAGGAACGGCCCGTCGCCGCATCGACTTCCGCGCCCAGGACGCCGCGTGCCGTGAACCATCCACGAGATCGATCGGTCCATCCGCCGTCGGCGACCGGACCCGCGAGCGGCGAGCGGACGTATCCGTGCGCACCGGCGAGCAGCAGCATGGCGGCGATCGCGCCAGCGGCGAGGCTGGCGAGCAGCGCGCCCGTCAGCTGTCTGCGGGCCGCCGTCATGTCGTCAGGCTGATGGGGATCACGTCCGTCGCGATCAGTCCGCCGTCGATCGCGCGAAGTGCGGCGTCGCGACCGGCGCCTTGAAGATCACGCGTGAGGCGACGTGGCTGACGAGATCCCACTTGGTCAGGGCGAGCCGCGCGACGTCGCCGGCGTGGCGCGCGAGATAGCCCGGCCGGAGATAGAACCGCCGGCGCGCGCGGTTGATCGCGCCCATCACGATGCGATCGTCGAGGCCGTTGCCGGAGAGCAGGTAGTACGAGTACTCCATGCGCGACCAGTCGTCGCTCGCGAGCAGGCCGTCGCGCTTCGCCTTGTTGTAGAGCTCCGTGCCGGGGTACGGAACCGCCGGATAGAAATTGGCGAAGTCGGGATCGAGGTCGATCGCGTACTCGACCGTGCGATCGAGCGACGCGGGCGTGTCGCCGGGGTACCCCATGATGAAGAACGCGAAGGAGCGGATGCCCGCGGCGCGCATGTTCGCGACAGCCGCGCGGATCTTCTCGCCTTCGAGACGCTTCATCATGTCCTTGCGCGTCTCTTCGGACTCGGTCTCGATGCCGAGCGCCAGCATCCAGCAGCCCGCCTGCTTCAGCCGTTTGACGAACGCCGGATCCGTCAAGTTGTCCGCGCGCGCATTGCCGAACCACTGAATCGGCAGCTGGCGCGCGATGAGCTCTTCGCAGAACGCGCTGAAGCTCTTGACGTTCAGCGTGACCGTGTCGCCCCACAGATAGAAGAACGTCAGGCCCAGCTCGCGGTACCCGCGCTCGATCTCGTCGACGAGCGCCTTCGCGCTCTTCTCGCGGAACTTGTGTCCCTGGTGCAACGGCGCGATGCAGAAGTCGCACGAGTACGGACAGCCGCGCGACGTCTCGACGATCACGTACCGCTGGTTGACGACCGGCAGACGGTAGACGGAGAGATCGAGCAGGTGCCAGGCTGGGTACGGCGCGTTCAGAAAGCCCGTGAACGAGCCGTGTGCGCGATGCGGGACAACGCTGCCGTCGCGGCGCCGGAACGTGAGGCTCGGAATCTGGTCGAATTGATCCGTCGACTCGAGCGCGGCGAGCGCGACGAGCCCGTCCTCGGGCTCGCCGACGAGCATGGCGTCGATCGACGTGGCGCGTGCCATCGATTCGGCCGGCGCCGTCGACGCATGTGGGCCGAAGCAGATGAGCGGTGCGCCGTAGCGCGCCTTGACGCGCGCCATCATGCGGGCATCGGCCTCGAGCGTGGGCGTCGTGCTGGGGAACACCACGAGCGTGGGATGGAAGCCCTCGCGATCGAGACGCGCGATCAAGTCGTCGATCGACTGCCGCGTCGCCGTCAGGTCGATCAGGCGCACGTCGCATCCACGCTCGCCCAGGAGCGTGGCGGCGAGGGCCAGCGTGTACGGGGGCTTCGTCGTGCCGAGCACTTCCTCGCGCTCCTGGCAGCGGCCTTGCCGCGTGAATGCCAGGCCGCCGACGAGCGGCGGATTGACGAGAAGGGTTTTCGCACCAAGCATCAGGAGTTCCCGATCAGCCTTGGAAAGATACCATTAGTCCACACGCCAGACTTCGACCACGGGCCCCGGCCGTTCCAGCGCCGCACTGATGCGCGCGTCGGTGTTGTGGATGAACGGCGGCACGGTGGCGCGCACATCCGCCGTGTCCTGACGATAGGGCGAGACGCGCGCGACGAGATGCGCGTCCCGCTCGAGCGCGGCCGAGAGCGGCGCGAGCACCGGATCGTCGACGTCGAATCGCTTCACGACGACGTACGCGATGCCGAGCGCGCGGAGCGGAGCGAGATCCGTGCCGGCGTCGAACGCCGACGGCGACAGATAGATCTTGTCGACGTCCAGTCCGCCGTCGCCGAGGAAGATCGTCCGATAGGCCGGCGAGGGATACGGCGTCAGGGCGCGCAGCCGCTGAAAGCGAATCGACGCGCGTTCCGGCGATCCCAGATGCGACGTCAACGCCTCGTCGAGCCCGGCGCGCGACTGCCGCAGGGGCACGCTGTACGGCTGGATGAGAATCGATGCGCCGTCCGGGATCGATCGCTCGATCCAGTCGAGGGCGAGCGTGCGTGTGTCGGTTTGCCGCAGGAACAGATCGCCGCGGACGCTCGCCTGCATCCCGTCCGCGAGCGCCAGCGCCAGGACGATCCAGGCCGCGTGACGCACGAGCCCGCGCCGTTCCGCGATCCACCCGACGGCCGCGCCGGCCGACAGGGCGACGAACGGCACGATCGGATTCAGATAGCGGCTCGCCGGCACCGTGTTCGCGATGAACAGGAGGAACGTCACGGGAAACGCCAGGAGCATCGCCGTCTCTCGCGCGCGCCGGCGCCACGCGACGATGACGCCACCGATCGCCAGCGCCGTCGTCATCACGCCCGCGCCGTCACGGACGAGCCAGCTCAGATAGAACGGCATCGATCCGAACAAGCCGGCCGTCGTCGTCGCGCGATCGACGACAATCTCGCGGTTGGCGACGACGTCGCGGATCGCGGTCAGCGGATCGATCGCGATGAATGGCGACGCAACGAGGAAGGTCCCCGCGACCGCGAGCCCCGAGAAGGTCAGCGCGTCGAGGCGTGTCCGCCACGATTGCGAATCGCGCGGCCAGAGCGCCGCGGCGATGAGCGGCACGGCCAGGAAGACGGCGTAGTAGTGCGTCGACATCGCGAGGCCGGCGAGGACGGACGGCCAGAGGAGACGTTGCCTGAGCCACGGCCGCGTATCTGATGCCGCGAGCGATGCGCACGTCAGCACGATCAGCCACGTGACCGGCACGTCGTGTTTGACGTAGTGCGCGTCGCGGACCGCGAGCGGCGCAACGGCGAGCATCAGCGCCGCCGACACGCCGGCCACGCGGCCGAACAACCTCGAGCCGAGCCGCCACGTCGTCCACACCGTCAACACGCCGCAGAGCGCCGATAACAGGCGGCCTGCGACGTAGATCGACGTTGGGTCGACGAAGAACGCGCGCTCGAAGGCGGCCAGCGATCCGAAGACCCCCGTCAACCGTCCCGCCGCGAACCACGCGCCTTCCCAGACGAACAGCGCGTAGAAGTACAGCGACGGATACAGAAAGTTGTGCGGATTGCCGCCGTTCTGCGCGAGGGCCATCGCGCGGTTCATGATCGCGACTTCGTCCGGGTTGTACACCGCAGGCAGGCCGTACCGGATCCCGATGACACGAAGCGCGGCGGCGACGACGATCACCGCCGCGAGCGTGAGGCCGATTGCGAGTGGCCAGTGACGAGCCGGACGGACGTCAGTCGCCATTGCGCGGTGAGACGCGGCGGCGTTGCCGCCAACGCGTCCAGATCTCTCGAAGGAAGTCGCGTTCCGACGTCCGGAAGAAACCGGTCGCCAACAGGCACGCGGCAAAGACGGCGACGGTCGTCGAGCCGCGAGCGAGCAGGCCGAGCCACGGTGGCATCGCCGGCAGCGCGATCGCCGCCAGCGTCGCGGCGACGCCCGAGAGCAGAATACGCGCGAGCCGTCCGCGCTCATACGCGACGTGATAGACGCGCTGCGCCAGCACGAACGCCACGACGGCCTGGGTCGCGTAGGACGCGAAGAGCGTCAGTCCGGCGCCGATCAATCCGTGTCGCGGAATCAGCCACGATCCGAGCGCAATGCTCACGCCCGCGGCCGTGAGCGTCGCGACAGGGTAGAACTCCGTGCGGCTCGTGAGATTCAAGCCGATCGACGTCAACTGATAGATGCCTTGGATCGCGAACGCCGCGGCGACGAGCGGCACGATGGGCACGGCCTTCAGATACTCGGGCCGCAGGAGCAGCAGAATCGCGTCGTGCGCCACGGCTGTCGTTCCGGCCACGAGCAGCACGAAGACCGCGACGCCGTACGTCGCCATCTTGGCGAAGATCGCGCGTGCATCGGGCTGACGTGCCGTCGCGTAGTAGAACGGGGCGAAGGCGTTTTCGAGCGCGTTCTTGAAGTAGGCGACGCCGGCGCCGAGCGTGGCGCCGTTCTGATAGACGCCCACGAGATCCGCGGACACGGACTGCCCGAGCATGAGCTTCGGATTGCCGTCGAGCGTCTGCGACGCCAGACCGTGCGGCAGCCGCGGCAGGCCGAACCGCAGCACGCGCCGCAGCTCGGCCATCGAGCCATCGAACGTCACGAGCGAGCGCGCCCACGGCCACATGAGCGGCAGCAGGATGACCGTCAGCACGATGTCCGCCGCATAGATGCCCGTGACGCCCATGCGCAGGCCGATGACCAGCGCGATCCGCAGCAGCACCGTCCCCGCGGTGCGCGCGAAGGTGAACAGACTGAAGATGGCAGCCGCGTTCTGCATGCGCATCGTGTGCTGCGGCAGGAACGTAAAGGCCATCAGGAACATGTTGACGAGCATCAGTCGCAGCGCCAGCAGATAGGACGGATCGAGCGCGATGACGTGCGCGAGCCACCGGCTCGCGAGCCATGCGATCGCGAGCAGGGCACCGTTGGCCACGACCATGAACCAGACGATCGTGCTGGCCATCCGTGCGCGCTCCCGGCCCTCGGCGCGGTCGTGATAGAAGCGCATGAATGCGCCGTCGAGGCCCCAGCGGTTGATGACTTTGGCGAAGGCTTCGATCGATCCGATGAGCGCGAGCGCGCCGAAATCGACGGCGGTGAGGAATCTGAACCGGACGTAGACCGGAAGCAGGAGCGCGTTGACCAACGCGATCGCCGCATCGCCGGCGCCGTAGATGGCGACGCTCTTCGTGAAATCTTTCAGACGATCGCGCAAGGTCCCGCGAAGTTTACACGAGCGACCGCCGGCGTCCGGCTAGCGGCCGGGCTGCGGGAGCGGGATTGGTGGCGGTGTTTGCGCGGGCGCGGGCGCCACGGTGCCAGGCGCACCGGCCTGCGGCGCCGCTGGACCGCTGGTCACCGGCACGATCGGCACGAACGTTCCCGGCGTGCCCGGTGGCGGCGGTGCCGGCGTGCTCGTCGTCGGATAGGAGGACGGCGGCACCATGCCCGGCGGCAGCGGCGCGCTGGACGTCGGCGTGGGCGGCGCAGAAGCCATGGGCGGCTGGGCCAGCGCCGCGCCCGGCGCGATCGGCGTCACCGGTGGAATTTCATCGTCCGGTCCTCCGGACGTCGAAATCCCGTACGACGGCGTCGCCTGCGATGGCACGTACGAGCTCGCCGAGGGCATGCTCGTGGCGACGATGTAGATCGTCTCGAAGTTGGACTTGCTGGTCACTCCCGCGCGCTGCGGCGTCAGCACGAAGCCGGCCGCCTGACGCAGCAGCGACTCGAGCACCGTCGCCTGCGGCTGATGCTCGAACAGCAGCGGGATCTCGAGCGGACCGCCCATCATCTTGTCGCCGTTGACGACGTAGCATCCGCACTGGCGCGCCCACTCGGCGAGGATGTCGCGAATCGTGACGCCCTTGGCCGAGAGGGAGACGCGGCCGTCGGACTCGAAGGTCAACTGCAGCACGCGGCCGGGATCCCCCGCCTGCGGAGTCGGCATGCCAGGCGGCGCAGGAAACTGCGCGCGCGCGGCAGCCGGCGCGCTGACGGCAGCGATCACGGCGAGAGCGAGAATGCGCATCCGCATGGCCGGAAACGGGAAGTATACCTGCTTGGACGAGGAACGGCTCAGAACAGCCGGGTGACCCAGAGGGGCGAGTCCTTTTTCGGCAGATCGCAGGACCGGCAGATCTCGGGGCCGCCGCTGTCGAGGTGCTGGCGGCGCACGGCGCGATAGGCGGGGGAGTTCCAGACGGCGGCGATCGTCGACGTCCGGAGGTCGCCGAGCACGTTGCGGCCGTCGTAGTCCGCGCAGCACAGCGAGACGCGGCCGTCCCACAGCACCGTGAAGGTCTGCCACAGCCGGTAGCACGGATAGCGCACGTTCGATCGCTCGTGCAGCGTGCCCGCCCAATTGTGCAAGTCCGTGATGTGGATCTTGTCGGCGATCGCGCCCCATTCGCGAATGAACGCCTGCTCGTCGGCCGAGTTGTCCTGGCGCACGAACGACAGAATCAGGCGCGGGCGCTTCTTGCCGAGCTCCTGGCGCAGGCGCACGAGCGTGCGGATGTTGCCGATCACCGTGTCGTAGTCGAGGTTCAGACGCGTGCGCTCGAAGACATCCTTGCCCGCGGCGTCGACGCTGATGTTGATCGCGTCCAGCCCGGCCTCGATCATGCCGCGGGCGATGTCCTCCGAGATCAGCGAGCCGTTGCTGATCATGCCGACTTCCGCGATGCCGCGCTGCTTGGCGTAGCGCACCTTCTCGACGAGCTGTTTGTCGAGGAACGGCTCACCGTAGTTGTGCACGCGGACGTGCGTGATGCCGAGCGCGGCGCACTCGTCGACGATCTTCTTGAACAGATCGATGTCCATCACGCCCTGGCGCCGGTGCATCTCGTCGCGCGGACAGAAGACGCACTTGGCGTTGCAGAGGTTCGTGCTCTCGATCTGGACGATATCGGGCAGACGCGGCGCGCGATCGCGGCCGGTCGCGAGCATCAACCGCCGAACGGATTTCGCGTTGCTGGAAAGCAGCCGCTCGGCGGCCCGCCGTGCGTGCCTGGTGACAGCCACAAGTAAGATCGATTATCGCCGATTGGCCATGGGCAGTGCTGCCCGCTCGTGCGCGATGACGCGGGTCAGGATTTCGTCCAGGCCGACCGTGGGCCGGTACCCGACGGCCTGCTGGATCTTGTCGAGCGAGGGCACACGGCGCGGCATGTCCTCGAATCCGGCCTCGTACGCCTCTTCGTACGGGATCAGCACGATCTCGGACCGGCTGCCGGTCATCGTCCGAATCCGCTCGGCCAGCGCGCGGATCGAAATCTCCTCGGTGTTGCCGATGTTGAAGACCTGGCCGATGGCCTTGGGCTCGGCGACGAGCCGCGTGAGGCCGTCGACGACGTCGCCGACGTAGGTGAACGATCGCGTCTGCGTGCCGTCGCCGTACACGGTGATGGGGGCGTCGGTCAGCGCCTGCCGGACGAACGTCGGAATGACCATCCCGTAGCGGCCCGTCTGCTTGGGCCCGACGGTGTTGAACAGGCGGACGACGATGACGGGCAGCTTGCGCTCGCGGTGATAGGCGAGCGCGAGGAACTCGTCGATGGCCTTGCTGCACGCGTACGCCCAGCGATGCTTCGGCGTCGGGCCCATCACGAGATCGGCGTCCTCGCGGAACGGCACGTCGGTGCTCTTGCCGTAGACCTCGGACGTCGAAAAGATCACGACCGGTTTCTGCTTCTTGCTCGCGTGCGTCAGCACGACTTCGGTGCCGTGGACGTTGGTTTCGATCGTCCGCACCGGGGCTTCGACGATCAGCTTGACGCCGACGGCCGCCGCGAGATGGAACACGACGTCCGCGCGATCGACGAGCTCCGCGGTAAGCGACGAGTTCATGATCGTCGCGATCACGTACTCGAATCCCGGCCGGCCCTTCAGGTGGACGATGTTGTCCATCGATCCCGTCGACAGGTCGTCGATCACGATCACCTGATGGCCGTCGTCGAGCAGCCGTTCCGCCAGGTGCGATCCGACGAACCCGGCGCCGCCGGTGAGCAGAGCTTTCATCTCGAGGTCCTCGCTTCTCTCGTTACGTAGGCGCCGCGTCTACGATGTCGCGCGCGACAGAATCGCATCAGCGGCCCGCCGGGCGGCCTCGCCCGTCGCCCGCATCTCGTGCGCGTCCACGAAGGCCGCGGCCCGATCCCGCCAGCGATCGCGCGCCGCCCGATCATATAGGAGTGCTTCGAGCGCTGCGCCGAGGCTCGCGCGATCGGCGCCCATCATCACGCCGGCCTCCACGAACGGACTGAGATTGTTGGGGAGTCCGACGATGAGCGCCGGAATGCCCAGCACCATGGCGTCGACCGCCACGGTCGAGTTCATCGTCGCCACCGCGTCCGCGGCCGCCAGCAGGCGGCCGAGATCCGCATCGGCCTCGGCGATCGTGATGCGCGGCCGATCGCCGGCGACGTGCCGGTAGTCGTCGGCCCGATCGGCCGGATGCGGCTTGACGACGAGATGTGTCGACGCGTGCGCCGCGACCGCATCGAACAGCGCCGGCAGCTCCGCGTGGATCTCGCTGAATTTGGCCGCCAGGATCACGAGCGAGCCGGTGCCGGCCCCGAGCGTCTCGCGAAGACGCTCGCGCTCCGGCGCGAGCGCGCGCACGCGCGCCGCGAAGCCGTCGAGCCGCGGGCTGCCCGTGATCGCGATGGCCTCCGCCGGAAAGTGGCCGGCCGATCGAAGGTGCGACGCGGCGTAGCCGTCGAAGACGAGCGTCAGGTCGGGCCGCGGAAATCCGTGGTCGTCGCCGTCTGCGTGCATCTCGTTGGCTTCGTGGCGGTAGTTCAGCCAATGCCGATAGATGAACCCGTGCTGGAGGCCAACGGACGGGATGCCGCGGCGTCGCGCTTCGAGCATCAACGCGCGGCCCCATCCGCCGGCTTCGGCGTACGTGACGACCACGCGCGGCGACAACGCGTCGAGCGCCGCGGCCGCTTCGTCCATGGCACGCGCGGACCATGTCCATTGCACGCGTGCGACGCGTGTGAGCTCCGGCTCGAGAATCGGCCAGAGATCGCAGCCGCGATAGTCCGCCGCCGCGCGAATCGCCGGCCCGGCCGTGAGCGCGCGCGCCAGCGCGTCGCGCTTCCGCCAGAGATCGAGCGCGCCCGTGAGGGCACGACGTGGCGCGAGCTGTTCGATGGCCACGATGCGCGGACCGGCGCTGGCGGCCGTCAGCGGATCCCACCAGCGTCGCGCGCGGAACTGGCGCCGCGGGCCGACGCCGACGCACGTGAGCTCCTCCCGGCCTGCGCGATCGGCGAGTGCGGCGAGCACTGGGCCAACGTAATGTTCCTGATTCGCGTCGTCTGCTGCCGGCCGCCAGAACGCCGTGTGCACGAACGCCGCGACGCCGCCTCGGCGTATCGAGCGCTCGCGCGGCGCCGGCTTCAATCGCGACAGATAGGCCGTGGCGCCGACGAGCCATCCGGCCCACGGCGACTCCTGCGATGGCTGCGACGGCATCTCGATCTCGCCGATCGGCACGGTCCGCGACCGGCCGAATGCGCGCGCCGCGGCGCGGACGGTGGCATCGCGCGTGGCGATCTCCAGACGCGCCGGTTCCAGCGCGGCGCACGCGGCGTCGAGCGCGAGCACCGTACGGATCGCGACGTCGAGGCGCCGCATCTTGTGCAGATACAGCTCGGTGAACCACCACAACGAGTCGCCGCGATACGTGAATCGCCGGCGCATCGGGACGTCGTCGAATGGCACGAGGCGAAGGCGCTTGATCGCACGATAGGCGTCCTCGTGCGCGAGCTCGCGCAGATCCGGCGAGAGCCAGTCCGCGAGCGGGCGCGACGATCGCGCGCCTGTCGCGCCGACGCAGGTGAGCGTGCCGTCGATCATGCGCGCTCCCGTCCGCCCGCGGCCGCGCGAGCGTCCAGCGCGTCCAGCGCACGCGCGACGACCGCGTCGACGCTGATGCCGTCCATGCAGTCCGGCACGTGGCCGCGGCAGCGCACAGGCGGCAGGCGGACTTGCCCGCAGGGGCTGCAGGGCAAGTCGACGCGGACAATGCGCTCGATCGCCGCGCGCGGGCCGTAGCGTTTCGGATCGGATGGGCCAAAGAGCGCGACGACCGGCGTCCGCATGGCCGCCGCCAGATGCATCGGTCCCGTGTCGCTCGTGATGAAGACGTCGAGCTGCTCGAGGAGCGCCGCCAGCGACGGCAGATCGAGCGCGCCATCCGCACGAATGACCAGCACACCATCGAGCGCTGACGCGACCTCGTCGACCATCGCTCGATCGGTCGGACTGCCGGTCAACACGATCGTCGCGCCGCGTTCCGCGGCGAGACGCCGCGCTACGGCAGCAAAGCGATCGAGATGCCACTGCTTCGACAGACGACCGCCGCTGGCATGGACGCCGACGAGCGGCCGCGACGCACCAGCGACCAGATTCGCCGCGCGCGTCGTCGCGTCGACTGCGGGCATCAGCGCCGCCGAGGCGGGCCGTACATCGGTGGGCTCGTGAACGCGACCGGCCGCGTAGGCGATGAGCGCGCGCGCGTTGGTGGCGACATGGTGCGACGGCTCGTACGCGAGGGCCTCGGTGAGGAACGCGCCGCCGCCGCCCGTGCCGTATCCGACGCGCGCAGGCGCGCGGGTCAGCCAAGTCAGGAAATTGCTGCGGATGTCCGGCTCGAAGTTGACGACGAGATCGTAGCCGCGCGTGCGCCAGCGTCTCGCGGTCGTGATGAGATGCGGCCAGGACGCCGCGCTGCCGCGCGCCAGCCAGGGCGCGTCGGCCACGAGGACGTTCGACACGCCGGGAATCAGCCGCGCGATTGGCTCGTTCCAGGATCCGACGGCGAGATCGATCTGCGCATCGGGCCAGTCGGCCTGCGCGTCGCGGATCGCATCGATCGCCATCAGGAGATCGCCGATCCGTTCGAGGCGCAACAGCAGGACGCGACGGGTCGCCCGTGGCGCGGCGCGCGGCAGCCAGCGCAGCGGCGCGAGCAGGGTATCGGCCGTACGCACGAGCGCGCGCTCGCGTCCGTCGTAGATCTGGAGATCGTGCGCCATGACCGGATGTTCAGGCGCCACTCGCGCGCGCGCGACCCGCACAATCCATCCGGCCTAGGACAGCCATCGCCCGAGCAGACGGAACGGCACGACGAAGCGGGTGAGCCACATGTCGAGCCAGCCGTGCGGATACGGCGCGATCGTGCGCAGCCCTTTCATGAACAGCTCGTACTGTAGCAGCAGCAGGCCGTTCGCCATGAGCAGGATGGCGACGACGACGAGCCGAACAGGCGGCAGGCGACCCTTGCCGCCGGGATCCAGCCACGCCGACAGGCCAAGCGCGAAGAGCGGGAACAGCGACAGGAATCGCCGGGCCCCGAATGCTTCGCCGGCCCACCAGTCGGCGACCGCGCCGTTCGCGTACCACGAGGCGATCACGACGATCGCGACCGGCAGGGCGAGCGCGCGCTCGCGCCGCACGATCGCAAGGACGCCGAGCAGGGCTGGCACGAGCATCGGTGCCCACGTGAACAGGCCGTGGTTGTCGGAGAACAGCACGTCGATCAGATGTGGTGCCGTCCACTGCATGAACGACGGGCCTTGCGGCATGGCGAGGGGCCGGCCGTAGAGCACGGTCCACACGGCCATTTGCGGCGAGAACGCCGCGAAGAAGCCGGCGGCGACGAGCACGGCGCCGGCGAGGCGGCGGCCGATCGGCGCGCGCCATCGCATCGTCTCGAGACACGGCACCGCGATGAAGATCGCATCCTGCCAGCGCATCAGCGCGCACAGACCTGCCAGTGCGCCCAGGCCGAGCAGCCGGCGCAAATCGAGCCGCTCGCGCCATCGTAGCCACGCGGCGAAGAAGATCGCGGACGTGAGCATCGACGGCGCGTGCGAGTACGACGGCGAGACCAGCGTGTAGTACAGCGCGTGCGATCCGAGCCACACGCCGAAGACGCCGATCGTGGCGGCGGACGCGGCGGTCCGCGTGCGAGCCATGCGCCACGACAGCCACGCGGCACCCGTCGCGGCCGTGATGCCCATCACGCCCGGCACGAGCTGCAGCGATCGCCCGAAGCCATCCGGCGCCGGCGCGAGGCCCGCGAGGCTCAACAGCCATTGGCCGCCGGCGATGGCGAGGTACAGCGGTGCCCAGAGCAGCGCGGGGCCGATCGGCATGTAGTTACGGACGTGTCCGGTCGCGGTGAGCTCGGTGAAGATCCATTCCGTGCCGGGCTCTTCGCCGCGCAACCCGTACAAGCGGACGTACTCGTTGCGGAAATCGAGATCGCGATCGAAGACGAGCGAACGCAGCTGTACGAAATGATGCGTCGCGTCGCCGATGACGATACGCCCGTCGGGCTTGCGCAGAATCATCGCCGCCGCAAGATATGCAGCAAGCAGCACCAGGCCGGTGGTGACGATGAGGCGGCCGGTGTGGAGCGTGAATCGATCGATGGCAGCGGCGCGCGCGCGCCAGGCATCCGGAACGATCATCGGGCGTCGGTCGCGATGTTACCGGACTTCGACGCGCGTGAGCATCACGCCGAGCTCGCGCGTGTCGTTGACGCCCAGGAGCGCCGACGGGCTCCACGTCGGCACGCGCAGACGCAGACGCGCAGGATCCGTGCGCGCGGCCGCGCGCGCCGCGAGCGCCGGCGGCAGCGCGAAGGTGTACGGCTGCACATTGTCGACCGGCGTGGCTGTCCCCAGAACGTGATCGTCCAGCGCGACTTCGACGACCGGTGCCGGCGCCTGGGACGGGCGCCCGCCCGAGCTCATCCACACGACGATTTGGGTCGCCGTCGCCGGGATGCCCGGCAGCGCGACGAACGACTGTCCCGTCGTCCAGCGGTAGCGAAGGCCATCGGATCGCTGCTCGCGCGCGTGGAAACGCACGACGTTCAGATCGTCGAGCGCGCCGATTTGCAGATCGATCGTCGCCGATTGGGCCTGCGCCGCCGGCACGAGACGATAGAGTCCGTACTCGAGCTCCTTTCTCCGCACGCCCGATGGATACGCGTTGATCGGTGCGTCGTACTCGTCCACCTGGAAACGATCGCTGGCGACGGGCACGGCGTTCAGATTGCGGCTCAGCAGATCGGTGCCGCCGCCGCCGAGAAAGTAGATCGTCGCGTACTTCGTGCGCGCCCAGTCGACGAACGCCTCGAGCGTATCCTTCGGCGGGACGGCCGAGTCGAGCACGAGCACGTGGCGTGCGTAGATGTACGCGAGCGGCGGGGCGAGCACGTGGAGATCCGATCCGGCATTGCGCGACTCGACGAGCACGAGATCGCGGTCGCCGAACCTGCCGGCGAGCTGCTCGAGCTTCGGAATCAATCCGGCGTATTCGACGTGATGACGGACCGGCGTGGCCGCGCGCCAGAACGTCACGCCGATCGGCACGGCGATCGCGGCCACGACGATCCCGGATACGACGGTGGCTGTGCGTGCCTGACGCCTGACGACGAGCATGACCAGCGCCGCGACGCCAGCCATCGCGAGCACGAGCGCGCCCGGCAGCGCGATGGGGAGAAACCGGCGCGCCGTCCAGAAGTGCTCGGCGACGATGCGTGTCTTGTAGAAGAAGAAGATGCTGAACGTGAGGAACGTCAGGAAGAACGGCGGATCGCGCCAGAACTGCCGCGCGATCACGAGCACCGCGCCCGCGACGGCCAGCGCCAGCACTGGCGGCGTCAGATACCACCCGAACGATCGGAACGCGATCGCGTCGCCGAGTGCCGTACGGCCTCCAGCGTGCCGGAAGAAATAGGCATAGATCGCAAGCATTGCGACGATGAGGGCGAGTGCCGGCGGCAGCCAGCGGCGGATGAGCGTTTGCATCGCCGGCCACGTCATCACGCGATGTGCGATCACGGCGGCGAGCACGCCGGCGGCCCCGAGAAGCCATCCATGGTGATCGCTGACGAACGCCAGCGGATATGCGAAGTACGCGCGCATCGGCCCGGCGAGATACCAGAGCCCCAGCGCGCTCGTGACGGCGAACGCGATGCGAAACGGCCAGCCGAGGCGATCGCGCGTGACGGGCGCGACCACGCCCGCCGCGGCAAACGCCGCGAACGCGATCAGCATCTCGTAGCGCACGAACAAGGCGACGCCCAGGAGCGATCCGGCGACGATCCCGAAGAAGACGCGGCCGCCGTCGCGTGCGCGTCCGGCCGCGAGCAGCGCGGCGAAGAGCAGCGTCTGCATCGCCATCTCGCTGTTCGGATAGCGGCCGAACCAGACCTCGATGACGTTCAGCGACAGCAGGACGGCCGCGGCTGCGCCGGCCATCGCGCCGAACAGCCGTCGTCCCGTGAGAAAGACCGCGACGAGCCCGAAGATCGTCCAGACGCCAATCGCCTGCCGCGCGCCGCTGAGCCCGTTGAAGTCATAGCCGATCGCGATCGACGCCGGATAGACGTGCTGGAACTGGCCGACGACGCGGCCGTCATCGGGATTCTGGATGAAGAATCCCATGAAGCGCAGGCCGTAGTACGTCGACTGGTGGTGTGAGGGAAAAAAGAGATCGCGGAACTGATTCGGCACGGACGAGACGTCCGGATCGCGAACGAGAATCTCGCCGCGTTGCGCGATCTGTACGCCTTCATTGATGTACGTGCCGGGATCCTTGCCGCCGATGATGTATTCGGATGGCGGAAAGTACAGCCACGCGCCGCACGCGATGAGCAGAATCGGCACGAGCGCCGTTGCGTCGGGGCGCCGCGCGCGCGTTGCGTAGCGCAGTCTGCCGCGGAAGAGCCCGAGCAGGACGAGGCAGATCGCGCCGTCGATGATCGCGAGTCGTTCCAGGCTGTAGCGGCCGAGGAGCGCAAGCGCGATGACCGCCATCAGCGACCATGTCGCGCTGAGCGTGATCGCCCAGAACGCGCGTTCTTCGACGGTGAGATTGGCGCGGAATGCTTGTGACGTGCCGGGCACGCGATACAGCAGCGCGCCGGGCAGATAGCCGATCACGCACGCCTGGAGGACGAGCGCGAGCATCAGTGTGCGATCCGCGCCTCGCTCGGACGCCACGCCCGCGCCGCGGCGGCGACGCGATCGGCATCGTCGTTCGACAGATGTGGGTGCAACGGCAGCGAGCAGATCTCGCGGCAAACGCGATCGGCGACTGGACACGACGACGGCGGCTCGGCTGCGAATGCGAGTTGCCTCGGGATCGGGATCGGATAGTGAATCAGCGAGCCGATGCCTTGCGAGGCGAGGTGCGTCATGAACGCGTCGCGATCCGAGGCGCGCACGGGAAACAAATGATAGGCGTGGCCGGGATCGTGCTCGCCGGGCACCGAGATCGCCGCATCCGCCAATTGCGCGCGGTACCGGCGTCCGAGCTCGCGTCGGCGCGCCGTCCACGCGGGCAGCCGCTGCAGCCTCGCGCGCAGAATCGCGGCCTGCATCTCGTCGAGCCGGCTGTTCACGCCGAACTCCGGATGGTGGTAGCGATCGGTTTGTCCGCCATTGCGCAGCCGCTTGAGACGATCGGCGAGGCTCGCGTCGTTGGTGAGCGCCGCGCCGGCGTCGCCGAGGGCGCCGAGATTCTTCGTCGGGTAGAAGCTGAACGCGCCGGCCGCACCGATCGTGCCGACGGGACGCCCCTCACACGTGGCGAGATGCGCCTGACACGCGTCTTCGACGAGGACGAGATCGTGCCGGCTCGCGATCGCGCCGAGCCGCGTGAGATCCGCCGCCTGTCCGTATAGATGGACCGGCAGGACCGCGGCGGTGCGCGGCGTGATGGCGGCTTCGACCGCCGCCGGATCGATCGTCAACCGATCCGGATCGATGTCGGCGAACACCGGCGTCGCGCCCGCCATCAGAATCGCGAGCGCCGAGAACGCGGCGGAGAGCGGCGTCGTGATGACTTCGTCGCCCGGTCCGATGCCGAGCGCACGCAGCGTCAACGCAATCGCGTCGGTGCCGTTGCCGACGCCGACGGCGTGACGGGCGCCGGATGCGGCGGCGAATTCGGCCTCGAACGCCTCGAGCTCAGGGCCGAGGATGAACCAGCCGCGGGTCAGGACGCGATCGATCGCCGCGCGAATCTCGGAGGCATCTTCGCCCGGCGTCAGCGACATGAACGGAACGCGCACGGCTACGAGGGTATCGCATCGGCGACGGGATCGACGTAGCGGCCGGCGTAGGCGTCGTAGAACGCCAGCGTCCGCGTCAATCCCGTGCGGAGATCGACGGTCGGCGTCCAGCCCGTCGCGCCGGTGAACTTCGTCGAGTCGGAATAGAACGAGCCGATGTCGATGCGCCGTTTTTCGTCCGGCCAGTGGACGAACCGCATCGAGCCGCGGCGTGCGACGTCGATCAGCAGCGCGACGAGATCGCGGTGCGCGATCGGCTCGTGGCCGCCGACGTTGAACACGCCGCCGTTGCACTCCTCGCAGTAGCCCGCCCGCAGAAACGCGTCGGACACGTCGTCGACGAAGACGAAATCGCGGACCTGCGATCCGTCGCCGTAAATTTGGATCTCGCGATTCTCGAGCGCGAGCCGGATGAACCAGCCGATGAAGCCCTGGCGGTTGTGCCGGATGAGCTGCCTCGGGCCGTAGACGTTGGTCAGACGCAGCGAGCAGGCGCGCACGCCGAACACGTTGTTGTAGACGAGGTGATACTGCTCGCCCGCGGCCTTGTTGATGCCGTTGATGTCGGTCGGCCGCACGAGATGCGACTCGTCGACGGGCAGCCGATCGGGCCGGCCGTAGATCTGCCGCGTGCCCGCGTAGACGACTTTCGTCTCGGGATTGTGCTGCCGGCAGGCCTCGAGCAGCGTGAGCTGCGATCGACAGTTGATCTCGAGATCCGTGTGCGGGTCGCGCATGCTGTCGATATGACTGACCTGGCCCGCGAGGTTGAAGATCACCTCGCGTCCCCGCACCAGGTAGTTCATCGTCGTGCCCTGCCGGATGTCCGCGATGTTGACGCGGAGCCGCGCCTCGTAGCCGTCGAGATTGAACAGGTTGCCGCCGTAATCCGGCAGCAGCGAGTCGACGATGAGCACGTCGGCGCCGAGATCGACGAGACGCCGCGCGAGGTTCGAGCCGATGAAGCCGGCGCCGCCGGTGATGAGCACGCGGCGGTGGCGATAGAAGTCGAGATAGTCAGCGGTCATAGGCGATGGCGGCGTCACCATACTCTTCCGCGCCGGGACTCGACAAGGGACGGCCCTGCACGACGGCGTCGTAAATCGTCTCCAGCCGTTCTGCGACATGCGGCCAGCCGAAGCGCTGCGTGACGGCCTCGCGCGCGGCGGCGCCGAGACGCCGGCCCAACGATTGATCGCGCAGCAGGCGCGCGATCGCATCGGCGAGCGCGCCCGCGTCGCGTTCCGGCACCAGCAGACCCGTCACGCCGTCCTCGATCGCCTGCGGCAGGCCGCCGACGCGGCTGGCGACGACCGGCGTGCCCGTCGCCAGCGCTTCGAGCGCGACGTTCGGCAGGCCGTCGACGTTGCCGGCCTCGTCGTGCACCGACGGGACCGCGACGACGTCGGCGGCGGCGGCGAGCCGGCCGATCTCGTCCTGCGCCTGATTGCCGAGGAGCACGCGCGTGCCGAGCGGCGCGGCGCGACGCTCGAGATCGGCGCGCAGATCGCCGTCGCCCGCAATGACCAGGCGCAGCTGTGGCAGCGTCGCGCGTAGCGCCAGCGCCGCATCAATCAGGATCTCGAAGCCCTTCTTGCTGACGAGACGGCCCGCCGCGAAGATCACCGGGGCGTCGCCGAGATCGAAGCGGCGGCGGACGTCGGCGCGCGTGGCCGGACTTGGGGCAAAGCGCGCGACGTCGACGCCGTACGGGAGCGTCTCGATCCGATTGGCCGGCGCGCCGAGCGCGACCGCGCGCCGGTGCAGGTCGTCACTGCAGGCCGTGATCCACTCGGCGCGTTTGAAGACGTGACGAGCCGCGCGTCCGACGAGCGCGCGCCGTTCGGCCATGAAGACGTCCGAGCCGTGCAGGCTGACCACGAGCGGCCGCCCGCCCGCCGCCACCGATCCAATCGCGCCGCCAGGCACGGCCCAATGCGCGTGCACGACGGTCGCGCGGCGCTTCTGCGCCACGCGCATCGCTTTGAACGTGCCGGTCGCCAGCGCCGACGGTGTCGCGAGCCACGCCCCGAGCTTGAGCTGCGTGTCGGCGTGCAGGCTCGAGGCATAGCCGAAGACGTTCATCGACGGCGTCAACGCATAACGGAAAAAATGGAAGAAGACACCATCCTCCTCGCGTCCACGCGTGAGGGCGGGATGCCATGGCGCGACGAGATGGACTTCGTGTCCGCGCGCGGCGACGCCTTTGGCAATGGGCTCGATGAAGCTACCGACGCCGTCGCCCGGAAACCGCGGGTACGAGGTCGTGATCATGACAACGACGTGGCGCATGAGTCAGGTGCGTGAGCGGCGCGTGCGATGCGCGAGCGCCGCGAGGCCGGCGCCGCCGAGCACGACGAGCGCCGGATCGATGATCGGAATGCGAAAGCGTTCCTGCGAAAAGAATACAAGACACGTGAGCACGGCCGATGCGGCGAGCATCCACACGCCCGGCGTGCGGCCGAGCTGGCGGCCAAGGGTCGTCGCGCCCACGATCGCAAGCACGAGCACGACACCATAGGACGCGACCGACGCGACGAAATATCGTGACGAGTGCAGCGTGTACGACGGGCCGATCGGCACGACGAGATAGAAGACCTTGCGGGCTTCGAGCCCGAGCCACGCGAGCGGATGCGCGGCCATCCACGCAAACGCCTCGCGATAGTAGATCGGCTCCATCGCTTCTTCCGTCAGTCCTGGATGTTCCGCGCGCAACCGGATGTTGTCCTGCTTGATGGCGACGTTCGCCGCCATGTCGCCGTCGCCCGTCGCCAGCGGATGATTGCCGGTCCAGAACGTCACGCCGCCATCAGACGCGACGATCATCAGGCGGCCGTGATGGACGTAGTTGCGGATGGTCCATGGACCGACGATGAGCGCGACGCCGAGCGCGAGCCCCGTCAACGTCACGAAGCGCCGGCGGAGCAGGAGATAGACGCCGGCAATCGGCAGGAACAGCAGCAGGCCGGGCCGGATGAGCAGTCCCGCCCCGACGGCGAGGCCGCACACGATCGCGCCGGAGACGCGCGCCGGTGGCGTCAGCGCGCGATCGAACAGCCACGCCACCAGCAGTCCGACGGGCCAGAAGAGCGCTTCGCTCCACGCGTATCCCGCGATCCAGACGAGCGGCGGATAGATCGCGGCGAGCGCGGCAGCCGCTCGTGCCGCGCGTGCGCCGGCCAGGCGATGGGCGATCACGCCAACGAGCCACACGCCAAGCGCGCCGACACACGCCTGCGCGATCTTCAGCGCGGCCGGTACGCTCGTCGTCACGGTTCGGCCTGCGCCGACGAGCGCGATGAACGCGGGATAGCCAGGCGCGCGGCCGAACGGGACGAACGATCCCGCGCGGAGCAGCTCGTCGTAGACGAACCCATGTCCTGCGGCGAGGCTGCGCGCGAGCGACAAGTACTCGAGCTCGTCACGCGTCAGGGGTTGATGCGTCCAGTAGAGCAGCCCGAAGGCGAGGCGTGCGACGAGCGCGGCCAGCGTCGCGGCCGTCAGCCATGCCACGGGCAGGCGATCTCGCGTGCTAGCGGCGTCCATCGGCGCGCAACGCCGCGACTTGTTCGGACACGAGGCCGACGAGCAGGATCAGCACGGCGATCACGATCAGCAGGACCGACGTGTTGGTGACGTGCAACTGCGTGGCGATGGTCCAGACCGCGTAGGCGGCGCCCGCCAGGAAGCAGACGCCGGCGATCGGCAGGAACACGCGCAGCGGACTGAAGATCGTCATCACGCGCATGATGATCAGCAGAAACTTCGGGCCGTCGCTGGCGAGGCGAATCTTCGATTGTCCGACGCGCGTCCGCGCTTCGACCGGCTCGAACGTGACGTTGTAGCCCGCGCGCAGGAACGACAGCGTCGTCGTCGTGGGCGTCGAGAAGCCGTTGGGCAGCAGCGTGATGAACTCGCGGAGTACGTCACGGCGCGCCGCGCGGAATCCCGACGTGAGATCGGGAATCGGGAAGTCCGCCAGATAGGACGCGAGCCAGTTGAGCACCGCATTGCCGAGCCGCCGCCGCACGCCCGCCTGCGTTGCGCTCGATCGCGCGCCGACGACGAGATCGTAGTCGCCGAGGCGCGAGACGAGACGGAGCGCGTCGGACGGCTTGTGCTGGCCGTCGCCGTCGATGATCAGCAGATAGTCGCCCGCGGCCTCCCGGATGCCGGTCTTCACGGCCGCGCCATTGCCCTTGTTGTACGGATGGCGGATGACGCGTGCGCCGGCGCCCGCGGCTTCCGCCGCCGTCGCGTCCGTGGATCCATCGTCGATGACGAGGATCTCGCGCCACGCCGCCGCCGCGGCGAGCTCGCGCACGACGCCCGCGATCGCGCCCGCTTCGTTCATGGCGGGGATGACGACAGAAACCGTCGACGGATCAGCCATCGTTCAGCGCTCCACGTCCGCGTCGTCATCGCGCGATGGCGACGCGGCTTCCATGCGCCGGACGCGGTAGAGCAGGTCTTCGAGCAGCTTGCGCGTGCCGGAGATCACGTCCGCAACCAATCCGATGAGCACGACCTGGAAGCCGACGATCATCAGGACCGCCGACAGGATCAACGACTGGATCTTGCCTTCGGCGCCATGCGCGAAGAGGTAGTAGTAGAGGAAGCGCAGCGAAATCGCGAAGCCCGCGAGGAACACGGCCGAGCCGATGTACGAGAAGACCTTCAGCGGCTCGTACATCGTGTAGATGCGCACGATCGTCGCGCCGGACTGCTTCAGATACGCCCAGATGCTGTGGAACAGCCGCGACGGCCGCGTGTGCGCGTTGGTCGCCACCTCGACGTGCGCGATCGCCATGCGCTTCTTGCCGGCCTGGATGATCGACTCGAGCGTATAGGAGAAGTCCGACACGACTGTCATGCGCAGCGCGGCCTCGCGCGTGTAAGCGCGGAAGCCGCTCGTCGTGTCCGGCACTTCGGTGCTCGACACCTGGCGCACGACCCAGCTGCCGAGGCGCTGCAGCAGCTTCTTCGGCCAGGACATGTGGCGAATCTCGCGGATGTTGCGATCCCCGATCACGATGTCGGCCCGTCCGGAGAGCAGCGGCGCGACGAGCTTGGCGATGTCCGCTCCGGCGTACTGGTTGTCCGCATCCGTGTTGACGATCAGATCGGCACCGGCGCGCACGCTGGCGTCGATGCCGGCCATGAACGCGACGGCCAGCCCTTTGCGCCGGCGGAAGCGCAGCACGTGATGGACGCCGTGTGCGCGGGCCACCGCCGCCGTGTCGTCCGTCGAGCCGTCGTCGATGACGAGGAGCTCGATCGCGTCGACGCCCGGCACCGACGTGGGCAGGTCCGCGAGCGTCGCGGGCAGCGTTTGCGCCTCGTTGAGGCACGGGATCTGGATGATGAGCTTCACAAGCCTTCGACCAGCCGATCGATCGTCTCGTGCCACGTGATGGGCCGCGCGCGATCGTAGCCCGCTTCGCCCAGCGCTTTCGCCCGCGCGCGATCGGCGGCGAGTGCCGCGATCGCCTCACCAATCGCGGCTGGATCCGGCGCGGTCACGCGGCCGTTGACACCGTCGACGACGAACAGCGCCGGCTCGCCGGCGTCCGACGTCGTGATCACCGGCTTCTTCGACAGGAACGCCTCGAGCGTGACATAGCCGAAGTCCTCGTCGAACGGCGGGTACACGACCGCCAGCGCGTTCGCGTACAACTCGATCAGCATGTCGTCGTCGATCTCGCCGAGAAAGCGCACGCGCGAGGCCACGCCTTCGTCGGCGGCGATCCGCTCGAACGCCGCGCGCTGCGTGCCGGTGCCCGCGACGACGAGCGAGACGGCGTCCGGGACGTGCGCGAGCGCGCGAATCGCGAGGTCGACACGCTTCACCGCCTCGAGCCGGCCGATCGACAGCACGTAATCGCCGTACGGCCCGGCGTGCAGGCGATCGGCCAGTCGCGGGGGATGATACAGCGTTTCGGCCGGCAGTCCGTTGTAGCGCGACAGCCGATCCGTCACCGTCTGCGCGATCGTGAAAATCCGCCGCGATTCCGCGAGCATCCGCGTGTCGAGATCGATCAGGCGCTCGCGCACCGCGACGTCGCGCTCGACGTGATCGAACTCGCTGTACGGCGTTCCCGCCAGCTCGTACGCCGCGCGGTACTGATGCACGAGCCACGTGACCTTGCTCGGATGGCGCACGCAGTACGTCGGAAATTTCGTGGCGATCACGCGATCGATCGGCCGGCCCGTGCTCTCGCTGAGATCGAGGAGACGCCACGCGGCCGCATGCGTGAACAATTCTTCGGCGGGATACCACTTGAATGGCACGCTGACGAGATCCGTGTCGTAGCCACGCACCCGCAATTGCGCCACGAGCTCACGCACGAGCGATTCGGCGCCGCCCCGCACGAACGGCACCTGCGCTTCGCAGACAACAACGCGCGATGGGCTCATGTCGAGCCGTGCATGGTACCACGCACATCCTAATTCGCTTGATTTTCGTCGGACGAAAAATCAGGCGAAATAAAAACGTAACCTCAATTCCTTCACCAGTTTGCCGTTGACAGTGCGGGAGGGTACCTCTACCATCGCCGTGGAGTTTGTTGGACCAGAGTGGAGTGAACGTGCTTCGCGGCAGCTACCCCGCCAAGATCGACGACAAAGGGCGGCTCAAGCTCCCGAGCGCCTTCAAGGCGTTCGTGGAAGAGCAGCACGGCGCGAAGCTGTACGTCACCAGCGTCACGGGCGACTCCGTTCTCATCTATCCGATGCCGGTCTGGGAAGAGGTCGAGCAGCGCCTGGAGCGCATGCCCTCGTCGCATCCGGCACGAAAAAAGTTTAGCAAACGGGCCAGCTACTTTGGGCAGCCCCTCGAGTTCGACGCGCAGGGTCGTGTGTCGATCTCCCCGCGTTTGCGCGAGACGGCGGGTATCACGGGGGATGTCGACGTGCTCGGCCAGGGGAATTTTCTCGAAGTGTGGAATCACGACCGCTTCCTCTCGACGCTCCAGCGCGAGCCGTTCACGGATGACGATGCCCGGGCGCTCGCTGAGTTCGGCATCTGAGCCGTCGCACGAGCCGGTGCTCGCGGCGGAAGTGGTCGAGTGGCTCCGGCCGCAGCCGGACGGGGTGTACGTCGACGGCACGCTGGGCCTCGGCGGACACACGCGCGCGCTGATCGACGCGGGCGCGGGACGCGTGATCGGCATCGATCGCGACGCCGACGCGATCGTCGAAGCGCGGCGGCGGCTGGCCGAGGCCGCCGATCGCGTCACGTTCGTGCACGACGACTATCGGCGCGTGGCCGAGGTGCTGGCGGCCGAAGGGCTGACGGAGGTCCAGGGCATGGTGGTCGACCTTGGCGTGTCCTCGATGCAGCTGGACGAGCCGGCGCGCGGCTTCAGCTTCCGCCAGGCGGGGCCGCTCGACATGCGGATGGATCGCACGCGTGGGCTGACGCTCGCCGAGCGGCTCGCGGCCGTGACGGACACCGAGCTGGCCGACGTGATCTGGCAGTACGGCGACGAGCGTCATTCACGGCGGATTGCGCGGGCGATCGTCGCGGCCCGCGATCGCGGCGCGCTCACCGACACCGGCGCCTTGGCGGCCGTCGTCCGCCGCGCCGCCGGCGGCAGGGGCTGGCAGCGGATCGATCCGGCGACGCGCACGTTCCAGGCGTTGCGGATGTGGGTGAACGACGAGCCGGGCGGCGTGCAGGGATGGCTGGACGCGGCGCCGCGCTGTCTCGCACGCGGCGGACGGCTCGCCGTCATCGCGTTTCATTCGATCGAGGACCGCGCCGTCAAGCATCGCTTTCGCGCGCTGGCGGCCGAAGACGACGCCTTTCTGGTCGCAACGCGGCGTCCGGTGACGCCGGGCGACGAGGAATGCGCCCGCAATCCGCGCGCGCGCAGCGCGCGCCTTCGTGTCCTGGAGAGGGCGGCATGAACAGCATCGATCTCGAGTACGCCGTCAAGACGGACGTTCGCAACAATCCGATCCAGCGCGAGGCGGACGGCCGGCACGGCCGCGATCTGCGCCGCCTGCTGCTGCTCGCGATGCTCATCGTCGCGATGCTGCTGTTCTCGGTGCGACAGCGCAGCACGATGGACTTGACGGGATACCGGATCGAACAGCTGCGGATCGACCGCGCGGACGAGCAGAGCAAGAACCGCCAGCTTCGCTTGAACCTCGAGGCGCTGCGCGCGCCGCAGCAGATCGAGCCGCGCGCCGAAGCGCTCGGGCTGCACCGGCCGTCGCTCGCCGACACGGTCGTGATCGAGCGGGCGCACGCGGCATCGCCGTCGGGCGCGATCGTCGCGCAGGCGCGCTGAAGACGCGGAGGCGCCATGGCGAAGCTCTGGACACCCCGCAGGCTGTTGCAGATCGGCCGAACCGTCGTCGATCGCATGGAGCCGATCGATCCGTTCCCGGCCGACGAGCGGCCCGATCGCAAGCTCGACGCCGCCTGGCGTCCCGTCGTCAAGCGCCGGGCGTTCTGCGCCCTCGCGTTTCTGGCGCTGTGGGCCGTCACGCTCGAAGCCCGGCTCGTCATGCTGCAGGTGGTGCAGCACGATGCGCGGCTCGCGGAGGCGATCGCGCAGCAGGAGTCCGAGATTCGTCCCGAAGCGCCGCGCGGAGACATCCTCGATCGCGAGGGGCGCCTGATGGCGTACTCCGTCGACGCCGATTCGATCGTGGCGGATCCGTCGCTCATCAAACCGTCGGAGAAGCAGACGACGGCCGACGCGATCTGCGATGCGCTGCGCGACTGCACGCGCAAGGATCGCGAGGAGCTCGTCCGGACGCTGTCGAGCATCAAGCGGTTCGTCTATGTGCGCCGCTCGCGCACCGTCCTGCCCGATCAGGTCGCGCGCGTCGACGCCCTCGGACTGCCCGGCATCCTGCTGCGCACCGAGCCGCGCCGCTACTATCCGTACGCCGAGCTGGCCGCGCACGTCCTTGGATTCGTCGGCCTCGACAACACGGGGCAGGCCGGCGTCGAGTACTCGTTCGATCAGGACGTGCAGGGCCAGGCGGGCCTCGCGCGCGTGCAGGTCGACGCGCACGGCCGGCGCCTGGACACGGTCGTCGAGCGTCCGCCGGTGCCCGGCGCGGCGGTCGAGCTGACCATCGACGTCAACCTGCAGTACATCGCCGAGCGCGAGCTCAAGGCCGGCGTCGAAGCCAATCGCGCGCGCGGCGGAACGGCGCTCATCATGGATCCGCGGACGGGCGAGATCCTCGCGCTGGCGAACTACCCGACGTTCAACCCGAACATCGCGAGCCGTTTCAGCGTCGACGCGCTGCGCAATCGCGCGATCGCGGACGTCTACGAGCCGGGATCGACCTTCAAGATGGTGACGGCGTCCGCCGCGCTCGAGAACCACATCGTCAAGCCGACGGATCTGATCGACACCAATCCCGGCTACATCGTGATTCCGGGACGCAGCAAGCCGATCTCCGACGCACATCACGGCATGGGCGTGATGCCGTTCATCGACGTCATCGCGAAGTCGAGCAATGTTGGCGCGGTGAAAGTCGGTCTGCGCACGGGCGCCGACCTGATGACGAAGTATGTGCAGCGGTTCGGCTTTGGCCAACAGCTTGCACCCGATCTGCCCGGTGGCAGCCGCGGGCTCTGGAACGCGAACTTGACGCAAAGCGGGCTCGCGTCGGTGTCGATGGGGTATCAGATCAGCGTCACGCCGTTGCAGATGGTGACGGCGGCCAGCGCGGTCGCCAACGGCGGCACGTTGATGGAGCCGCACATCGTGCGCGCCGTGATTCGCAACGGCATGCGCGAAGCGATCGCTCCGAAGGCGCTGCACCGTGCGATCGAGCCCGACACCGCCGCCGAGCTCACGACGATGATGGAAGCCGTCGTCGAGCGTGGCACGGCGACAATGGTGAAGATCGACGGATATTCGATCGCCGGCAAGACCGGAACGGCGCATCGCATCGTCAACGGCCGCTACTCGGACTCCGAGTACAACGCGTCGTTCGTCGGCTTCATCCCGTCGCGGCGGCCGGTCTACACGATCCTCGTCGTCATCGACACGCCGCGCGCCGGCTCGTACTACGGTGGCCCGGTCGCGGGGCCCATCTTCAAGCGGATCGCGGAGGCCGCGCTGCAGTACGCCGGCGTGCCGCCGACCGTGAATCCCGCACCACCGGTCCTCGTGCCTGCAGCGCCGGAGCCGCTGCCCGCACAGTGGCAGCGTGTGCGCGTGACGTCGCTGCCGGCGCAGCCACAGGCCGCCGACGGTCCGGCGCTCATGCCGGATCTGCGCGGCGCGAGCGGGCGTGAGGCGATGCGAACACTCGGCGCGATCGGCATGACGCCGCGCATCAGCGGATCGGGATTCGTCGTCCGGCAGTCACCGGAACCGGGTGTTCCCATCGACGCCGGCGGTCAGGCATTCGTCGAGCTGCGGCGCGACGCAGACCGCAGTTCGATCGCCGGCGAGGCCAATCCATGACGCTGGCCGAGCTGGTGGCGTCCGCGCGGACGCTCGCCGCCGATGCGCGCGCGCGGATCGAGCAGGCCGGACGCGGCGACACGCCGGTCACCACGGTCGTGCACGACTCACGCGCGGCCTCGCGTGGCGCAGTGTTCGTCGCGATTCCGGGGCACCGCGTCGACGGCGCGCGCTTCGCCGCCGACGCGATCGCGCGTGGTGCGGTCGCGATCGTGGCGGAGACACCGGCGGCCACCGAGACCGCGGTGCCGTGGTTGACGACACCTGACGCGCGGATCGCACTGGCGGAGCTGGCCGCGATCGTCCAGGGACATCCGAGCGAGGAGCTGACGCTCGTCGGCGTCACTGGCACCAACGGGAAGACGACGACGACCTACCTGCTCGCGTCGGTGTTCGACGCGGCGGGCATGCCGTGCGGCCGCCTCGGCACGGTGACGATGAAGGTGGGGCCGTCGCCAGCCGACGAGCGCGATGCGCTGCATACGACGCCGGAAGCGTCGGACGTGCAGCGGCTGCTGCGAGAGATGCGGACGAAAGGCTGTCAGGCCTGCGCGATGGAAGTGTCGTCGCACGCGCTGGCGCTGCGCCGCGTCGAATATCTGCGGTTCGCGGCGGGCGTCTTCACGAACCTGACGCGCGATCACCTCGATTTCCACGGCGACATGCAGCAGTACTTCGCGGCGAAGAAGCGCCTGTTCGAGATGCTGCCGTCTGGGGCACCAGCCATCGTCAACGTCGACGATCCGCGCGGCGTCGAGCTTGCCAGCACGCTGCCGCGCGCCGTGACGTACGCCATCGACCATGCCGCCGACGTGCGTGCGTCGAACATCGAGTACACGCTCGAGGGGCTGGCGTTCGACATGCAGACGCGGGATCGTACGTTGTCGATCCGATCGCCGCTCATCGGGCGGCCGAACGTCTACAACATCCTTGCGGCCGCCGCGACGGCCATCGCGCTGGACCTGCCGGCGCACGCGATCGAGCGCGGCATCGCGGCGCTCGAGCACGTGCCTGGACGCTTCCAGATCGTTTCGACCAGCGCCGACGACGTTCGCGTCGTCGTCGACTATGCGCACACCGACGACGCGCTGAAGAACCTGCTCGAGACGGCGCGGCCGCTGGCGGCGGGACGGTTGATCACGGTGTTCGGCTGCGGCGGCGATCGCGATCGCAGCAAGCGGCCGCTGATGGGCGCCGTCGCCGCCCGGCTGAGCGATCTGGTCGTGCTGACCTCGGACAATCCGCGATCGGAAGATCCCGTGCGGATCATCGACGAGATCGTGCGCGGGCTCGCACCGACGCCGGAGCCCGGCGCACCGAAGCGGCCGCGGACGCCGTATGTGATCGAAGTCGATCGGCGCCGCGCCATCGATCACGCGATTCGTGTGGCCAGGCCCGGCGATCTCGTCTTGATTGCCGGCAAGGGCCACGAGACGTATCAAGTCATCGGCGATCGCACGCTGCCCTTCAGCGATGTCGACGTCGCTCGCAGCGCGCTCGGTCATCGGCGCGCGGCTTCCAACGTGTGACGGCCGCCGTGAGCATCGTGATCGTGACGGCAGCGCTGGTCGCCGAGGCGACCGGAGGACGGATCGTGGCGGGCTCGGCGACGACCGTGTTCGACGGCGTGTCGACGGACACGCGAGCGAGCGCGCCGGGCACGTTGTTCGTCGCGCTGCGCGGGGAGCGGTTCGACGCACATGCGTTCCTGATGCAGGCGCTGTCCGGAGGCGCGACGGGCCTGCTCGTCGAGACGCCGCCGGCTGACGCCGCCGGCGCGACCGTCATCGTCGTGCCGGACACGCTGCGCGCGCTGCAGGCGCTGGCGCGGACGATTCGCCGCGCGTCAGGCGCACGCGTGGTCGCGATCACCGGCAGCGCCGGCAAGACGACGACGAAGGAAGTGACGGCGAATCTGCTCGAGGCGCGGTATCGCGTGTATCGCAATCGCGGCAATCTCAACAACCACATTGGCCTGCCGCTGTCGCTGATCGAGCTGCGTCATGGGCCCGACATCGCGGTCGTCGAGCTCGGCATGAATCACGCGGGGGAGATCCGGACGCTCGTCGAGATCGCCGAGCCGGACGTGCGCGTCTGGACGAATGTCGGCGACGCGCACATCGGTCATTTCGGATCGCGCGAAGCCGTCGCCGACGCGAAGGCGGAGATTCTCGAGCGTGCGACGGCCGACACGGTCGTCGTCGCCAACGCCGACGATCCGCTCGTCATGGCGCATGTGTCGCGCGCGCGAGTCCGGCGGCTGACGTTCGGCGAATCGGCGCCCGCGAACGTGCGGGCGACTGGTGTCGTCGATCGCGGGTTCGACGGCGTCGCCGCCGATGTCTCGACGCCCGTTGGTCCGCTGCACCTGAATGTGCCGCTGCCCGGCCGCGCGCATCTTTCGAACGTGCTCGCCGCGGTGACGGTCGCCGTCGATCTGCACGTCGATCGCCAGGCGATCGAAGATCGTGTGGCCGCGCTGGCGCCGGTCGCGCGTCGAGGCGCATCGACGCGATTGGTCAACGGCGCGCGCGTGGTCGACGATTCGTACAACGCCAGTCCGGCCGCGACGATGGCCGCGCTGCGTGCGCTCGCGGCGACGCCGGCGGCCGGCCGGCGCATCGCCGTGCTCGGCGACATGCTCGAGCTGGGAGATTCATCGCGCGAGTTGCATCGCGCGTGCGGCCGTGCGGCCGCTGACGCGGGCGTCGACGTGCTCGTCGCGATTGGTGGCGACGATGCCGACGCACTTGCTGCAGGCGCGCGCGAGGGTGGGCTCGCCGGCGATCGCATCCATCGCTTCACCGACAGCCGTCAGGCCGCCGACGCGATCGCCGTGCTGATCGCGCCTGGCGATCTCGTGCTCGTCAAGGGCTCGCGCGGCACGCGCACGGATCTCGTCGTCGATCGGCTGAAGGAGGTGGCGTAGTGCTGTACCACCTTCTACTGCCGTTCGCCGAGCGTGTGCCCGGTCTGGGCGTCGTGCGCTACATCACGTTTCGCACGGCGGCGGCGAGCCTCACGGCGCTGGCGTTGAGCCTGCTGCTCGGGCCGTGGTTGATTCGCCGGTTGCGTGCGTTCCAGATCGGACAGGTCGTGCGCCAGGACGGCCCGGCAAGCCACAAGCCGAAGGCCGGCACGCCGACGATGGGCGGCTTGCTGATCCTGACGGCGGTGTTCGTTCCGACGCTGCTGTGGGCGGATCTGAGCAACGTCTACATCTGGATCGCGGTCATTGCGACGGCGCTCTTCGGGGCGATCGGCTTCGTCGACGACTACCTGAAGGTTACGCGCCACAGCCATTACGGTCTCTTCGCGCGATACAAGTTCGCCGCGCAGATCGCCGTGGCGCTCGGGGTCGGTATCGCGCTCATGGTGCTCGCCGGTCACGACCCGCCGCTGTACAACACCCGGCTGATCCCGCCGTTCTTCAAGCGCTGGATTCCCGATCTCGGCATTGGCTATGTCGTGTTCGCGATCCTCGTGCTCGTCGGCGCGACCAACGCCGTCAATCTGACGGACGGCCTCGACGGTCTGGCGATCAGCACGTTCGCGGTGTCGGCCGCGACGTTCACGGCGCTCACGTACGTCACCGGCCATCGCGTGTTCGCGGACTACCTGCTGCTCGTGCACTTCGAGCCCGTCGGCGAGCTGACGATCTTCTGTGGCGCGCTCGTCGGCGCAAGCCTCGGCTTCCTCTGGTGGAACGCGCATCCGGCGGAGATCTTCATGGGTGACGTCGGGTCGCTCGCGCTCGGCGGCGCGCTCGGTACGGTCGCGATTCTGATCAAGCAGGAGCTGCTGCTGCCGATCGTCGGCGGCGTGTTCGTGATGGAAGCCGCGTCCGTGATCATCCAGGTCACGTCGTTCAAGCTGACCGGCCGGCGCGTCTTCAAGATGTCGCCGATCCATCACCACTTCGAGTTGAGCGGCTGGCAGGAGCCGAAGATCATCACGCGCTTCCTGATCCTGTCGATCATCTTTGCGCTCTTCAGCCTGACCACGCTCAAGTTGAGGTGATGACGTGAGCTTCAGCGTGGCGGGACAACACGTGGTCGTGGTCGGCGCGGCGAGGAGCGGCATCGCCGCCGCCGTGCTGCTGCGCGAGCGCCACGCGCGCGTGACGCTCGCCGACTCTCGCACGACGCCGTTCGACGGCGCGGACGACCTGCGCGCGCGCGGTGTCGCAATCGAGCTCGGGCCGCATCGCGATGTGCTGTTCGCCGATGCCGATCTCGTCGTGCTCAGCCCGGGCGTGCCGCCGGCGCAGCCGGCGTTCGCCGCCGCGCGGCGCCGCGGCGTGCCGATCATCGGCGAGATCGAGCTCGCGTCGCGCTGGCTGACCGGACGGGTCGTGGCGATCACGGGCACGAAAGGGAAGTCCACGACGACGACGCTGACGGCGAGGATGCTGCAGGCCGGCGGCGTACGCGTCACGGCCGGCGGAAATCTCGGCACCGCGCTGAGCGCGCAAGTCGCCGAGTCGACGCCGGACTCGGTGCATGTCGTCGAAGTCAGCAGCTTCCAGCTCGAGACGACGGACCGATTCCACCCGTGGATTGCGGTGCTCGTGAACCTGTCGCCGGATCACCTCGACCGGCACGCGTCGTTCGACGAGTACGCGAGCGCCAAAGCGCGGATCTTCGCGAACCAGACGACGGCGGATTGGGCGGTCATCAACGCCGACGATCCGGCGTCGCTCGAGCTGGCGCGCAGCGCACGTGCGCGCCGCTTCGACTTCGCGCTCGACGCGCCGATCAGCGATGGCGTCACGGTCGACGCCGGCGAGATCGTCGAGCGCCGCCGCGGTGCGAGCGCCCGTCCGCTGCTGCCCGTGTCCGCCGTGCGGTTGCCCGGACGGCACTTGCTTTCGGACGTCCTCGCGGCGTCCGCCGTTGCGTGCCTCGCGGGCGTGCCGGCGGCGGCCATGCACCGCGCGGTTGAGACGTTCGAGGGCCTCGAGCACGCGCTGCAGCGCGTCGCCGAGGTCGACGGGATTCGGTTCATCAACGACTCGAAGGCGACGAACGTCGTGTCTGCCAGGCGCGCGATCGAGAGCGTCGGTGCCGGCGTCGTGCCGATCATCGGCGGCCGCTACAAGGGCGGTGACTTTCGCGATCTGCGCGAGGCCGTGCGTCAACACGCGCGCGGCATCGTGGCCATCGGGGAGGCGGCGGAGCTCGTCGAGCAGGCGCTCGGCGATCTCGTGCCGGTCGCGCGCGCGGCATCGATGCACGACGCCGTACGGCGCGCGTTCGATCTCGCGCCGACGGGCGGCGCCGTACTGCTCGCGCCGGCGTGCTCGAGCTTCGACATGTTCGCCGACTACGCGGCGCGCGGACGCGCGTTCGCGGAGGAGGCGCGGGCGGTGGCGGCGGACGTGCACGCGACCGCACCGGAGAAAACGCCGTGACGTGAGGTCATGGCAAAGGGGTTGAGCGGTCAGCAGTCATCAGATCGGATTCGGCGGCGAGGAGCTTGCCGCTGGGAACACAGGCCCTTCTGGCCTGTGAGGCGGGTGTCCTGGTCCAGGTCCGGCTGATGACTGTTGACCGCTCACTCACGGCCGCGCGAGCGGCCCGGGCGACGTCAGGGTGACATCGCCCATCAGTTTCGGACGCGATCGCGCGGAGCTTTAGAGGCGGGCGATCGCGGTTGCACGGGAACGCAGACGGAAGCCGAGGTCGCCGGACGATGGCACGCACGCTGAAATCGGACAAGACGCTGTTCCTGCTCACGACGCTGCTCGTCGGCGCCAGCATCGTGATGGTCTACAGCGCATCGTCCGTCCAGGCGGCCAACAAGTTCCAGGCGTCGTACTACTTTCTCGCCAAGCAGGTCGTGTGGTCGGTGCTCGGCTTCGTGCTGATGTTCGGCGCGATGCAGATCGACTACCACGACTACCGCCGGCCGGCCGTGATCTGGTCGCTCCTCGGCGTGACCGGCGCGCTGCTGCTGGCCGTGTTCTTCGAGCCTCGCATCAACGGCACGCAGCGCTGGCTCTCATTCCGTTTGTTCTCGCTGCAACCGTCGGAGCTTGCCAAGCTTTCCGTCATCGTGTTCACGGCGGCCATTCTCGAGCGGCGCATGCACCGCATCGCGGATCTGGCGTACGCAGTCGCCCCGATCGCGATCGTCACGTTCGGGCTCGCGGGCCTCGTGCTGCTCGAGCCGGACTTCGGCACGGCCGTGTCGATCGTGCTGATCGCGATCGCCATGCTCTACGCGAGCGGTCTGCGCTATCGCCATCTGCTCACCGCGTTCTTCGCGATTACGCCCGCCGCGATCGCGCTCGTCGTCCTGAAGGCGTATCGCTTCAAGCGCGTGCTGGCGTTCCTCGATCCCGAAGGCACGAAGCTGGGCGACGGCTTTCAGCTCTATCAATCGCTCATCGCGCTCGGATCGGGCGGGATGATCGGGCGCGGGCTCGGCGGCAGCATGCAGAAGCTCTTCTATCTGCCGGAAGCGCACACGGACTTCATCTTCTCGATCATCGGTGAGGAGCTCGGCTTGATCGGCACGACGGTCATCCTCGGCGCGTTCGCGCTGCTCGCGTGGCGCGGCCTGCGCGTGGCGCTGCTCGCGCCCGATCGGTTCGGCTCGCTGCTCGCCGTCGGCATCACGATGATGATCGCCGTCCAGGCGATGTTGAACATCACCGTCGTCACCGGCCTCGCGCCGACGAAGGGTCTGCCGCTGCCGTTCGTGAGCAACGGCGGATCGTCGCTGCTCATCAACATGGTCGCGATGGGCGTGCTGCTCAACATCTCGCAGCAGGCGTCATCGACCGTTGCCGCGACGATGAAGCGGACGGACTGGACCCTCGGCGGGCAGGAGGCATGAGGACGAGGCATGACGCAGGGAGCCTCGGCGCCTCAGCGGCGCCTCTCGATCGTGATCGCCGGCGGCGGCACCGGCGGACATCTCTATCCGGGCATCGCCGTCGCACGCGAGCTGCTGCGGCAGCACCCGGATGCGGAGGTGTCGTTCGCGGGGACGTCGCGCGGCCTCGAGGCGCGCGTCGTGCCGCGCGAGGGCTTCGCGCTGGATGTGATTCGCAGCGCGGGATTGAAGGGCAAGTCGTTGCGTGCGCGCGTGCGCGGCGCTGCGCTGCTGGTGCCGTCGGCGCTCGACGCGTGGCGCGTGCTGTCGCGACGATCGCCGGACGTGGTACTGGGCGTTGGCGGGTACAGCTCCGGCCCGGTCGTGCTGCTCGCAGCCTTGCGTGGCATTCCGACGATGGTGATCGAGCAGAACGCGGTGCCAGGTTTGACGAACCGCTGGCTCGCGCGCGTGGTGCGCGCGGCCGCCGTCACGTACGACGAGACACGGCGGTTCTTCGGCACGAGGGGGTTCGTTGCCGGTAATCCGGTTCGTCCCGAGTTCTTCACGGCGGTTCGCACGTCCCGGTCCGATGCCGGGCCACGGGTGCTGATTCTTGGCGGCTCCCAGGGCGCGCACGTCGTCAACGTGGCCGTTGTGGAGGCGGCGCCCGAGCTGGCGCGGCGGTGTCCTGGTCTCGAGCTCGTCCATCAGACCGGCGAGCGCGATCTGGCCGTCGTGCGGGAAGGGTATGCGCGTGCCGGTGTTGCGGCGCGGGCGGAGTCCTTTCTGGACCCGGTGGTCCGGGAAGTGATCGATGCGGACCTGGTGATCTGCCGCGCGGGCGCGACGACGCTGGCGGAGCTGGCGGCGGCGGGACGTCCGGCGGTGCTCGTGCCCTTCGGCGCGGCGACCGACGATCACCAGCGCCGCAACGCGCGCGTGCTCGCGGACGCCGGCGCCGCGGTGATCGTCGACGAGCGGGAGTTGTCGGGCGCGCGGCTTGCGGATGTCGTCGCGCCGCTGATCGCCGATCGCGCGCGGCTCGAGGCGATGAGCGCCGCGATGCGGCGACTGGCGCGCCCCGACGCTGCGGCGCGCATCGTCGAGCGGCTGTTGGAGATCGCGGCGTGATGTGGCTCGGGCGCACGCGCCATCTGCACTTCGTGGGGATCGGTGGGATCGGGATGAGTGGCATCGCCGAACTGGTCGCGAACCTCGGCTACCGCGTCAGCGGATCCGATGCGCGGCGATCCGACATCACGGATCGGCTCGCCTCGCTCGGCGTGCGCATCGACGTCGGTCACGACGGCCGCCACGTCGCTGACGCCGACGTCGTCGTCGTGTCGTCCGCGATCGCGCCGGACAATCCGGAAATCGTCGCCGCCCGCGCGCGCCACGTGCCCGTGATCCCGCGCGCCGAGATGCTCGCCGAGCTCATGCGGCTGCGCGTCGGCATCGCCGTGGCCGGCGCGCACGGCAAGACCACGACGACGTCGATGGTAGCGCTGATGCTGGAGCACGCCGGGCTCGATCCGACCGCGGTGATTGGCGGCCGGCTCAGCGCGTTCGGCAGCAACGCGAAGCTCGGACGCGGTCAGTACATGGTCGTCGAGGCCGACGAGAGCGATCGCTCGTTCCTCAAGCTGTCGCCGGCGCTGGCCGTCATCACCAACATCGACCGCGAGCACATGGACACGTACGGATCGTTCGATCGTCTCGTCGAGGCGTTTCGCGCCTTCGCCGATCGCGTGCCGTTCTACGGCGCGGTGGTCGCGTGCGTCGATGACGAAGCGGTCCGTGCGCTGTTGCCGTCCCTCAGCCGGCGCACGATCACGTACGGCTTCAGCGATGACGCGGATGTGCGGGGGATCGCGCCGGCCAGCGACGGGCGATCTGCATCCTGCGACGTCGTCTATCAAATTCGCGGCGTGCCCGACGGCACCGGACGCGGACGAATCGCGCTCAGCGTGCCGGGCCGGCACAACCTGCAGAACGCGCTTGCCGCCGCAGCGATCGGGCTCGAGATCGGCGTGCGGTTCGACGAGATCCAATCGGCGCTCGCGGACTTCCGCGGCGCCGAGCGCCGGTATCAGGTGCGAGGCGCGGTCGCTGGCGTCACGGTCGTCGACGACTACGGTCATCATCCGACGGAGATCGCGGCGGTCTTGCGCGCCGCGCGTGACGGCCGTCCGGGACGGCTGGTCGTCGTCTTTCAACCGCATCGCTTCAGCCGCACGCGCGATCTGCTCGACGCGTTCGGACCCGCGCTGAGCGGTGCGGATGTCGTCGTGCTCACCGACATCTATGCCGCCGGCGAGGCGCCAATCGATGGCGTCACCGTCGACGCGCTCGCGCGCGCGATCGAGCCGCACGTGAAGCGGCTCGTCGTCGCGCGCAGCCTGGACGCCGTGCCTGATGTCGTCGCATCCGACGCACGCGCCGGCGATTTGGTGATCACGCTCGGCGCGGGATCGATCGCGGCCGCGGCGCCTCGCATTCTCGACGCGCTGTCTCGACGGGAGGCCCGCGCATGAGCCGCGATCACGCCGCACGCCGCGGTCTGCCGACGCCGGGCGTCGCGATGCCCGCCGACCGGCGCTTTCACCGTGCGGATGGATCCGCAGGCCGGCGCCGGCGCTACGGCCGCCTGACCACGCGTCTGGTGCGGTGGGGCGTCGTCACGCTCGTCGTAGCCGGCATCTGCGCGTGGCTCGGAACGCTCGTGCTCCACAGCGAGCTCCTGCGCATCCGGCGTCTGGTCGTGCACGGCAATGCGCATCTTTCGACGGGCGACGTCGAGTCGATTCTCGACGGCATCCACCGCGAGAACCTGCTGCAGGCCGATCTGCCCGCGTATCGCCAGCGTCTGCTGGACTCGCCGTGGGTCGCCGACGTGCGGCTGTCGCGCGTGCTGCCGGCCACGCTCGACATCACCGTCGTCGAGCGCGTGCCGATGGCCGTCGCGCGTCAGGGCGACCGGTTGTTCCTCGTCGACGACGACGGCGTGATCATCGACGACTACGGCCCCGAATACGCGCAGTTCGACCTGCCCGTCGTCGACGGATTGCTCGTCGCGTCGAAGGCCGGTGCGCCGGCCGTGCCGGCGGAGCGCGCCAGGCTCGCCGACGATCTGCTGACGGCGTTGGGCGCGCGTCCGGACCTGCGCAAGCGCGTCTCGCAGATCGACGTGTCCAACGCCCACGATGCGGTCGTCCTGTTCGACGACGACCCCGCGTGGCTGCACCTCGGTGACGCGCGATTCGTCGAGCGTCTTCAGAACTACATCGACTTGAGGCCGCGGTTGATCGAGCGGTTTCGCGACATCGACTACGTCGATCTCCGATTCGACGAGCGGGTGTACTTGCGCGGGCCGGCGAAGACCGTCGCGGCGAGACACTGAGGCGGCGGGCTGAGCGAAGCGAGGATGGGTATGGCGCGGAGAGAACGATATCTGGTGGGGCTCGACGTGGGGACCGCCGCCGTGACGGTCATCGTCGGCGAGGTGATGGATGACGGCACGCTGGACATCATCGGCATCGGCATGGCCGAGTCGAAGGGCATCCGGCGCGGCATCGTCAACAACGTCGACTCGGCGGCCGAGGCGATCAAGCGCGCGCTCGACGAAGCCGAGCTGACCGCTGGCGTCGAGATCGACAACGTCCATCTCGCGTTGTCCGGGGCCCACGTGAAAGCGTTCAACAGCCGCGGCGTCGTCGCAGTCGCGGGCCGCAATCGCGAGATCACGCGCGAGGACGTCAAGCGCGCGATCGACGCGGCGCGCGCGGTCGCGCTGCCGGGCGGGCGCGAGATCCTCCACGTCCTGCCGCAGGACTTCGTCGTCGACGACGTCGACGGCGTGCCATCGCCGGTGGGCATGACGGGCAGCCGTCTCGAGGTGAACGTGCACGTCGTCACCGGCAGCTCGTCGTCGATGCAGAACATGATCGCGTGCGTCAACCGCGCGGGCGTCGAAGTCGTCGATACGGTGCTCGAGCAGCTGGCGGCGAGCGAGGCCGTGCTCACTGACGATGAGCGCAACCTCGGCGTGTGCCTCGTCGACATCGGCGGCGGCACGACGGACTTCGCGATCTTCGAGCGCGGCAGCCTGTGGCACACGGGCGTGCTCGCGATCGGCGGCGATCACTTCACGAACGACATCGCCGTCGGCCTGCGCATGCCGATCCCCGACGCGGAGAAGCTGAAGCGTCGATCCGGCTGCGCGTTGACGTCGCTCGTGGCCGAAGACGACACGATGGAAGTCGTCAGCATCGCCGGCCGGCGCGCGCGCGTGATGCCGCGACGGGTGCTGTCGGAGATCCTGCAGCCGCGTGCGGAAGAGATCTGCCACTTGCTTTGGGATGAGATCCGCCGCGCCGGGTACGAGAAGTCGCTGAACTCCGGCATGGTGCTCACGGGCGGCGGCGCGCTGCTGGAAGGGATGACGGAAATCGCGGAGCAGATCTTCGCGATGCCCGTTCGTCGCGCTGCACCGGAAGGCATCGGCGGCTTGGCCGATCACGTCAACAGCCCGGCGTTCGCGACGCCGGTCGGCATCGTCACGTATGCGCATGGGCGCATGCAGGCCGAACCGGTGGCCGTCGGTCCAAGCGTGCTGGGCCGGCTGATCGGCCAGTTTGGAACCTTGTTCAAAGAGTTTTTCTGAGATTGCGCTGTACGTCCGGACGAAAGTCTGGTACTGATGTTTCGCCTGAAAGGATCGCTTCCATCATGGATGCTCGCCATTCGATCAATGTTTCCGACGCCCGGCTGCGCATGACGCTCGATGAGCATCTGAAAGCCGGCGCGCGCATCAAGGTCATCGGTGTGGGCGGCGGCGGGGGCAACGCCGTGAACCGCATGGTCAACGCCGGCCTGGGCGACGTCGAGTTCATCGTCGCGAACACCGATCAGCAGGCGCTGCTGAACAACGCCGCGCCGGTCAAGCTGCAGATCGGATCGCAGTTGACGAAAGGACTGGGCGCGGGCGCCGATCCCGGAGTCGGCCGCGCCGCGGCGCTCGAGGACACGGACAAGATCCTCGAGGCGCTCACGGGCGCCGACCTGGTGTTCGTGACCACGGGGCTCGGCGGCGGCACGGGGACCGGCGCTGCGCCGGTCATCGCGAGCCTCGCGAATCAGATGGGCGCGCTGACCGTCGCGGTCGTGACCAAGCCCTTCCGCTTCGAGGGCCGCAAGCGCCAGAACCAGGCCGAGCTCGGCCTGCGCGAGCTGAAGGAATCGGTCGACTCGATGATCACGATCCCGAACGAGCGCCTGCTCACGACGGTCGACAGGTCGACGAGCATGGCCGCTGCATTCGAGACGGCCGACGACGTGCTACGGCAGGCGATCCAGGGGATCTCGGATCTGATCCTCGTGCCAGGCCTGATCAACCTCGATTTCGCCGACGTGAAGACGATCATGTCGCGCATGGGGCTGGCGATCATGGGCACGGGCATCGCGAGCGGTGAGGGACGTGCGCGGCTCGCGGCCACGGCCGCGGTGTCGAGCCCGCTGCTCGAGGACGCGAACGTCGAAGGCGCGCGCGGCGTGATCATCAACGTGACCGGCGGTCCGGACTTGACGCTGGCCGAAGTCAGCGAAGCCTCGGACATCGTCTACAGCGCCGCGCACGAGGACGCGAACATCATCTTTGGGGCCGTCGTCGACCCGGCGATGGAAGGCCGCGTCAAGATCACCGTAATCGCGACGGGCTTCGATCACGCGACGGTCGAGACATCACCTGCGGCGCAAGCCACGAAGACGACGCCCGTCGATCTGTCGCAGTACGCGGCGGTGTCTGCACGGACGCCGGCCGAGGAGCGTATCGCGGTCAACGGCGGGACGCCCGTCGTCGCGCGCCGCCGCGGTGTGGACCTTGTCGGCGCCGCGTATCGTCAGGCTGCCGCGCCAGCAGGCGAGGACGGCGAGTCGGCGCTCGACATGCCGACGTTCCTTCGGCGGCAGGAAGGCTGAAGGGAAAGTTCGAAGTTCGAAAGCCTTACGCCCACCGCGATAGCTGGTCTGGCGTCAGCCCGGCCGCAGCGTCGCGATCGAGATAGATCGTCGTCCGCGCATGCTGCCGTAGCGCGGACGCGGGAACCATCGCGCTGATGCCTTCGTCGCCGAAGCTGTCAGCGACCGCCTGCCGCTTGCGCGCACCGGACGCCAGACACAGAATCTGCCGCGCCTGCAGGATCTCGTGCACGGACATCGTGATCGCGCGCTTCGGCACGTCCGTGACGTCGCGAAACCAGCCCTCTCCAACCTGCTGACGACGGCACGCCTCGTCGAGCTCGACGACGAGGAACGGACGCGTGGTCTCCAGATCCGCCGGCGGATCGTTGAAGGCGAGATGCGCGTTCTCGCCGATGCCCACGAAGGCGAGCTCGATCGGCGCCTTGCCCAGCTCGGCGCTGACGCGACGAATCACCTCGCCCGGATCGCCGCTTGCCGCGTCCAGCATGTGTGCACGACGGATGCCGACGCGGTCGATCAACCGCTCGTGCAGGAACCGTACGAAGCTCGCCGGATGATTCGGCGGAAGATCGAGATACTCGTCCAGATGGAAGAGCTCGACGCGGTCCCACGCGATTGACGACTCGGCGCAGAGCGCTTCGAGGAATGCGATCTGTGACGTGCCTGTCGCCGCAATCAGCCGCGCGCCACCACGGGCGGCAATCGTCTCGCGCAGCACGTGCGCCGCATCCGCCGCCGCATCGCGACTGAGCGCCACGGCGTTGTCGTAGACCCGAATTCGCATCCGCACAGTAGACCACGAGCGGCGCCGATCCCGGATGCGGCCGTGCGTCGCCTCACGTGCGGTCGAGCAGCTTGTAGATCACCGGCAGGCACGCACCCGCCACGGCGCCCTGGATCGCGAACAGCAACATCTCGATGCTCCAGTGAGACGGGGCATACACCATGAACTGCATCGCGATGACTCCGCCGACCGCGCACGTCGCGGAGGCGCGCGCCAACGCGCGAGGGCTCGCCGGCGCGCCGGACAGCCGCTCCAGTGAAATCAGGAACACCGGCAGAACGAGGAGGAACGCCAGCGATGTCCAGAAGGACACGGCGAGAACGTCGCCGCGATGAGGACGACGCCCAGACATGAGCGTACCGATTCCAAACGTCACCACGAGTCCGAGCGCCTGTGAGATGGCCCAGGTCGTCACGACCTTGAGCGCCGCGCCGACCACTCCGAGGGCATGACGCATACGGTTCTGCTGGTGTGCGGGCACAGCGTATCCCAACGGCAATCGCTCGAGCGCCGAAGCTGCTCACGGGGGCGACCTGCCCGTCGCATCGGCGTGCAAGTACAATTGCCAGAGCCAGACTGTCCGCCGGCGTCGCCGGCGGACGTGCGCCACACGCACGACTGGCACGTCATCGTGAGCGCCAAATCCAGCCGGTCCCGCCAGACGAACGCTGCGCCTCGACGCGGGGGCGCCGATCCGCGCGCGAGCCGGCAGGACATTCTGGCGCGTGAAGTCGGCGCGGTGCGCCGTGCCCACGGTGGCCGCTTGCGCGTGGCTCTGGCGTTTCCGAACACGTACTTCGTCGGGATGTCGAACCTCGGCCTCCAGAGCGTCTACCAGCGGTTCAACGCGGACGAGCGCGTGGTGTGCGAGCGCGTGTTCCTGCCGGCGAAGCAGGAACTTGCGGCGATGTCCGGACGAGGGCCGTCCCTCGTGACGCTCGAATCGGGCACGCCGGTGCGCGATTTCGACGTGTTCGCGTTCTCGGTGTCGTTCGAATGGGACTACACGAACGTCGTGGCGATGCTCCGGCTCGCGGGCCTCGCACCCCGCGCGGCCAACCGCCACTGGCGCGATCCGCTCATCGTCGTGGGCGGCGCCGTCACGTTCGTGAATCCGGAACCGCTCGCGCCATTCGCGGATCTGATTGCGGCCGGCGAAGCCGAGCTGCTCGTCCCCGACATCGTCGATGCGATTGCCGAGATCGGGCTGCGCGACCGCGAGACGCTGCTGGAGCGGCTGGCGACGATTCGTGGCTGTTACGTGCCGAGCCTCTATGAGGTGACGTACGACGGCCCCGGGCGCGTCGCGGCCATCACGCCGCGTCCGGACAGCCACGCGCCGGCAGTCGTCAGGAAAGCCGCAGTGAAAGCGGCGGACCGTCTGGATCCCCCAGCCACGAGCATCTTCACGCCCGACACCGAGTTCGGCTCGCGTCTGCTGATCGAGGTCGTGCGTGGTTGCGCGAATCTCTGCCGGTTCTGTTGGGCCGGCTACAACTACCTGCCCGTCAGGCCCTTTTCGACGCAGCGCATCCTCGAGATCGCCGAGGCGGCGCGGCCATACGCGACGCGCGTCGGCCTGGTCTCCATCGCCCTCTGCGACCATCCGGACATCGAGCTGATCCTCGAACGCCTGATCGCCATGGGCTACGGCATCAGCCCCGCGTCGCTGCGCCTCGACGATCTCACCGACCCGATCGTCGCGCTCCTGAAGCAGAGCGGCGAGCGGTCGATCACCATCGCGCCGGAGACCGGCTCGGATCGGCTCAGGCGTGTGATCAACAAGACGGTCACCAACGACCAGATCCTCGACAAGACCGACCTGATCTTCCGGCACGGCATCGAGAACCTGAAGCTGTACTTCATGATCGGCCTGCCGTCGGAGGAGACGGCCGATCTCGAGGCGATTCGAGACCTCGTCCGCGAGATGCACGCACGGATGCTGGAGCACGCGTCCGCGCGCGGGACGGTCGGCCGCCTCGTCGCGTCCGTCAACCCGCTGGTGCCGAAGCCGGGCACCACCTACCAGTGGCTGCCGATGACGCCGGCGGCCGAGATCGACGCGAAAATCGAGCAGCTGCGCGCGCTCGTGGCCGACCTCGACAACGTCTACTTCAACATCAAGTCGGAGCGGCATTCGTTCTATCAGGGCCTCCTGTCCCTTGGCGACCGTCGAGTCGCCGACGTGATCGAGATCGCCGAGCGCAATGGCGGCAATTGGCGCGCGGCGGTGGCCGAGGCGGGCATCGATGCTTCGGCGTACCTCTATCGCGACCGCACGACCGATCCGTTCCTGCCGTGGCAGATCATCGACGGTGGCTTCAAGTCCACGTTCTTCCGCGACGAGCTCGAGAAGAGCCGTCGCGCCGAGTGGACGCTGCCTCCGAAGCGCCGAAGCGCCGCCGATCCGATCGAAGTCCTCGCGGTCGATCAATAGCCGAAACACTCGCCGGCGGCCGTCGTCACGCCTTTCTTCGAACTTCGAACTTCGAATTGCCCCTACACCGCCTCCGCCAGCGCGGCTTCGTGCTCCTTGTACGCTTCCAGAATCAGATCGCGCAGGCGCTCCTGAGACGATGAGTCGGCCGCCGGGCGGAGGAGCGCGTAGCTGCGTCGTTCGCCGTTGACGATGTACTGTCGAGCCGGGAACGTCACATTGCGGCCACCATTCCTTCGCTCCCAGATTCCGAAGCCGAGCAGCTTCAAGCCGTCCAGTGGACCTCCGGAGAAAAACAGCTCCGCGTCGGCGAGCTTCCCGGCCGGGACTCCTTTGTCGTTTGGAAAGAACTTGACCGTCATATCGCGTCTCCTCCGCGCCGTGCGGCGCGCACGGAAGGAGAGCAAACGCGGCGCCACAGGCAACGGAGTGCTCGCAACTATCGACAGCCGAAGCGCTTCGCGCATCAGACGATGAGCGGGCGCGTGGTGGGATGGGTGCGAATGGAAACTGCGGTTCGCGGGCTACGATGATCGCGTGCCGAAAGCGATCACTCCAGTTGCCCAGGGCTTCAGATGGACGGAATCCGCGGCGGGTCGAGCGCTCGTCTGCGCGTCGCTCGCGCCGTTCGCATTGCATGCGTTCACGATGCGCGATCTCCGATTCGTGCGTCCGCTCGACGATCCCGACTACGGCGCGCTGGCGGAAACTCTGGGCGTCTCCGTCGCTGACGTCGTGCGCGTCCGTCAGGTTCATGGCCGAACCGTCGTGGTCGTACAGCCGGGCGACACGATGGCCACGCCGCCGGATGCCGACGCGATTGTCTCGACGGACCCTGCACGAGCGATGGCCGTCCGTGTCGCCGACTGCGTGCCCGTGCTGATCGCCGATCGCCGGCGCCGTGTCGTGGCCGCGGTTCATGCAGGCTGGCGTGGAACGGCTGCCGGCGTCTGCGGTGCGACGATCGAGGCGATTGCCGCGCTCGGCGTCGCGCCGAGCGATCTGGTGGCGGCGATTGGTCCCAGCATCGGTCCGTGCTGTTACCAGGTCGATCGACCGGTCCGAGAGGCCTTCGAGGCCGCGCAGCCGGGCGCCGATGCGTGGTTCGAGGCGGATGGTCCGGACCGGTGGAGGCTCGATCTGTGGGCCGCGACGCAAGATCAGTTGACCCGCGCCGGCGTGCCGCGCGTCAGCATCAGCGCGGCGAGGCTCTGCACGGCCGACAATTTGTCCGTCTGCTATTCCTTTCGCAAGGAAGGCGCGGACGCCGGGCGCATGGTCGCGGCAATCCGGCTCGCGCCCGCGACGTCGTCCTAGCGCGGGTTGTTCACTCCTCGCCGCGAAGCAGCGGCCGCTGCATGTACTGCGTGGGGACGGACGTCACAGGTTCAGGGATCTCGGCGTCCATCCGCCGGCGGCCAACGACTCGAGCGTAGCCAAGATGACGCCCCGCGTCGGCGTTCAACGCATCGATTTCGAGTCTGTTCTCCGGCGCGACGAGCTCGACCCACTCCCGCCACAGCCGCCAGCCGTCCGGCAGCGTGTCCGCCGTCTCGACCGTCACGAGCCCCGTGCGCGCCCAATGCCGCCGCCACCAGGCCGCCGAGTGCAGACACCACATGTCCGGCGTCCACCAGCGCTCGAGATGCACCGGGACGGCCTCGTCGAGCTCGGTCATCAGCGCTGCGCCCGCGATCCCGAGCGCGCCGCCGGGTTTCACGAACTGCGCGAGATACGCCAGATAGTGATCGTCGGTGCCGTAGTAGAAGAACGAGTCGATTGAGACGATCGCGTCGAAGAATGCCGGGTCGAAGGGGAGGGCCCGCGCGTCGGCGTGGATGGCGACGACGTCGTCTCCGGCTCCGCCATCGTCGATCCGCTGCTGGTTCTCCGCGGCGCTGAACCAGAGGTCCGTCGCCCAGACCTGCACGCCAAATTCGCGATGCAGGAAGATCGACGACAACGCGCGGCCAGAGCCAAGATCCAGCACGCGCATGCCGGGCCGGAGATCGAGCGCTTCCGTCAGCCACTCCGTCATCCACAACGGATTGGCCGCGCCGCTGACGCCAGCGAGCACCCAGTCCGGATGGTAGGCGGACGCGCGCGGAAATCGATCGGAGAGCAGTCGCCGGTCGGCGGTCACGTGACGGCTCTTGATGCGGCTTCTTCGTTAGAACTTGAACAAATCGTCGAACGCCTTGCGCGCGCCAGACGATGACGAAGATGAGCTGGTGGCGGGGGAGGAGCCGGTCTCGCGTTCGATCTGGACGCGAGCCGAGAACAACGGACACGAATTGCGCGCGTCCTTCGGGCTCACGCGCGCGGGGATCTTCTGGCGGCACTCGAAGACCGCGCCGGGATCGAACGACTCGCACTGCGCGCACGCGTGCAGCGCCGCGCCGCAGGATCGGCACTCGCTGTCGGGCCCGATCGCCGCAGACCCCAGCGCGCCGCAGCGGGCACAACGGACGACTTCGCGGAATCCCGGCATGTTGGGCGTCCGCGGATCGCGAGGGATGCGCGGGTCGTACGGCTCGGTCGGGCGCCGAGGCCCGGCCGGCGGACGCGCTCCGCGATCACGCGAGTCGTCCTGATAGCCGCGCTGCCGGTACTTGCGCTCAGACATGGATGCCTACGCAGGCGCCGCGGTCGTCGTCGCATCGGCGGCCGGCGCCGGTTTGGCGAACAGAATGCGCTGACAACTATCGCAGGCGACGAGCTCCGTGCCGCGCCGCACCTGCTGGGTGATCGCGGGCCGCAGACGCACGTGGCACGCCGCGCAGAGGTCGCCCTGCATCTCGGCGACGGCCAGCATCTTGCGCTGCTTCAGCAGCTGCTCGTAGCGCGCGAGGACGGCCTTGTCGACGCCGACTGACGTCTGCCGCTTCTCGTCGGTCAGACGCGCGATTTCCGCGTCGAGATCACCCCGTTCCGCGCCAAGCGCCCGGCGCGCCTCGTCGCTTTCGGCTCGCACCTGCGCCGCGGCCTGTTCTGCGTCTTTCACAGCCGCCTGCAAGCCGTCACCGGCTTCCATCACGCCCAGGATCTGCTCCTCGAGCGCGTCTTTCTCCGACTTGGCCGTCGCGATCTCGTGGAGCAGCGCCGTGTATTCCTGATTGGTCTTCACGGCCGCCCGATGGTCGTCGAATCGCGCCAGACGCGTGTCGACGGCGGCGACCTGCTTCTCGAGGTCGCGCCGCTCGTGCTGATTGGCGGTCAGGGCCGCCTTGGCGGCCTCCACGGCCAAGGTCGCGGCGGCCACACGGCGATCGAGCGTCTGCTCGGCCGCCGGCAATTCCGCCAGCCGCCGCCGCGCCGTTTCGGCGGCGGTGTCGAGCGATTGCAGCGCGATCAGGGTCTCGAGAACGGGAAGCACGTGAACGTGATTGAGGTAGACGTTACCACGACGACCAACCTTCGCGAACGCTTGCTGTGACGCGGCCTGCACGGAGACGTCTCCGACGGTCCACCTTCGCGCTGACGCGCTACGGCGCGACGACCTTCGCGGACGCTCGCAGTGACGCGGCCTGCCAACCGTAGCCGCGAGCGAAGCGAGCGCTTGGCGAAGGTTGGTGGGCCCCCCAGGATTCGAACCTGGGACCAACCGGTTATGAGCCGGCAGCTCTCACCGCTGAGCTAGGGGCCCGCCTTCGCGCTCGCTTGCCTTCCCGACTCGCGCTTCGGCGAGGCAAGCCCGCGCGAAGGCGTCCCGCCGTAGCTGCGAGCGCAGTGAGCGCTCAGCGTAGGCGGACCGACTCATCTTCCTTCGAGGAACGGCTTGAGCCGCCGGCTCCGCGAGGGGTGGCGCAGCTTGCGGAGCGCCTTGGCCTCGATTTGGCGGATCCGCTCACGGGTGACCGCGAAGCTCTGGCCGACTTCCTCGAGCGTGTGCTCGGAGCCCTCGCCGACGCCGAAGCGCATCTTGATGACGCGCTCCTCGCGCGGCGTCAGCGTCTTCAGCACGTTGTCGGTCTGCTCCTTCAGGTTCAGATTGATCACAGCCTCCGACGGCGACACGACGTTCGTGTCCGGGATGAAGTCCCCGAGATGCGAATCTTCCTCTTCGCCGATCGGCGTCTCGAGCGAGATGGGCTCCTGCGCGATCTTCAGGACCTTGCGGACCTTCGACACCGGGATGTCCATCCGTTGCGCGATCTCCTCGGAGGTCGGCTCGCGGCCGAGCTCCTGCACGAGCGCGCGCGACGTGCGGATCAGCTTGTTGATCGTCTCGATCATGTGGACCGGGATGCGGATCGTCCGCGCCTGGTCCGCGATCGCACGCGTGATCGCCTGGCGGATCCACCACGTCGCGTACGTCGAGAACTTGTACCCGCGGCGGTACTCGAACTTGTCGACCGCCTTCATCAGGCCGATGTTGCCTTCCTGAATGAGGTCGAGGAACTGCAGCCCGCGGTTCGTGTACTTCTTCGCGATCGAGACGACGAGGCGGAGGTTGGCTTCGACCAGCTCCTTCTTCGCCTGCTCGGCCTGCGCTTCGCCTTCGAGGATCGTCCGCAGCGTGCTCGTCAGCTCTTCGACCGGCTGCTCGAGCTTCTTCGCCATCTCGCGGATTTCCTTGCGGTACTCGTCCTTGTGCTTGACGAGCAGCTTCTTCTCCTCTTCGCGGAGCTTCTTCTTGCCCTTCGGCTCGAGCTTCTGATCGATCAGCCGGATCTCCCGCTGCCGCGCCTGGATGTCCTCGACCGACGTCTTCATGCCGTCGATCAGCCGGCGCTTGACCATCTCGGTGAACTCGATCTTCCGGATCAGCCGCGACAGCTCGACGCGCGCGCGCAGGATCTTCCAGCGCGCCCGGCGGTACTTCTTCTTCTCCGCCTTCGGCACGTCGCCGAACTTGTCCTCGAGCTTCGTCACGACCTCGAGCTGCGCGCGGACCTTGTCGACCTGCTTCAGGAATTCGCGCTGCCGCGCCGCGATCTTCTCGTCGGTGATCTCTTCCTCGTTGAACACGACCAGCTCGCGCACGGTGCGCTCGCCGCGCTTGAGCTGCTCGCCCATCTCGATGACCTCGTGCGTCACCTTGGGCGTCCGCGAGATCGACTTGATGACGGCGAGCTTGCCCTGCTCGATGCGCTTGGCGATGGCGACCTCGCCCTCGCGCGTGAGCAGCGGGACCGTGCCCATCTCGCGCAGGTACATGCGGACGGGATCGTTCGTCTTGTCGAGCGCGCCCGGCGTCAGGTCGAGATCACCCTCTTCGCCGCCTTCGCCCTGCAGCTTGTCGCCGAGATACGCCTTGTCGGAATCCACGACCTCGACGCCGGCGCTGCCGAGCGTGCTGAACAGATCGTCCAGCTCTTCCGAGGACGTGATGTCGGCCGGCAGCATCTCGTTCACTTCGTCGTACAGGAGATAGCCCTTCTCCTTGCCGATGGTGATGAGCTGCCGGATCTCGTCGTACTTTTCTTCGATGGACAAGGTGTCTCTCCTTCGCGCCTGCTATGCCAGGGCTTCGAGCTGCCTCAGCAGTTCCTTCTTCCGTTCCCACAAGACCGCCAGCATCGCATCGTCTATGTGAGGCGACGTCTGCTGCAGACGGTCGATTTCGTCCTGCACCTCGGTGCGCTCGCGCTCGACGCGCAGCCGCCTGAGGGCGTTCACACACTCCGCCGGACCGCCGGCCGGCGCGCCGGAAGCCGCCGCGCGCTCGAGCAATGCGCGCTCACTGTCGTTTAGACGCTCGCGCAGCAGTTCTGGCAACACCTCGGGCGGCATGTCGGTCAGGCTGGCCGCCAGCCGGAAGACCGGCGCGGCAATCAGCCCTTCCAGATCCGCCGCCTCGAGCTGGCCCACGGCTGCCAGGCCCTCGACCGGATGGCGCATCAGCGTCCACAGCAGCCCCTGCTCGGCAGGTCTGACCTGTGGGACCACGATCGCAATCGCCGGCGCCTGCGTCTTCTTTTGGACGGCCGCCTTTCGAATTTCGTCACGCACCACCGATTCGGTGATGCGCGCCTTGTGCGCCAGCCGGTCCGCGAACTGGTCACGGACGGCCGCGTCAGGAATCGTGGCTGCGACGGCCAGCATCTGTTCCAAGAACGTTTTCCGGTTCTCCGGCCGATTCAAATCGATCCCGGACGAAGCACGATCGAGCAGGAAATCTAGATACGTCTGAGACCCCTTCAACCGTTCCACGTACGCGGCTGCACCGGCGCGGCGGATAAAGGTATCAGGATCGCTGCCAACTGGCAGCAGGGCGACGTTCACCTGGAATCCCTCGGCGACCAGCAGCTCCGACGAGCGGGCCGCGGCGCCCTGGCCGGCCGCGTCCGGGTCGAGACTGAGGACCACTTTGGACGTAAAGCGTTTCAATACATGCGCTTGCGGGATTGTCAGGGCCGTGCCGCAAATCGCCGCCACGTTCTGCACGCCCGCCTGCCAGACCTGGGCGAGGTCGAAGTAGCCTTCGACCAGCACACAGTAATTGTGCGCCCGTACGGCGCCTTTCGTCACGTCCAGGCCGTACAACGTCCGGCCCTTCTTGTAGATAGGCGTCTCGGGCGAGTTCAGGTATTTCGCGACCTGCCCCTCCTCGAGCGCCCGGCCTCCGAACGCGACGATCGCGCCGGTGTCCCTGGAAATCGGAATCATCAGCCGGTTCCGGAAGCGATCGACGAACCGTCCGTCCTCCCGCTGGGCGATCAAGCCGCTTCGTACCTGCAATGCGCTTGGCACCCCACGGCGCTCGAAGCGCTCACGCAGCGTGTCGCGTCCGCCGGCGGGCGCGAAGCCGTAGCGGAAGGTGCGGATCGTCGTTTCGTTCAGCTCGCGCGACGCCAGCTCACGCCGCGCGCGCGCGCCCGCGGGCGTCGCCAGCTGCTCGATGAAGAACGCCGCGGCGTCTTCATGCAGTTTGATGAGCGCTTCCCGCTCGGCAGCCTCGGCGCGATCTTCCGGTCCGCGCTCGATCTCCGGCACCGGAATGCTCGCGCGCGTCGCGAGATATCGCACGGCCTCGGGAAACGTGAGCTTCTGATAGAGCTCGACGAACTTGACGACGTCGCCGCCGACGCCGCAGCCGAAGCACTTGAAGAAGCCCTTGTCCTGATTGACGTTGAAGGACGGCGTTTTCTCCTGATGGAACGGACACAGGCCCTTCCAGGTCGCGCCGGCCTTCTTGAGCGGCGTCACGTCGCCGATGACCGAGACGATATCCGTCTGGGCCTTCAGGTCGTCGACGAAGGATTGCGGAAAGAGCGCCACGCTAGTCCTTCAGCTCCACGATGGTCGCGCCGGGGCCGCCTTCGCTGTCCGGCGCGAGCGAGACACTCGCGACGAGCGGATGTTGACGCAGGAACTTCGTCAACCCGTCGCGCAGGCGCCCCGTGCCGTGCCCGTGCACGAAGCGCAGCCGGCGCTCGTCCGCCAGCAGCGCATCGTCCAGAAACTTTTCGGCACGAGCGATCGCTTCGTCCACGGTGGCGCCGATCAGCACGAGGTCGCGCGTCGGACCTTGCTCGCGCGCAGCCGCTCCCACTTGGACGCGGCCGCCTCCGGCGCGCGTGGTCTTCGCCGCATCGCCGTCGCGATCGCGACGCGCCGCTGGCGCCAGCAGATCCGGCACCGTGGCGCGCATGCGTTTGCCGCGCACGTCGATCTCGACGTGCTTGCCCGATACCGATCGCACGACGCCTTCGGCATTCAAACTGGCGATGACGACTCGGTCGCCGATCGACGGCGGCTCGGTCAATCGCGCGCCCGCTCCGGCCTCGTCACCGCCGACCGCCGACTCGACGGCGCCGACCGCCGCCCGCGCCTCCGCGCGCAGCGCGCCGACATCACCCGTCGTCAGCGCTGGACCGCGGCTCGACGCACGTTGCTCGGCCTTCTGCGCCAGCGCGTCGGCTTTCTGCTTCAGCGTCCCGACGATGCGGTCGATTTCGGTGCGGGCCTCGCGGAGCTTCTCGTTGACCTTGTCGTCGAGCCGCCGCTTCAGCACGGCCTCACGTTCGGCCAGCCGCGCTTCTTTCTCCAGTAACTGCCCGCGCTGGGCGTCGACGGCGTCCTTCGCCGCAGCAAGGGCGTCGCGCTCGCGTGCGACCACGGCGAGCTCGTCGTCCATGCGCGCAAGATGCGCGGCGAGCAGTGATTCGCGGCCCGTTCGCCGCGATCGCGCGTCGGCGATCACATCCGCCGGCAGGCCCAGCCGCTCCGCGATCTCGAGCGCGAGGCTGCGTCCCGGCGCGCCGTAGAGCAGACGGTACGTCGGCGCGTACGTGTCTGGATTAAATCCGAACCCCGCCGTCATCACGCCGTCCGTTGTCGCCGCATACGACTTCAGCGCGTCGTCGTGCGTCGTCGCAATGACGACGGCGCCGCGGCGCTTGAAGTGATCGACGATCGCGGCCCCGAGCGCGCCGCCTTCGACCGGATCCGTGCCCCCGCCGATTTCGTCGAGCAGCACGAGCGCCGGGCAGTCGAGCGCGCGTTCCATGGCGACGATGTTGGCCATGTGCGCGGAGAACGTGCTGAGGCTCGTCGCGATCGACTGCTCGTCGCCAATGTCCGCGAACACCGTGCGGAACGGCGTGAACGCGCTGCCGTCCTCGACGGGAATCAGCAGCCCGGCCTGCGCCATCAGCGCGAGCAGGCCGAAGGCTTTCAGCGCGACGGTCTTGCCGCCCGTGTTCGGACCAGAGATCACGAGCGCGCGCGCCGGTGGCACGATCGTGAGATCCGACGCGATCGGATGCACGTCCTGGCGGAGCGGATCGACACCCATCGTCAGATCGCGCATCGCGGGAATCAGCAGCGGATGACGCGCGCCGCGGAAGTCCACGCGGCCGTCGTTCGTCAGGGCCGGCGCAATGCCGTCGACGCGCTGCGCGAGGTCCGCGCGCGCGTGCAGCTCGTCGAGCTCGGCGACGACGTCGAGCGTGGCGTCGAGCTCGGCGGCCCGCATCCGGAACGCGTTCGTGAGCGCCGACAGAATGCGATGGATTTCGGCCTTCTCCCGCTCTGCCAGCGCGACGACGTCGTTGTTCAGGCTGACGGTCGCGAGCGGCTCGAGATACAGGCTCGCGCCGCTGGCCGAGCTGCCATGGACGATGCCTGGGATCGCGTCGCGATGCTCGGCGCGCACGACGATGACGTAGCGGCCGTTGCGGTCGGTGATGATTTGGTCCTGCAGGTACTTCGCCGTATCGCGGCCGCGTGCGAGCGCGTCGAGCGATGTGCGCAGCTTGGCGCGCTGGCGCCGCAGGCTCTCGCGAATGTCGCGTAGCGCTGTGCTCGCGCGATCGCTGACGTCGCCCGATGGCTCGATCGCGCGCTCGATGGCCGCGACTTCGTCGCTGAACGACGCGGCGCGCTCGGCGATGGCCGTCAGGACCGGACCGCCAGTGCGGCGCACGGACGAGATGACCGCGCTGACCGAATCGAGCAGCCGCGCGAGGCCGCGCAGCGCGAGCGGATCGAGCGGCCGATCGGCGACGCCGAGAATCGCAATCGTCGTGTCGAGATCGTCCGGCGCCGAGATGGCGAGAGAGCCGCCGTCGCGTGTGAACCGGGCCGCTTCGACGGTCAGGTCCAGCGCGTCCTGCACGGCGTCACGGTCGGATGCCGGCTCGACGGCCAAGGCGCGCTCCCGCCCCAGCGGCGTGAGCGTGCGCGACGCCAACGCCTCCCGAATGCGATCGAATTCGAGCGCGCGGAGAACAGCAGCCTGCATGGAGAGTCCCGCCGGGCAGCGGGCAAACTCTTATTATGACACGGGCAGGGGAGGCTTACGGCTTGGGGCTTACGGCTTACGAGACCGCACGGCAGCCGTAAGTCGTAAGCCGTGAAGCAACCTTGTCGTCAGACCCGATTGCTTCACAAATGGTTGATGGCGCTGGCGATAGCCGCTGCGCCGAAGCCATTGTCGATGTTGACGACGGAGACGCCGGTCGCGCAGGAGTTGAGCATGGCCAGGAGGGCGGCCAGGCCACCGAAGTTGGCGCCGTAGCCGACGCTCGTCGGCACGGCGATGACCGGCACGCGCACCAGGCCGCCGATGACGCTGGCCAGCGCGCCTTCCATGCCGGCGACTGTGACGATCACGCGCGCGGAGACGAGTCGGTCACGCTCGGCCAGCAGCCGGTGCAGGCCGGCGACGCCGACGTCGTAGACGCGCTCGACGTCGTTGCTCATGACCTCCGCCGAGATCGCGGCTTCCTCGGCGACGGGCAGATCCGACGTGCCTGCCGCGGCGATCACAATCGTGCCGTGTCCCTTCGGCAGCTCCGTGCGCCGCTCGATGATCCGCGCGCGCTCGTGGAATTGCGCGTCCGGCACCCGCGCGACGACGGCGTCGAAGGCGGCGGCATCCGTTCGCGTCACGAGCAGGCTATGTCCGCGCCCGGCGATGGCTTCCGCGATGCGCGCGATCTGCTCCGGCGTCTTGCCCTGACCGAAGATCACCTCGGGAAAGCCCTGCCGCTCGGCGCGATCGTGATCGACGCGCGCGAACTCCAGGTTCTCCATCGTTTCGCGGGCGAAAGCGGCGCGAATGTGCGGCTCGGCCTCGGCCGGCGCGAGCGCGCCCGTCCGCACGGCTTCGAGCACCGCGGCGAGCGACGAGGGCGTGGACGAGGACGACGGGTGATTCGACACGAGAGGTGGTTTGACTCGGACCGAAGGCGCTTCCTAGAATGACGGTCAGACCCGCCGCCCCCAGGGCGCCTCTGCACGAAGATTATGACCGCATACGAGACGCTGACGCTCGTTTCCTATTTCTTTGTCCTGAGCATCCTTGGGATTTACGGCTGGCACCGGTACTTCATTGTCTACCAGTACATGAAGCACAAGGACCGCGTGCCTGGTCCGCCACCGTACGTCAGCGAATGGCCGGTCGTCACCGTCCAGCTTCCCATCTTCAACGAGATGTACGTCGTCGATCGTCTGATCGACGCCGTGTGCGACATCGACTATCCGAAGGATCGTCTCGAGATTCAGCTGCTCGACGACTCGACGGACGAGACGCGTGAGATCGCCGAGCTCGCCGTGCGGCGGCAGGCGGCGCGCGGGTTCGACATCAAATATCTGCATCGCACCGATCGCACCGGTTTCAAGGCCGGCGCGCTCGATGCCGGGCTGAAGGTCGCGCGCGGAGAGCACATCGCGATCTTCGACGCGGACTTCATTCCGCCGTCCGATTTCCTGAAGCGCACGGTGCCGTACTTCGTCGACGAGCGCGTCGCCGTCGTGCAGGCGCGCTGGGGCCATCTCAATCAGGCGTACTCGCTGCTCACGAAGGTGCAGGCCGTGCTGCTCGACGGCCACTTCGTGCTCGAGCACGGCGCCCGCAATCGTTCGGGCTGCTTCTTCAATTTCAACGGCACGGCAGGTGTCTGGCGTCGCGTCGCGATCGACGATGCGGGCGGGTGGCAGCACGACACGCTGACGGAAGATCTCGACTTGAGCTATCGCGCGCAGCTCCGCGGCTGGCAGTTCCGCTTCCTGCCTGACCTCGTGACGCCGGCCGAAGTGCCCGTCGAGATGAACGCGTTCAAGTCGCAGCAGCACCGATGGGCCAAAGGATCGATTCAGACGTGCCGCAAGCTCCTGCCGTACGTGCTGATGTCCGACCTGCCGCTCAAAGTCAAAGTCGAAGCGTTCTTCCATCTCACCGCGAATTTCAACTACCTGTTGATGATCGCGCTGTCGGTGCTGATGTTCCCGGCGATGGTCGTCCGCTACCAGATGGGCTGGACGGAGATGCTGCTCATCGACATCCCGCTGTTCGCGGCGGCGACGTTGTCGGTGTTCAACTTCTATCTCATCAGCCAGCGTGAAGCGTATCCCGACTGGCGTACGCGTGTCCGCTATCTGCCGATCGTCATGGCGATCGGCATCGGTCTGGCGGTCAACAACGCGAAGGCGGTGCTCGAGGCGCTGTTCGGCGAGCCCGGCGAGTTCACGCGCACGCCGAAGTACGGCATCCAGCAGCGGCAGGACGACTGGCAGCACAAGAAATATCACCAGTCGATGCCGATCCAGCCGTTCGTGGAGCTGGCGTTCGGGCTCTACTTCACGGCGACGGTGTTCTACGCGCTCGCCAACGGCATCTACGGCACGCTGCCGTTTCTGATGCTCTTCCAGTTCGGCTTCCTCTACATGGGGCTGACGTCGATCCTGCAGCAGTTCCGCGGCGAAGAGCTGCTCGTGAAAGCTGCGCAGACGGCGGGCGGCAAGTGACGGCTGACGCGAAGCCGAAGGCGGGGCTCGAAGACGTCATCGCCGGGCAATCGGCGATCTGCTTCCTCGACGGCGATCGCGGCGTCCTCGCGTATCAGGGGTACGACATCCACGATCTCGCCGACGCCGAGCGCGGCGCGACCTTCGAGGAAGTCTGCTATCTGCTGTGGCACGGCCGGCTGCCGGCGCGCTCGGAGCTCGGCGATCTGCAGACGCAGCTCGCCGCCGCGCGTCCGCTGCCGGAGCCCATCATCCGCGCGATGAAGATGCTGCCGCAGGTCGACGGCATGGACGCGCTGCGGACGTTGACGTCGATGCTCGGTCACTACGATCGCGACGCGGTCGATCAGTCGCCGCAGGCGAGCTACCGCAAGGCCGTGCGGCTCACGGGACAGCTGGGATCGGTCGTCGCGACGTGGGGCCGCATGGCGGCCGGCGGCGGACCGATCGATCCGGATCCCGCGCTCGGACACGCTGCGAACTTCCTCTACATGCTGACGGGCCGCCGGCCGTCGCCGCTCGAGACGCGCGCGTTCGACGTGTCGCTGATTCTGCACGCCGATCACGAGCTCAACGCGTCGACGTTCGCGGCACGCGTCGCGGCCGCGACGCTCACCGACATCCACTCCGCGATCGTCGGCGCCATCGGCGCGCTGAAGGGGCCGCTGCACGGCGGCGCGAACGCGGAAGTGATGAAGATGCTGATCGAGATTGGCCGCGACGCCGGTCCCGATCGCGCTGAAGCGTTCGTGCGCGCGAAGCTGGCGCGCAAGGAGAAGATCTCCGGCTTCGGGCATCGCGTGTACCACACGGAAGACCCGCGCGCGACGCACCTGCGGCGGTTCTCGAAGACGCTCGGCGAGCGCATCGGCCAGCCCGAGTGGTTCCAGATGTCGCAGCGCATCGAGGCGCTCGTCAAGGCGGAGAAGAAGCTCAATCCGAACGTCGATTTCTACTCGGCGTCGATGTTCTACTCGATGGGCATCCCGATCGATCTCTACACGCCGATCTTCGCCGTGAGCCGCATCTCCGGCTGGACGGCGCACGTGCTCGAACAGTACGCAAACAACCGCCTCATTCGTCCGCGTACCGAGTACATCGGCCCGCCGTATCCGCAGACGTTCCTGCCGCTCGATCAGCGATAGTCGAGCGCCGACGTCGATGATCGATCGGCCAGCCTGGAGGCATAGTTGTCTCTGATGGCAATGCTCGCAGACGACGTCAGGCTCGCGATCAGGCGTCTGCGCCGGCGGCCTGTGTTTGCGGCGGCGCCCATCGTGCTGAGCGGTGTTGGTCTGGCCGCCTGCGTTGCGGCGTATGCCGTCGTCGACGGCGTGCTATCGCAACGTCTCGGATTCAAGGATTCTTCCCGATTAGTCGCAATCTATTCGGTCCCGGCCGAAGTGCCGTCACTTCTTCCTGCTGATGCCCGCTCGTCACAGTCGCCTGTCTCGCCAGGCGCCTGGCGCGCGTTCGGCGAAAGTCGGATGTATGCGGAGGTTGGCGGGTGGTTGCCTCGAAGGTGTACTGGGGCCATCCCTCCACCGA
>DASZVJ010000134.1:0-10773 GCA_035547155.1 Vicinamibacterales bacterium
CAGCTCGATGCCGCTCGGGCTCGTCATCGTCTCCTGCGGTTGCGCTTGCGCGCCGGGCGATGCGACAAGGGCCCAGACGAAGAGGGACCAGGGGACCAGGGCGCGAAGGGACCAAGGGACGAAGGGACCAGGGGACGAGGGGCTCGCCATGTGCGTCATCGCAACTCTCTGATCCCGATGTTGCGAAAGCGCTGGACCGACCACGGCAGTCCCGAGCCGCTGCCGCCTGCCGCGGACGTGTACGTCGCGCTCCAGTGCAGCTGCAGGCCGATCATGCCGCCGTACGCGCCGCCGATCTGATCGTTCCTCGGCTCGATCGCCTCCCACATCTTCGTGTCGTTGATCCACAGCGTGACGTGCGGCGCCTCGCCCTCCATGCGCACGCGCATGCGGTTCCACTCGCCGTCCTTCCAGACGGTGTTCACGTCGACGCGCGGGCCGACGTACTGCGGCGGCGTCAACTTGAGTTGCTCGCCAAGCAGCGCGCCAGCGTTGCCGGGCCGCACGAGCTCGATCTGGTAGGCCGACCCGCCTTCGGTCGAGCGCAGGAAGATGCCGCTGTTGTAGCCGGGGTCCGGCAGGCACTCGAGCGTCAACTCGAAGTCCCTGTACGACGCGTCGGTCAACAGCAGTCCGCCCTGGCCGAACGGATGCGGCTGCAGCACGAGCACGCCGTCCTCCACGCGCGCGATCGCCGACGTCCCATGATGGTTGGTGCGGCTCCAATGCCAGCCGGCGGCGCTTTGTCCGTTGAACAACGGTGTAAAGCCGCCGGGCAGCGCGGGCGCCTGGGCGTGCGGGGCCGTAATAGCGAGCACGAAAAGTGAGGTCAACGCCAGGAGACGCATGCCGGTGGGACGACTATAGCGCCTGAAGCCCGGCGCGCCACCCGCCGATATTCTCCAGGGGATCGCCCGCGCGTGTTTGCTACACTCTGCGGTGCCTCCGGAGGTATCTATGCGCAGATTCGTCCAGTTCGGGGCGCTGGTGCTCGTGATGGCCGTGGCGATGCTGACGGCCTCGGGCCGCGCCCAGGCCTCTCGTCCCACCGTCGCCCTTCTCGATTTCGATTACGCCTCGGTCAATCACTGGTGGAGCGGCAACGAGGATCTCGGCAAGGGCATCGCCGATCTGATCGTCGACGGCCTCGTCGAGGACGGCAGCTATCGCGTCATCGAGCGCAAGAAGCTGGATGCGATTCTCACCGAGCAGAACTTCAACGACAGCGACCGCGTCGATCCGTCCGCCAAAGCCGCGAAGATCGGCAAGGCGCTCGGCGTGAAGTATCTGATCATCGGATCGATCACCAAGTTCGGCGCCGAAGACACCAAGAAGAGCTTCGGCGGCGGCGGATTCGGCAACAAGTTCGGCGTGGGCAGCGTCGGCAAGTCGTCGGGCAAGGCGACGGTCGGCATCACGGCGCGCATGATCGACTCGTCGACCGGCGAGATCATGGCGAGCGCCAAGGGCGAGGGCCAGTCGAAGCGCAGTGGACTGTTGCTCGGCGGATCGGGCGGCGGCAGCAAGTACGCGACCGGCGAGCTCGACATGAGCAGCTCGAACTTCCAGGACACGATCATCGGCGAAGCCACCGAGATCGCCGTCAAGCAGGTCGTCGACAAGCTCATCGCGGCCAAGACGCGGCTCGAATAGGGCCCCGGCAAGGGGACGACGGGACCAGGGGACCAAGGGACGAGGGGCTCGTTCAAAAGGACGGCGCGCTGGCACTTCGGCGCGCCGTTTTCTTTTCGGGTTCCAGGGTTCCGGGTTCCAGGGTTCTGAGGTTCGGGTTCTGAGGTTCTCGGTTCCGGGTTCTCAGTTCGATGCCCCGATGCCCCGATGCCCCGATAGCCAGATGATCCGATGCAGATAGTGCGATAGCGCGATAGTGAGATAGCGCGATGTCAACGTTCTCCTTCCCTCTCCCCTCCTCCGATCCCATCCGCCTCTATCGCTATCGCGACGGCTTGTATGCCGTCGACTTGCTGACCGCGGCGATCGTCCACTTCGATCTGTTCTCGTGGCTCGACGCGCATCCGTCGGATTTCGAGACGCTGTGCCGTGAGCACGGGCTCGCGGCACGGCCGGCGGACGTGCTCGTCACGCTCGCCGCTGCGAACGGCATCGTCGAGCGTCGCGACGGCACGATCGTCGTCACCACGCTGGGACGCGAGCATCTGACCACCCGATCGCCGTTCAACCTGGCGCCGTACTACGCGTCATTGAAGGACCGGCCGGTCGTGCAGGATTTCGTGCGTGTGCTGCGCACGGGCAAGCCGGCCCACTGGGGCGGCGACGCGAAGGGGCACGACTGGCACGCGTCGATGGAACAGGACGACTTCGCGCGGACGTTCACGGCCGCGATGGATTGCCGTGGCGCGTATCTCGGCGCGGCGCTCGCGCGGCATCTGGATCTGTCGCGGCACGCGAGGCTGCTCGACATCGGCGGCGGGTCCGGCATCTACGCGTGCGCGCTCGCGTCCGCGTTTCCGCATCTCCACGCGACCGTGTTCGATCAAACGCCGGTCGATCGCATCGCCGCACGCCTCATCGGCGAGCGCGGCTTCTCCGATCGCGTGCGCGTCGCCGCCGGCAACTTCTTCGTGGACGCATGGCCGGACGCGCACGACGTGCACCTGTTCTCCAACGTGCTCCACGATTGGGATCGATCCGACGTCGATCGGCTCGTGCAGCGATCGTTCGACGCGCTGCCGGCGGGCGGCCTGCTGATCATCCACGACGCGTGCATCAACGCGGACAAGACGGGCCCGTTGCCCGTCGCCGAGTACTCCGCGATCCTGATGCACTCGACGCAGGGCCAGTGCTACGCGACGTCGGAATACGACGCGTCGCTGACGCGCGCCGGCTTCACGGACGTCGCGTTCATGGAGACGGTTGCCGATCGCGGCATGATGATCGCGCGAAAGCCGGGCGGGCCTGCGAGGTTCGCCGGTGCCTGAGGAGGCCGCGCCGGCCGTCGCGCGCACGACGCGTGCGCTTGCGCTCACGGGATTGGCGGCGGTGCTGCTCGCTTCGGCCGTGCTCCGCCTCCATCATCTCGACACCGAAAGCGTCTGGCTCGACGAGGCGTTCTCGATCGCGACGTCCCGCACGTCGCTCGCGAACATCGTCGCCGAGAACAGCCAGGACGTGCACCCGCCGCTGCACTATTTCCTGCTGCACTACTGGGGTCTGATCGCCGGCACGACGACATGGGCCGGCCGCGCGCTGTCGGTCGTCTGCAGCCTCGGCACGATCGCCGCGGCGTACCTCGCCGGTGCGCGCCTCCGAAGCCGCGCGACGGGTCTCGTCGCCGCAATTCTGCTGGCGATCTCCGTGTTCCAAATCGAGTTTGCGCAGGAAGCGCGCATGTATGCGCTGCTCGTTCTGCTGTCGACGCTGTCGATCTATTTTTTCATCCGCCTGCTGGACGAGTCGTCGCCGCGCGTCTTCGCCGGCTACGCGATCGCGACGACGCTGATGGTCTACACGCAGGCGTACGCGGCATTCGTGCTCGCCGCGCAGGCGATGTCGCTGGCCTGGGAGGCGTGGCGCCGGCGTGAGCGCACGATTCCCGCGGCGACGCGATGGATCGTCGCGCTCATCGTGGTGCTCGCTGCATTCCTGCCGTGGCTCGCGATCTTCACGTGGCAGTTCTCCGCCGTGCAGCGCGGATTCTGGATTGCCGAGCCGGAATGGGCCGGCATCTTCGCGCCGCTCTTCGCGTACGCCGGGTCGAAGGCCGGCCTCGCGCTGCTGGCGCCGCTCGCGGTCATCGGCGGCATCTGCATGGCCACGCCGCGCGCGCGCGACAGAACCAGCACGATGCGCGCGCCGCTCGTCGTCGTCCTGCCGTGGCTGCTCGCGCCCATCGTGCTGCCGTTCCTGCTGTCACGCATCGGCTCGCCGATCTTCCTGTCGAAATACACGATCGCCGCGTCCGTGCCGTTTGCGATCCTCGTCGCCGACGGCATCGTCGCCGTGCGCTGGACTGTCGTTCGTGTCGTGCTCGTGACCGGCATCATCGCGCTCGCCGTGCCGCCGCTGCAGACGTACTACTCGACGTCGCGCAAGGACAACTGGCGAGCTGCCGTCCCGGCCATCGAGCAGCAGGCGCAGCCGGACGATCTGATCCTGTTCTATCCGTACTTCCACCGGATTCCGTTCGACTACTACCGCCAGCGTGACGATCTCGTCGAGCGCGCGTTTCCGCTGTTCACGCCGCCACCGCCGCCAGACGGCTGGGACCGCACGATCGCACGTGCCGCCGGTCAACATCGCCGCATCTGGCTCGTCACGTTGCAAGGCGATCCCACGCGCGCGGCCGTCGTCGCCGAGTTCGAGCGGCGCTTCGCCGAGCGATCACATCAGAAGCTGCAGCACATCGAGGTGTGGCTGTTCGAGGCGAATCGGCGCGTAGCCCGAAACCCGTAGCCTGCAGCCTTCGTAGGGGCCGCCCTTGTGGCGGCCCGCGTCCCTACCGCTTCCACCGCGGCGCCGCGATGACGAACAGGATCGCCGTCGCGATCATGCCGCCAGGAATCAGCTGAATCCACGGACCGAGCCGCGGCAGCGCGAAGTACACGAACGCGCTGCACGCGATGGCGACGATCGTCCCGACCAGCGCGGTCACGCGCAGCCCGCGCGCGACGACGAGGTACTCCGGATCGATCGCCGCTCGAGCCGCCGCGTCAGCTCCCCGCTTCGACGGCGGATACTGAATCTTCAACATCACGAGCGTACCGATGCCGATCACGAGCATGAACAGTGCGCCGCACGCGTACGCGGGCAGCAGGTTCCACTGACGGTCCTCGTCGATCTGCCACTGCCCTTCCGTCATCGTGTCGCGATTCAGATCCAGCTCCGCCAGCATCGTCACGGACTCGCGATCGGCGATCGCGTCGCGCGTCGCGACGAGCCCATCCGTCGTGCGCTCGACCGTCCACCCCGCCTGTGCGATCCCCGTCCCGCGATAGAACGGCGCCTTCGGCGGCAACGTCAGCGTCAGCTTGCCGTGCGCGACGTCGTACCCGCGATTGGCCTCGATCGCCGGCCACGACAGGAAGGCACGCGGCTCGTCGATGCGCAGCGCGGTGAATGCGCGATAGCGAATCGACAGCGTGTGCGAGCCGCCATCGGCGGGGATGGGCCAGCGGACGGTCATCCGACGCCCCGGCGCGTCGACGGTGACGCCGCGGTCTGACGAGCCGTTGGCGAACACGCCGTCGACCGCGACCGACAGCATCTGCAGGTTGTCGGCTTCGCGCGGCGCGATCGTGCGCGCGAAGACGCCGGCGGCCGTCTGCGGGCCTGTCGTGAAATCTTCGCCGACGTCGAGCGATCCGTCCGGCCCGATTTGAACGGCGACGTCCACACGATCGAGTGTGCCAATCGGCGCCGGTTTGCGGCATGCAGCGGACATCATCACCGTGAGCGCGCCAATGACGACTGCCGCTCGCCGCACCACACGCCGATCACTGTTCACGAATCCCTCCCTTGCCGTTGGCGCTCTCGCTGGAGCGCCTTGAGCGCTTTGCTGCCGATCTTGCCGATGCGCTTGGCGTCGGCGAGCGCGCGCTCCGATCGGCGCTTCGACGTCTCCGCCTGCTCGCCTTGCAGCTTCAAGTAATTGGCGTACCGGCCCGCATCGAGATCGCCGGCCTCGACGGCCGCCTTCACCGCGCATCCTGGCTCGGTATCGTGAAGGCAATCGCGAAAGCGGCAGGACGCGGCCAGGTCGGCGATGTCCGCAAACGTCTCGCCCACGACGTCGTCGGTGTGCCACAACTGCAGCTCACGCATGCCCGGCGTGTCGATGACGAGCCCGCCGCCCTCGCGCACGACGAGCTGGCGATGGACGCTCGTGTGGCGGCCGCGCGCGTCCCATTCGCGGACCTCGCCTGTCGCGAGCAGCTCTCGTCCGACGAGGCGATTGACGATCGACGACTTGCCCGCGCCGGACGGCCCGATCAGCGCGACCGTCGCACCGCCGCGCAGATACGGCTCGAACGCCTCCATGCCGTGTCCGGTGCGCGTGCTGACGGCGAGGACGGGCGCATCGGCCGCCGCGCGGCGTGCGTCGTCGACGGCCGCATCGACGTCGTCGACGAGGTCCGCCTTGTTGAGCACGATGACTGGCGCCGCGCCGCTGCGCCGCGCGACGACGAGATAGCGCTCGATGGCGTTCGCGTTGACCGGCACGTCGAGGCCAAACACGATGAGCACGGTGTCGATGTTGGCGGCGACGATCTGCTCTTCGGTCTCGCGGCCGGCGGCCTTGCGCGAGAACGAGCTCGTGCGCGGCAGCACCTCGCGAATCTGGCTGCGCGCGCCGAGCGGATCGACGCGCAGCGCCACCCAGTCGCCGACCACGGGCAGCGCGTGCCGGCCTTCGGCAAGATGCTTCACACGTCCCGCGACTTCCGCGAGTTGCTCGCCCGCCGCGGTCAACACGCGATACACGTGGTTGTGCTCGAGCACGACGCGGCCCGCGACCAAACCAGCCGCCGCCGGATCCGCAAACGCGCGCTCGCGCGCAGCGGACCATCCGAGATCGGCCAGCGTGATCGGCACCGGATGATTATCGTGCGCCGGTAGCGGATGACCAAATGCGCGCGTCTCGCGCGCGTCTCAGTTCCGCCGAAGCGCCACGATCGGATCGACCGAGGCGGCTCGGCGTGCGGGCACGAGACAGGCCGCGAGCGCGGCGAGCAGCAGCGTGACCGCCACGGCGATGAACGGGATCGGATTGGAGGGCTGGATGCCGTAGACGGCGCCCTGCAGCAGCCGTCCCACGAACGCGGCGCCGATCGCGCCGAGCACGGTGCCCGCAAGAGCGGTCATCATGCCTTCGCGCAAGATGCGACCGACAACGTGCCGTCTGCTTCCGCCCAGCGCCATGCGAAGCCCGATCTCGTGCGTCCGCTGCGCGACGGCGAACGACATCACGCCGTAGATCCCAACCGCCGCCAGCACCAGCCCGACGCCGGCAAACGCCGCGAAAAACGCCGTGTAGAAACGATCGGACGCCATCGATCGGCTGAGCGTCTGCTCGATCGTCTGCACGCGCGCCAGCGGGATGGTCGGATCGATCGTGCGCAGCACATCGGCGATGGCGGTCCACGGCACGGACGCGTCGCCGATCGTTCGCACGGCGACGATGGCCGCAGGCCAGGGATTCTGGGCAAACGGCAGGACGACTTCGGCCGCGACCGGACGGCCTGGTGCCGCGTTGGCGGCGTCCGCCTGGACGCCGACGATTTCCCAGTCGATTGACGCGGCCGTAAACGCGCCGCTGACCGGCGGCGCCATCACGATGTGTTGTCCGATCGGATCGCGCCCCGCAAGAAATCGCTGCGCGAAGGTCTCGTTGACGATGGCCACGGGCCGGCTGCCCTCGCGGTCGGTGTCGGCGAATGCGCGGCCGTGACGAATCCCGATGCCGAAGGTCCCGTGATAGGACGCGGTTGCCATGATGACGCTGGTCCACGGCCGCTTCTCGGGATCGACCACGCGATCGCCGGCGATCTCGAACTGGCCGCGATATCCCGCACCAGACACCGGCATGCCGGTCGAGACCGACGCGGCACCGACGCCGGGCAGCGTGGCGAGTCGTTCAGCGAGCGATCCATAGAACGCCCGCATCTGATCGGTCGTCGTCAATCGTCCGCGCGGCACCGGCAACGAGAACGTCGTCAGGTGATCGGCGCGAAATCCGAGATCGGCTGTCATCTGCCGCATCCACGCGTGCACGGCCAATCCGCCGCCGGCGAGCAGCGTCAACGCCAGCGCGACCTCGAGGATGACGAGCCCGCGCCGCAACGCGAAACGCCGATCGCCGATCGTGCGCCCGCCCTCTCGCATCGTGTCCGCGGCGCTCGTTCGTGACGCCTGCCACGCGGGCGCCAGGCCCGCGACGACACCCGACACCGTGCATGCGGCGAGCGCAAACAGCAGCACGGGCACACTCAATGTGATCTCCGTCTCCGACGGCAGCGTGAAGGGCGGCATCAGCGCAACGACCGCATGCACGATGGCTGACGCGAGCCACGCGCCGAGAAGACCGCCGGCTAGCGCGAGGACCAGCGTCTCGACGAGCAGCTGTCTGACGACAGCGCCGCGCGTTGCGCCCATGGCGGCGCGAATCGCCAACTCGCGATGCCGCGTCGTCCCTCGCGCAAGCAGCAGATTGGCGACGTTCGCACACGCGATGAGCAACACGAACAGCACGGCGCCGAACAGCAGCCAGAGCCCGCGGACCGTGCTCGGGGCCACGAAGTCGTTTCGAAACGCTTCGAGCTGAATCGTCCACCCGCTGCGCGGTCTGGCACGTTCCTGTTCGAGCCGTGCGCTGAGCGCCGTCATGCTCGCGTTCGCCTGCGCGATGGTGACCCCATCTTTGAGGCGCGCCATGACGTAGAGTCCCCCGGTGTCAGGCTGGAGGTCCGCGTCGGTAAACGCCAGCGGCAGCCAGATCTTGTTCTGCTGGCGATCGGCCGGTCCTTTGCCGAGCACGCCGACGACCGTGTACGGCTCGTCATTCACGCGCACCTGGCGGCCGAGAATTCCGGGATCGCCGCCGAAGCGCTCCTGCCAGAACTGATATGTCAGGACGACGACGTGATCGCGGCCGGGGACACCTTCGTCCTCCTGAAACGATCGGCCGATCGTGAGCGGATACCCGTAGCCGAGCATTGCGAGGAATCCCGGCGTCGCGGCACCGGCGGAGACATTCTCCGGACGGTCCGCGGTCGCGACGTTGACCGTCCGTCCGCTCCACGCGTTGATGTCGGCGAACGACGTCGCCTGACGCTTCCATGCCGTATAGCTCTTCGGTGACACGCCCGCACGATCGCCGTTCACGTACGGCCAGACCATAACCAATCGATCGGGCTGCGCGTACGGCAGCGGCGCGAAGAACAGGCCATAGACGACGCTGAAGATCGCGGTGGTCGCGGCGATGCCGAGCGCCAGCGTCGCGACAGCCACGGCGGTGAACGCGGCATTCCGGCGAAGCAAACGAAGCCCGAAGCGCGCATCGCGCAGCAACACGGCGGGCGCAAACAAGGCGGCACGGCGCCGCGCTGGCCCGGTGTTTCCGCGATCCCAGGCAGACGCGTCGAGCGGCGCGCGCGAGGCGGCGCGCAACGTCGCTGCCAGCGCGGCCGGATCGTTCAGCTCCTCGATCGTCTCCGCGTATGCCTGGGCTTCCGTGCGCCCACGCGCCAGCAGCGCGCGATAGCGTTGGTCGAGGTGCTGCACCATCTCCTCGAGCGCATCTTCGCTCGCGGCCGATCGATCGCGAAGCCGGTTGATGATTTCCGCTTTCCAGTCAGGCATTGCGCACCTCGACGATGCGGTTGATGGCGGCCACGAAGCGCTCCCAGCCCCGGCGTTGTTCGGCCAGCACCTGGCGGCCGGCGGCGGTGATCCGGTAGTAGCGGCGGCGGCGCTGTCCCGCCTTCTCCACCCAGCGCCCGTGGATCCAGCCGCGCTTTTCAAGCCGGTACAGCAACGGATAAAGCGACGTCAGCGTGAACCGGACGTCGCCGCCGGACTGCGTCTCGATCAGATCGCTCAGCTCGTAGCCGTGCCGCGGCCGCGCGTCGAGCAGGGCCAGGATGACCAGCTCGGCGCTGCCCTTCTTGAGCTCGCGATCGAGGATCCGCGCATGTATATTTTTCACAGCGAAATATTGCTGTACAAAACCTCTTGACGTCAAGCGCGTCGGCGGAACGAGAGCAGGTTCTCGGTTCTCCGTTCTGGGTTCTCGGGCTTGGGCTTGGGGCGGAACTGGCCGTGGCGTTAGCGGCTCGCGGGCTCGACGTGTCAGGCCGCGAGAACCGGGGCGAGATCGGCCTCGCTGGCTGGTGCGTGGCCGAGTTCGCGAAGCACCGCGTTGAGAGCCGTCAATGAGATCGTCGCGGGCGCGGTGATTTCAATCCCAATCGCGTCGCCGAACTCGTGGCGTTGAAGATTTATAACGTCGCCGGAAATTCTCGCGCCGCGTGATGGACCGTAAGGATGTGGACGTAATCGTTGCCGACAAGCCGGTAGACGATTCGATACGGCGAACGAATAGTCTCGCGCACTTCAGAATTTTTGAATTCAGGCACAGCACGGCCGGATTCCGGGAACAACGCCAAGCGATCCGTCGCGGCGATGAGCTCCGCGACAACGACATCGGCGTAACGGACAGAGTCGTGGCTGATGAACGTGTGAATGGCGGCCAGATCGGCTTGGGCCTGCTCAGTCCACAGAATAGATCTCACGCACGGAACCGCATCTTGACTTCATCGTGCGGAGCGACACGGCCAGCTTCTGATTGCCGCAGACCTTCTTCGATTTTGGCGATGAAGCACAGGCGTTCGATGACGTCCGCGATCGTGGCCTGGTCAGGCAACGATTTCACAGCGTCGATTGCGCGTTCCTTCGCGGTGGCCGCCATGACGCAATTTTACCATCGTCGTCCGTCGGCGACGTTGTGGCTCCTTTGGGAGCTCATGCGACACGAATCGAATCACGAATGCTGTTGATCCATCTGACGACTTCGGGATGACCGGTTACGTCATAGCGGCTCAAATGAGGTAAGCCCACGACGCGAAAGCGGCCAGGGACCTGAAAGCTTCTGCACATCCACGTCCCATGCCCAGACGGGCACTCCGGCTGCTCTACGTCGGCACCAAACACGTTGAGGAGAAACTCGAAAGGTGACGGATGGGAGTTCCCGTAAACAAGGACCAATCGAGGCTTGACGACATCGAGTATTCGCTC
>DASZVJ010000135.1:0-2107 GCA_035547155.1 Vicinamibacterales bacterium
GAAGTGCGACTGCCAGTAGTCATAGGAAAGAACAACGACCGGCCGATCGCCGGGCACGGTGACGTCATCCGCGTCGAGCAGCCGGCCCGCGGCGGCTTTCAGGCCGAGCGAGCGGAAGTAGGTGCCGGAGACGAACAGTCCAGCCGCGCGGCCGATCTGCGGCGCGACGCCGACGGTGAGCGGCGTCATGCGAAAGGCTTCGATCCAGTCGACGGTCGTCAATCGTCGCTGGAGATCGCGAAAGTCCTGCCACGACGAGCCCACGTACACGCCGGCATCGGTGCGAGGCTCGAGCGTGTAGAACGCCGAGACGCCAGTGACCGCAGGCAACGGCCTCCATCGCACGATCTGCAGCCACGAGAAGACGACGGTGTTCGCGCCGATGCCGATGGCCAGCGATGCGACGACGATCGCCGAGAGCAGCGGCGTCGATCGGACGGAGCGCCACGCGTGACGAAGATCGCGCATCAGCGTCAGTGGATGCCGTGAATCGTCTCTCGCAGCGAGTCCATCATCGGCGCTGCGAAGATGTGCAGCGCGACGAGCACGACCAGCACGAGGCCGACGACGATGAGAATGGTCTTCGCGGTTCGCGACACGAGGTGTCCTCCGAGCACGAGAGCCTACAAAGGTGGGGCTGAACGCATCCTGAACGCCCGTTGACGCGTCCGGTGTAGGATGCTCGCGGCTGACACGCACGAAAGGCAGTGAGCCATGGTCAGGTCCGGGTCGACTTTCGCGACGATCGCGTCCAGATGTTCGACACGGGCACTCATCCTGTGCCTTGTCGTGCTGGGCTCGGCCTGTCGCAGCCAGCGCGTCGATCGCGCGCTGGTGGGCACCTGGGACATCCAGGTCCCCAGCGCGTCGGGCACGGCGCGGTGGGTCTGGGAGATTCGTGCGGACGGCACGTACGATTTCCACGCCGAAGGCCCCGGCAGTCCGCCATCGCATAGCGGGACGTTCACCGCGTCGCGCGGTCGCTACTCGCTCATTTCGACGACGATCGCCTGGAACGACACGGGCACCTATCAACTCGTCGACGGCAACGACACGATGGTCGCCACCGGCCGGCTGGGCACGGGATCGTGGCATCGCGTCGAGGCCGACCCCGCGCCGCCCGCGGCGGCGAATGTGACGAGCCATCTCGCCGGACATCTCACGGTGACGACGTTCTGGGAGCACGGCGAGGCCGACGACCACACGCATCGATCGGACATCGACGGGACGGTCTTTCAACGCGACAGCCGCACGATCTCGTTCGAGGCCAAAGCTGACTTTTTGATGGCACAGGCTCCGAAGCTTGGCGATCTCCAATGCGTCATCGCGTCAGCGGGAGCGCCGCCAAACGTGCTGGAGCTTCGCTGGATGGAAGAGGGCCCGAGCGCGACGCTGTCCCTGATCGGCTGGGTCCGACAGCCGGCGTCAGGCGAGTGGACGCCGGGCAACTACACCTTCACGTGCTCGGCACCGGATGGCCCGTTCATCGCGCGCGCGTTCACCGTCGAGTAGGCGTGAAGACTTTCAAGAGAAAGATGAGCCCACGACTCATCGTCGCCGTCGCGATGATCGCGGGTATGGCCGTGCCGGCGTCGATGCAGTCGCCGTCCACGGCGCCTTCTCAGCCGCCAACGCTGGCCGAGCTGCAGTGGCTGCGCGACATGAGCGCGCAGCAGGAGCCGGTGTATCGCGCGATCGATCGGTGCGCGCAACTGCTCGGCAACGCGGGCGAGGCGTGGCAGTTGACGCCGCAGAACGTGCCCGATTGCGAAGCCGGCCGCAACGCGAAGTCGCCCATCGACGCGATCAACGTCAAGGCCGCGTCGTGCTGGGTGACGATCGGCAAGATCATCGTCGAGCTGAACGTGGCGCTCGCTGAGTACCGGCGCGCCGACGCGCTGCGCACGCGGCCCGAGTCGACACCACACTTCCTCGCGGGCAACACGCACGCGAAGGCGGCGCTGGACATGGTGCCGGGACTCAGAGCCTGCGTGCAGCAGGTTCACGACGAAGGTGATGCCAACGTGCGCCGGTTGCGAGGCGCGATCACCACGATGGCTCGTTCGGGCGCCATCGATAGCGGCGGCGGATCGAGCACGCCTCAGCC
>DASZVJ010000136.1:0-3476 GCA_035547155.1 Vicinamibacterales bacterium
AGCCCGTGCGCGTGTCGCGCGATCTGTTCGACGTCCTCGATCTCTTCGATCAATGGCGCTCGCGCACGCACGGCGTGATCGATCCCGCGGCGCAATCGGTCATCGCGCTGTGGACGAAGGCCGCCGCGGCGCAGCGCGTGCCCACCGCCGCGGAGCGCCAGTCGGCCGTCGCCGCGATCCGCCAGCCGCACTGGTCGCTCGACCGCGCGTCGCTCACCGCGACGCACCTCTCGTCGACGCCGCTGGTGTTCGCGTCGTTCACGAAGAGCTACATCATGGACAAGGCGATCGACGTCGCGCGCGGCATCGACGGCGTGCACGGACTCGTGCTCAACGTCGGCGGCGACATCATCGCGCGCGGCACGGTGGCCGAGCCGATCGACATCGCCAATCCGCGAGACGACGCGGAGAACAGCGCGCCGATCTCGACGATCCTCGTGCGCAACCGCGCGGTCGCGACGAGCGGCGACTACCGCCGCGGCGTCACCATCGGCGGCGTCCACTACTCGCACATCGTCGATCCGCGCACGGGCCTGCCGGCGTCGAACGTGATCAGCGCGACGGTCGTGGCCGATCGGCCGACGGACGCGGGCGCGCTCGCGACGGCGTTCACGGCAATGACGACGTCCGAGAGCGCCGCGCTGGCCGCGACGGTTCCCGGCGCCGAGTACTTGTTGATCCAGCCGGATGGCAGCCGCGTCGCGAGCCGAGGCTGGTCCGCGCTCGAAGCCGCGGCGCGGCCCGTCGTGAATGCGCCGGCGCCAGTCGCCAAGGCCGCAGCCGCAACGCCCGCGATCGCGCAGACGCCTGCGCGCGGCGCGTGGGACGCGAGCATGGAGCTCGCCGTCGACTTCGAGATTCCCGTCCTCGGCGGCGCGGCCAAGCGGCCGTTCATCGCGCTGTGGATCGAAGACGCCGACAAGTTCCCCATCCGCACGCTCGCGCTCTGGTATCACGAGGATCGCTGGCTGACGGAATCCAAGGCATGGTACCGCGCTGACCGGCTGCGCAGCATGTCCGAGAGCACGTCGATCGTGCGCACGATTGGCGCGGCCACGCGGCCGCCGGGCAAGTACACGATCAAGTGGGACGGCAAGGACAACGCCGGCAATGTCGTCAAAGCCGGCACGTACACGGTGCTGCTGGAGAGCGTGCGCGAGCACGGCACGTATCAGCTCATCCGGCAGGAGATGACCTTCTCCGGCGCGCCGCAGCACGTCGACTTCAAGCCCGGGAGCGAGCTCGGTCCGGTCTCGTTCGACTACCGCAAAGTCGCCAAGTAGCGTGGCGCGGACGGGCACATCCGCGCCGGCCGGCACGCGGGCACATCACATCCGGCGGGCAATCGCGCACTGGTCGCGAGTGCTGCACACGTACCTCTCGATGGCGAGCTTCTCGATCCTGTTCTTCTTCGCCGCGACCGGGATCACGCTCAACCATCAGGACAAGCTCAACGGCGATCCGAAGGTGTCCCGGTTCACGGGACACCTCGACGCCGCGCTCGTCGCGCCCGGCGCCGCGTCGCTCGATCAGGCGCCGATCGTCGAGCAACTGCGCCACGCGCACGGGATCAAAGCACATCTCAGCGACTTCCGCGTCGACGAGGACATGGTGACCGTGTCGTTCAAGGGCCCGGGCTACGCGGCCGACGCGTTCGTCGATCGCAAAGCGGCGACGTACGAGCTGACCGAAACGCGCATGGGATTCATCGCGATCGTCAACGACCTGCACAAGGGCCGCGACACGGGCACCGTCTGGGCACAGCTGATCGATCTGTCGGCCGTGCTGATGATGCTCGTGTCCGTGACCGGCCTCGCGCTGATCTTCTTCCTCTACAAACGGCTCGCGCTCGGCCTCTGGATGCTGGCCGGCGGCACGGCGGTTTCCATCGCGGTCTACGTTTGGTTCGTGTCGTAGGCGGCCGTCTACCACCCGCCTCCGCCGCCACCGCCTGACGATCCGCCGCCACCACCGCCGCCTCCCCCGCCACCCGAGCTGCTCGAGCTCGGCGACGCGACGCCCGCGGCGAGCCCGCCGGCAGCGGCGGCCCACGTGGCCGATGCGCCGGCGCCGCCCGAGTGTCCGCCGCCGAATCCCGTCCACGACGATGAGCCGGAGTGGGAAGATGACGACGAAGACGAGGTGACGATCGTGGACGCGCCGCCGCTGGCGTGCTTCGCGGACCAGTCGTCCATCCGCTTGCCGAGATTGAATGCGAGCACCCACGGGAACCACTCGTCGCGCAGCGCCGGCGTGGGCTTGGCGAGCTCGGACTTGAAGAACAATCGCCCGGCGGTGAGCTGTTTTCGCAGCGCGATGCCCTCTCGCCGCTGCCGCGATCGCAGCGCGTTGATGCCGGTCAGACTCGGCACCAAGCCCAATGCCGCCACACCCAGGATCGTCATCCCCGACAGCGCCACCTCGCCCGTGCCGACAGGAAACCAGAGGAATGCCGCAACGGCTGCCGCGATCGCGCACGGCACGATCAGACACACCAGCGCGGCGCGAGGCCCCCACTCCATGTGCCGGCGAAAGATGAGGCCGGGAATCGACGCCAGGCCCGCCACGAGCAGTGCACCGATCGGCAGGACGAAAAAGACCGGCACCGGCAGCGTGCCGTTCAGGCATCCGGGCGTGAGCATGCCGAGCGCGAGGAGGATCACCGCGAGCGTCTCGTAGCCATAACTCCGCGGCGCCGCGGCAAATGGCAGCGCCTCCTTGAGACGCTTGGCAAGGCCGGCCTTGATCACGTCGACCGGATTGAAGCCCGACGATTTGTAGTGCGACTTCACCTCATCGGTGCTCGTCGTCGTGCGATCGCCGTAGAAGAGCTTGTCGATGAGCGCGCGCTCGTACCCGTCCAGCTTCCCGCGCGGGATCAACAGCCGCAGCGTCATGCTCGTGCCCGACGCGCGGCTCTCGAGCGTTCCTTCGCTCGTCAATCGCGCGAGCAGCGCCACCACTTCGGTCTGCCCGATGTTGTCGTCCCACGCAGCGGACACGAGCTCGGCCGGATATTTGAGGACGTGCTCGCGCAGCCAGGCTTCGTCGATTCCGGTGATATCGACGCGTGCGAACCGGCCTTTCCTGTATTCCGACGCGAAGAACCAGACGATGGAGATCAACATGAGCGCGGCGATCTCAGCCAGGCCCATCTTGACCTCCGACGGCCGCGAGCCGTCCTGCACGACCGGCGCGCCAGCGCCCATGTAGTGAAGCGGGATCGTCAGCACGAAGCCGCGTCCCGGCACGAGCCCGTCGGCGGTGTACACGTCGCGCACCGTAGACTGCGGCTGCCATGCCGGATCGAACGTCAATCTAAGCTCGTAGTGCTCGATGACGCCATTGCGGTCCGTAAACGCGAAGTCGTGATCGAGCGTGTCGATCCCGCCGTCGCGCTTCAAGATGCGCGACAGCGTGTATCGCAGCTGATAGCGCATCGACGTGTGGTCGAACGGCGGATCGCTCGGCAGGCG
>DASZVJ010000137.1:0-11164 GCA_035547155.1 Vicinamibacterales bacterium
CGTCGGCCTCGTCTCGATCGACGAGCCGTTCACGCGCCTGCTGACGCAGGGCATGGTGCTGCGCCACGGCGCGGTCATGTCCAAGTCGAAGGGCAACGTCGTCGATCCCGACGACATGATCGCGAAGTTCGGCGCCGACGCGCTGCGGCTCTACGTGATGTTCGTCGCGCCGCCGGAAAAGGAAGTCGAGTGGACCGACTCCGGCCTCGAGGGCGCGTTCCGCTTCCTTTGCCGCGTGTGGCGCATCGCGGACTATCTGATGCCCGCGCTGACTGGAGCGGCATCGCCCAAGGGCATGCTGCTGGACGATGACGAGCGCGCGCTGCGACGCAGCACGCACAGCACCATCCAGCGCGTGACCGGCGACATCGATCCGCGCATGCACCTCAACACGGCCGTGTCCGCGCTGATGGAGCACGTCAACGCCATCTATGCGTTCTGTCAGAAAGTGCGGCCGGGTCTGCGCGTCGACGACGAGGGCGCGACACCGGGCTGGGTCGAGGATCGCGCGGAGACGGCCGCGGTGCTGCGCGAGGCGATCGAGTCGCTCGTCCTGCTGCTGTCGCCGTTCACGCCGCATCTGTCGGAAGAGTTGTGGGAGCGGCTCGGCCACGAGGGCGGCGTCGACGCGGCCGGCTGGCCGGCGTTCGACGCCCACGCGGCGCTCGAGGACGCCATTGAGATTCCCGTGCAAGTCAACGGCAAGGTTCGCGGCCGCGTCAGCGTGCCGCGCGACTCGAGCGAAGAAGAGATTCGCGCGGCGGCGTTCGCCGCCGTCGCGTCGTATCTGGCGGGGATGGAGATCGTCAAGGTCGTCGTGCCAAACGGCCGGCTGGTGAGCCTCGTCGTGCGTCCCAAGAAGAGCTGACATGCCGCGCATCCTGATGCCGATCGTCTGTCTCGTCGCGTGCGCTGTGAGCGCGTGTGGCTACGCGCTCGCCGGCCGTGGCAACTCGCTGCCGGCGTCGATCACGAGCGTCGGCATTCCGGACTTCGTCAATCGCTCGACGACGCCGGACATCGACCGCGTACTGACCGCGGCGGTGCGTACCGAGTGGCAGGGCAGAGGGAAATATCGCGTCGAGCCGACAGACACCGGCGTCGACGCCGTCTTGCGTGGGACCGTCGTCAGTGTCGGCCTGCAGCCCGTCGCATTCAACGACGCCCACCAGGTCTCGCGCAACGTGATCATCGTCACCGCGTCGATCGATTTCCGCGAGGTCGCCAACGACCACGTGATCTGGTCGAACCCGGCGTTCCAGGCGCGTGAGGAATACGCCGTCACGACCGGCATCACGCCCAACGACGCGAACGCGCTCTTCACGCAGAACCAGAACGCGCTCGGCTTGCTCAGCCGTACGTTCTCCCGCAGCGTCGTCAGCTCGATCTTCGAAGCGTTCTGATCGGCCGTGCCCTCGCTGAATCTCCCGGCGCTCAAGCAGCAGATTGACGATCGCACGCTGGCGCGCGTCTACCTGTTCGTCGGCGAGGACGTGAAGCAGATGGATCGCATGGTCGATGGCATCGAAAGCGTCGTCGATCCGGCGGATCGGCCGTTCGCGGTCGAGCGGCTCTATGCCGGCGAGCCAGGCGGGACGCCGCAGGCGATCGCCGACGCGTCGCGGATTCTGCCGATGCTCGGCGATCGGCGGATCGTCATCGTGCTGCGCGCGGAACGGCTGCTGAAGCCGAAGCGCGCGTCCAAAGCGGCGCAGAGCGATGAAGCGAGCGAAGACGGCGATGCCGAACAGGCCATGGACGCCGAAGCGCTCGAGGACTATCTCGCGTCGCCGGCGGCATCGACCATCTTGGTGTTCGTCGCAACGGAGGTCGATCGCACCAGACGCCTGACCAAGCGTGTGCTCGAGGCAGCCAGTGTCGTCGAGTTCGCAGGGCTGGCTGGCGACGGTCCTCGGCGCGACGTGAGACCCAGTGCGGCGGAGTGGCTGCGCGAGGAGCTGACGCGCCTCGGACGAACGATCGAGACAGACGCCGCACGGATGCTCGCCGAGCGATCCGGCAACGACATCACGAAGATTCGCGGTGACCTCGAGCGACTGCTGCTGTTCGTGGGCGATCGCAAGAAGCTGACGATCGACGATGTGATGGAAGTCGTGTCGACGCAGAACGCGGTAGACGACTGGGCCGTCGTCAATGCGATCGGCGACGGCAACGCCGCGCGCGCGCTCATCGAGACGGCGCACCGCTTCGAGCGGGGCGACTCGCCGCATGCGTTGGTGGGGCAGTTGCGCTGGTGGGTCTCGACGCGACTGGCGCCTGCCGATCCGGCACGCGTCCGTCAGGCGCTGGAGGCGCTGCTGCGAACGGATCTCGCGCTCAAGAGCTCAGCCGGCGACGAGCGCACGCTCGTCGAACGACTGGTCGTGGAACTGACTGGCCGTCCGCTGCCGCCGCAGCGACGATATTAGGGGAGTCCGACGTGCCCGACTCTCACGCGCTTCTGGTCTTCGTTGCTGCCGGTCTGCTGCGGATCCCGGCGGGCTGAAGCCCGCCGGCTACGACGCTTGAAAGCTTTGAACGTCGAACGTCCGGAGGCCCTACGCCTTCGCGGCGAGGCGCTTCGCGATGCGGGACTTGTAGCGGCCGGCGGCGTTGTCGTGAATGATGCCCTTGCCGGACATCTTGTCGATCAGCGAGAACGTCTGATTGAGCGCGGCCTTGGCGGCGCTGGTATCGCCCGCGTCGATGGCGGCGCGAATGGACTTGAGCGCGGTACGGAGCCGCGACCGGAGGGCCCGGTTGTGCTCGGTGCGCTTGATCGTCTGGCGGTGAGCCTTCACCGCGGATGCATGTCGAGTGGCCAACGCTCTATCCTCACCTGCGGGCGACGCCCGCTCGAAACGGCCCGTTTTCGGGCGGTAAACACGAAAGTATAACACGCCTGCGCGGACGGGCCGGCGCGATCAGAAGTCGCCTTCCTTGGCCCGGCGCAGGCGGCGCCGCTCGTTGCGATCGGGCGTCACCGGGCTCGACGGCCGTTTTGGCCGCGCGATGCGCAGCAGATCGAGCATCGCCTGCTCTTCGGGGGACGGGGGAGGCGTGGTGTCCTCGTAGAGCGCCCGCGCTTCGACCTTCGAGATGTGCCGATCGGCTATGGCCACGACGACCACCCGCTGGCGCCTGCCGAGCGGCCGCGTGATCTCGAGCACATCGCCAGGGCCGATCTCGCGATGCGGCTTCGCGGCGTGGCCGTTCACGTCCACCTTGCCGCCCTTGCACGCCTTCTGCGCTTCCGAGCGCGTCTTGAACAGGCAGGCGACGTCGAGCCAGACATCCAGGCGGACGGACATTTCAGACACCTGAGGGACAAGGCCAAGGGACCAGGGGACCAAGGGACCAGGGGACCAAGGGAAGAACGGATCAGGGGACGAAAGTGAAGAAGAAGATCTCCCCTCGTCCCTTGGCCCCTTCGTCCCCTGGTCCCTATTGGAGCGCGCGTGTCACGATCTCGCGGGCGCGCGCGAGCAACTCGTCGATCTTCGACGCGTCACGGCCACCGGCTTCGGCGAAGTCGGGACGACCGCCGCCACCGCCGCCGACGATCGGCGCGAGCTCTTTCACGAGCGCGCCAGCCTTGATCGTCGACGTCAGGTCCTTCGTCACCGACACGAGCAACTGGACCTTGCCGTCCTGTTCGGCCGCAAGCACGACAACGCCGTGCTTGAGCCGATCGCGGAGCGAATCGGCGAGGCTGCGGAGCGTGTCCTTGTCGAGGCCGCTCACGCGGCGGGCGACGAGCTTCGCGTCGCCGATCGACACGATGTCGTCGTCTTCGCCTTTCGGCCCGCCGAGCGCGAGCTTCGTCTTGAGCTGCGCGTTCTCGCGCGTGAGACGCTTCACCTCGGCCTGCAGCTTCGCAACGGCCTCCGGCGTCTCGTCGGGCCGGACACCGAGCTCGTCGGCCGTGCGCTGTAGCGTCGATTGCCGCGCCTGGATGGCCGCAAGCGCGGCCGCGCCCGTCAGCGCCTCGATGCGGCGGACGCCCGCGGCGACGCCGGACTCCTCCGTGATGACGAACGACCCGATGTCGCCGGTCGCGCGCACGTGCGTGCCGCCGCAAAGCTCCATGCTGTAGCCCGCGATCGAGACGACGCGGACCTTGTCGCCGTACTTCTCGCCGAAGAGCGCCATCGCGCCCGCAGCAATCGCCTCGTCCTGGCTCTTGATGTCCGTCACGACCGGCGTGTTGCGCACGATCTGCGCGTTGACGGCCTGTTCGATCTCACGCCGGTCGGCGTCGCCGATCGCTTCGAAGTGCGTGAAGTCGAATCGCAGCCGATCCGGAGCGACGAGCGATCCGGCCTGCCGCACATGCGTGCCGAGCTTCGAGCGAAGCGCCGCGTGCAGCAGATGCGTGGCCGTGTGGTGACGTCGGGTCGCATCGCGCTTCGGCTCATCGACTTCCGCCGTGATCGCGTTGCCCGCGCGCAGATCCAGCAGCGCCGTGATCTTGTGCACGCGCGGGCCGCCCGGCGTCAGGCGCGACATGCCCATGACGTCGGCTGCGAGGCTGCCGTCGAGCAGGAAGCGGCCCGTGTCCGATACCTGGCCGCCGGACTCGACGTAGAACGGCGTCTTGTCCAGCACGGCGAAGCCGGCCTGACCAGCCGTGAGGCGCTCGACCTGATGCCGTTCGGCGTCGAACAGCGCCACGATCTTCGCATCGCCCACGCGCGTCGCCGTGTAGCCCTCGAAATCGTCCGGCGTGCTTTCCACACGCCGGCGTTCCGCATCGTCTCGGAACGTGAACGCCGCGCCCTTCTTCGTCTCGAACGCGCTCTTGGCGCGTGCACGCTCGCGCTGCGCCTCCATCGCGTGCTCGTAGGCCTCGCGATCGATCGACAGGCCGCGCTGTTCGGCGAGGTCTTCGGCGAAGTCGAGCGGCACGCCGAGCGAGTCGTAGAGACGGAAGATCTCCTCGCCAGACACGACACGCGCGCCGGACGCGACCGTCCGATCCAGCAGGTCCTCGAGCTTCGGCAGGCCGGACGTCAGCACGGCTTCGAAGCGCTCTTCCTCGGCGCGCACGGTGCGGACGACGGCGTCGCGATTCGTCTTGAGCTCGGGATACGCGCCGCCCATCTCGGCGACGACGACGTCGACGAGGTCGCAGAGGAAGGGTTGCGTGAAGCCGAGCTTCTTTCCGTGACGCATCGCGCGCCGCATGATCTTGCGCAGCACGTAGCCGCGCCACTCGTTCGACGGCAGCACGCCGTCGGCGATGAGGAACGTCATCGCGCGGAGGTGATCGGCAACGACGCGCATCGAGACGTCAGGATGATCGGGCTGATCTGCGACGGCGGTGTACGGCCGGCCAATGCGCGACGCGATCGCGTTCAGGATCGGCGTGAACAGGTCCGTGTCGTAGTTGGACAACGTGCCTTGCAGCACTGCCGTGATGCGCTCCAGACCCATGCCGGTGTCGATCGACGGCGCGGGCAGCGGCGACAACGTGCCGTGCTCGTCGCGCTCGAACTCCATGAACACGTTGTTCCAGATTTCGACGTAGCGCTGGCATGAGCACTCGACGCCGCGGCAGACGGGCTGATCGCAGAGCACGTCGTTGCCGCGGAAGTAGTGAATCTCCGAGCAGCGGCCGCACGGGCCGGTGTCGCCCATCTGCCAGAAGTTCTCGGCGAGGCCGAGTTCGGTGATGCGTGCGGCCGGCACGAGCTTCGTCCAGATCGCGAACGCCTCGTCGTCGCGCGGGATGCCGGACTCGCCCTTGAAGATCGTCGGATACAGACGCTCGGGATCGAGCTTCCAGACGCTCGTCAATAACTCCCAGGCAAACGGGATCGCGTCCTGCTTGAAGTAGTCGCCGAACGAGAAGTTGCCGAGCATCTCGAAGAACGTGTGGTGCCGCAGCGACGGCCCGACGTTGTCGAGGTCGTTGTGCTTGCCGCTCACGCGCATGCACTTCTGCGACGTCGTGGCGCGCTTGTAGTCGCGATGCTCCTTGCCGAGGAACAGGTCCTTGAACTGGTTCATCCCGGCGTTGGTGAAGAGCAGCGTCGGGTCGTCGCCCGGTACGAGCGACGAGGAAGACACGATGCGGTGGCCGCGGCCGGCGAAGTAGTCGAGGAAGCTCTGGCGAATCTCGTTCGCAGTCATGAAGCTGGGAATTGTACCTATTTCTCCTTCAGCACCGCCAGAATGGCGTCGGCGGGGAAGCCGCGGCGGAGCAGGCGCTGGAACAGGCGATGCCGTTCGTCCGGCGGCAGGGGCAGCGTGATGCGCTTGCGCGCGAGCAGGCGCTCGAGCGTCTCGCGGACGTCTTCCGGCGTGAGACTGGCCGTCGATTCTTCGATCGCGTCGGCCGGCACGCCGCGCGCCTGCAACTCGTACTTGATGCGGTGCGGCCCGCGGCCCTTCACGCGGCTGGCCGTGCGCACGTGCGCGAGCGCGGCACGTGTGTCGTTCTGCAGGCCTTGTTCGCGGAGGTCGGCGATCGTCGCGTCGACGAGGTCGGGCGCGAAGCCGCGATCGATCAGACGTCGACGGAGCTCGGCGGCGGTGTAGTCGCGGCGTCCGAGCAGGCGGAGCGCCACGACACGCGCCGAGTCCTGCGTCATCTCATTTGACGAACCGGTGGACGTCCGATCCCATCCCGCCCATCACCATCGTCGAGGAGCTGCCCGACGTGATGCCGCGCAGCCGCATGCGGAACTCTTCGACGTTGGTGACCGAGCGCTCGGCCTCTTCGATCGTGACGACACCGTCCTGGCACAGTTTCAGGATGGCCTGATCGAAGCTCTGCATGCCGTACTCGGAACCGCCGGCGACGATAGCATCCGCGATCAGCGACGTTTTGTCACGATCCTGGATGCAGTCCTTGATGTACGGCGTCGAGACGAGCACTTCGGCGGCCAGCACACGGTGCTTGCCGTCGGCGGCCGGCAGCAGGCGCTGCGAGACCGAGGCCTTGAGCACGCCCGCGAGCTGATGGCGGATCTGATCCTGCTGGTGCGGTGGGAACACCGACACGATACGGTTGATGGTCTCCGGCGCGTTCAACGTGTGCAGCGTCGAGAACACGAGGTGGCCGGTCTCGGCGGCGATGAGCGCCGTCTCGATCGTCTCGGGGTCGCGCATTTCGCCGATGAGGATGACGTCCGGGTCCTGACGGAGCGCCGCGCGAAGGCCGGTCGCGTAGGACTCGGTGTCCGTGCGGATCTCGCGCTGCGTGATGACCGCCTTCTTGTTGCGGTGCACGAACTCGATCGGGTCCTCGATCGTGAGCACGTGATCGGGGCGCGTGCGGTTGATGACGTCGATCAGCGCGGCGAGCGTCGTGCTCTTGCCGCTGCCGGTCACGCCCGTGACGACGACGAGGCCGCGGCGCTCTTCGGTGAGCTTGATGACGGCCGGCGGCAGGCCGAGGTCGTCGATCGGCGGAATCTTGTCGGGGATCAGACGCATCGACACGCCGACCGTGCCGCGCTGGCGGAACACGCTCGCGCGAATACGGACGGAGTCGGACGCCTGCCACGCAACGTCGACTTCGAGGCGGCCTTCGTTCTGCGCAGCATCGCCGTTCGACACGGCCGCCTGCGCGCCGCGCCCCTGGCCGAGATAGATTCCCGGCGGCAGCATGCGCGAGGCGATGGCCTCGAGATGCGCGGGCGTCAGCGAGGCGACGGTCGTCCACTTCTGCAGCTCGCCGTTGACGCGGACGAGCGGCGGATGACCTGCCCGCAGGTGGATGTCAGAAGCCTTGCTGGCAGCCGCGGCGCTGATGAGCTGATCGAATGTCATGCGTGTTCACTGGCGTCAAATGTCACGTGTCGAAATTTGGGCCCGTGGTCGCCGAACCCATCCCGGTCGCCCGCTGCGACCAGACGCCCCGCTAGTGCAAATCACCTGCCGGACGCGTGCCCGCCTCGAACAGGCGCGTGCACGTCCAGGTAATCGGCCGGAAACGGCGAGGCTGACAATCTCGAATGCGGGAGCGCGGAACGGGAGGGAAGCCGCGAGAAGGTTAGAAGTTCGACGCCAGAAGCCAGGGCGGACGCGCACGCGGGCCGCCACGAGGGCGGCCCCTACGACGGCTACGGGCCACAGGCTGCAGGCTACGACGCGCGTCCGTCGCCGGAATTGCCGCGACCTGCACGCCGGCGGCCCGGCGCGTGCTTAATGCGCGCGGCCTGCCGTCTCGCGCGTGGAGGCCGTCACGTCGACGGGCATCAGCCAGCCGTGGCGGTCGGGCACGACGCCGTTGACGTAGTCGAAGAACGCCTGCTGGAGGCGGGCCGTGATCGCGCCGCGCTTGCCGGTGCCGATCGCGATCTTGTCGACCGAGCGGATTGGCGTCAGCTCGGCGGCCGTGCCGGTGAAGAACAACTCGTCCGCGACGTAGAGCGCTTCACGCGGGATGTCCTGCTCGCGCACCGTCAGGCCGATGTCCTGCGCGAGCGTGACGACGCTGTCGCGCGTGATACCGGCCAGACCGCACGTGGCCAGCGGCGGCGTGTACAGGATGCCGTCGCGCACCAGGAACAGGTTCTGGCCGCTGCCCTCGCTGACCTTGCCGAACGAGTCGAGCGCGATCGCCTCGCTGTAGCCGCCGAGCACGGCTTCCATCTTGATGAGCTGCGAGTTCGCGTAGTTGGCGGCCGACTTGGCCATCGCCGGAAATGTGTTCGGTGCGGCGCGTGCCCAGGTGCTGACGCAGACGTCTGCACCGCGCTCGAGCGCCTCCGGGCCGAGATACGCACCCCATTCCCAGACGAGGATCGCGCCGTCGACCGGGCACTGCAGCGGATTGACGCCGAGCTCGTAGTAGCCGCGATAGACGATCGGCCGGATGTAGCAGGCCTCGAGGCCATTGGCCTGGACCGTCTCGACCACGCCGCGCGTCATCGCGTCGCGATCGATCCCGTACTCCATGCGGTAGATGCGCGCCGAGTCGTAGAGGCGCCGCATGTGCGCGTCGAGCCGGAAGAACCGCGATCCTTTGGGCGTCTTGTAACAGCGCGCGCCTTCGAAGACGGCCGAGGCGTAGTGGAGCGCGTGCGAGGCGACGTGGACGTTTGCGTCAGCCCATTCGACGAGCTTGCCGTTCATCCACACTTTGCCCGTGCCGCTGAAAGCCATGCGGCGATTTTACTACGCTACTGCGTTTCGCCGCAGAACGGGCAGCGATCGGCGCGCGCGGGCAGCGGCTTGCGGCAGTGCCAGCAGAAGCGATTGGCGCCCAGGTCGCGCGTGCGAGGACGCGCCGGCAGCGGCGTCTTGAGCACGGGCGGATGCGGCGGCTGGATTGGCGCGCGCGGCGGCGTGATGGTCGCGATGGCCGGCGACGCGGCCGCGGGCGCGCGCTTGACGAGCGTGTCGCGCGCGGCGAACAGATCCGACAGCAGATCCTCGGCGCGCTGATAGCGCGTCGCGACGTCGGCGCGCAGCGCACGCAGGATGACCTCGTCGATCGCCGGTGGAATGGCGGGATTCTTCAATCGTGCTGACGACACGAGCATCCCGCGCCGCAGCTGATCCAGCTCCGCGGGCGTCGGCGTCTCGTACGGCAGCACTCCCGTCATCATCTGGTACATCGTCACGCCCAACGAATAGACGTCCGACGCGAAGACCGCGCGGCCTTCGAACTGCTCGGGCGCCATGTAGGGCGGACTGCCGATCACCGTCGTGCCGTGCGCGGCGATCTCGAGAAAACGCGACGTTCCGAAATCGCCGACCTTCAGCAGGCCGCGCTCGGTGACGAAGACGTTGGCGGGCCGCAGATCGCGATGGATGACCGACTGCTTGTGCGCGTGCTCGACGGCGTTGGCGATCTGGCACGTGTAGTCGAGCGCGACGTTCAGGTCGAGCGGCCCGCGCTCGGCGATGATCGTCTCGAGCGTCTCGCCGGGCACGTACTCCATCACGATGAAGAACACGCCGTCCTGCTTCTCGGCCGTGATCACCGTGACGATGTTGGGATGGTTGAGCGCGGCGAGCAGCCGCGGCTCGCGCAGCAGCTCGCCGAAGTCGAGGGTCTGGCGATGCGGGACTTTGATCGCGACGCGCTTGTCGATCCACGTATCCTCGGCCAGGTACACGGTGCCGAAGCCGCCGCTGCCGAGAGGTTCGAGGATGCGATACTTGCCGAGCGTCTGCCCGCGAAAGACCATTGGCGACAGAGTATACAGGCTGCGGTCCGCAGACTGTGGTCCGTCGGCGCGGGCGACGGACGTCGGGCTACGCTTCGTGAGCCGTCCGCCTTCGCCAAGGCTACGGCGAGACAAGTGAGCCGTAAGCCGATCCATGACTCGTTGCTTCATTCCCGTCGTGTCCGCCGATCGCGTGCCTTTGCCTCCCGACGAGGCGCATCACGTCACGCGTGTGCTCCGGCTCGGCGCCGGCGCGGACGTCGTCGTCTTTGACGGGCAAGGACACGAGTGGGACGCGAGGATTGCGGCGATCGATCGCCACGACGTGACGATCGAGATCGTGGCGTCGAGGACGCCCGTTGCGGAGCCGGCCATCGCAGTGACACTTGCCGTCGCGCTGCTCAAAGGCGATCAGATGGCCACCGTCGTTCGCGACGCCACCGCGCTCGGCGTTGCCGTGATTCAACCATTCGTCTCCTCGCATGTGGCCGTGCCGGCGCGTGCATGGCGCGATCGGTCGATCGAGCGCTGGCAGCGCGTGGCTGTCGCGTCCGCGAAGCAGTGCGGCCGCAGCGTCGTGCCGGCCATGGCCGACGTGCTGACGTATCCCGACGTTCTCGATCGCGCGGGAGACGACCTGGTCCTGTGCTGCGTCGAGCCCGTACGCGGCGTCACGCTCGACGCGGGACGTTCAATCGCCCGCCCATCCACGGGACGTGCGTGGCTGTGTATCGGCCCCGAAGGCGGCTGGTCCGCTCAGGAACTGGCGCTGGCGCGCCAGCGTCACGCGACGCTCATCGGCCTCGGACCGCGCACCCTCCGCGCAGAGATCGCGCCGACCGTCGCGCTCAGTGCGTTGTGGACGCAGTGGGGATGGGACGGAACTTCGAGCTTGGAACGTTGAACTGCGCACTGCGCGTCAGATTTCGAAGTTTCTACCTTCGACGTTCCACGTTCCGCGAGCCAACGGCACTGGCCTCGCGAGCGGTCACCACGCGATTCCGGCCGCCCTGCTTCGCGTCATAGAGCGCCGCGTC
>DASZVJ010000138.1:0-12310 GCA_035547155.1 Vicinamibacterales bacterium
GCATCGGTGGACGTCGCGTCCGCAACACGGCCGCTGCGGACGACGTTGTCCGCGACGATGACCGTGCCGGGCCTGGACAGCGCGATCGACGCCGTCAGATAGTCCGTGTAGCTGGGCTTGTCGGCGTCGATGAAGATCAAATCGAACGGTCCCGCGCCGTCAGCACGAAGCTGCGACAACGAGTCGACACCTTTGCCGAGACGGAGATCGACGAGGCTCGACACGCCGGCACGCGCAAAGTTGCCGCGCGCGACGTCAGCGTGACGCGGATCGATCTCGAGCGTGACGACGCATCCATCAGCCGGCAGCGCCCGCGCAAGCCAGATCGTGCTGTAGCCGCCGAGCGTGCCGATCTCGAGAATCCGCCGCGCGCCGAGCATCTTCGCGAGCAGCCACAGCAGCTTCCCCTGGCAGGGCGAGACATTGATCGACGGCAGCCCCGCGGCATCGCTCGCCGCGAGCGCGTCGTCGAGCGCGCGATCGGATGGGACGAACAGGTCGCTGAAATACTGATCGACGGCGACCCAGCGATCGTCGGGTGTGCCGCCACTTGGACTGGACATCTATGAGCTCCTCAATCGTGCGCGGGCGCCGGGCTCGCGAGCTCCGCCACGATGCGTCGCGCGATCCGCGTGAGCAGGTCGCGTGATTCCGGACGGGCATTCTGCGTCGTCACGGTGAAATAGCCGGCGTCGCGCACGAGGACGTGCAACGACGCGCCGCCCACGAGCCACGCGTCGGTGCCGACGCCTGCGATAGCCGCTGTTGATCTGGGGAATTCATGCCGGTCACGATACCGACGCATCGCAGTCGCAAACGCCTCTGCACGAGACGACGCAAACGTCTCTGCACGCCGATCGGCCGGCACTTCGATCGCGATCGACCCGAACGGGCTCGACGTGTCGTACCGACAGATCGTGCCTGCGCTCGACGCTCGTCCGCCGCGGCGTGCCTGAACAAGTTCCGCGATCGTCTCGGCGCGCGACGACGACGTGACCTCGAGCCCGCTAGTGATGGACATCTGCGCAGGCGTCAGCACGTCACAAGGATTGTCGGGAAGGCGACCTTGCATATGCGAAGGCCCCATGCGGGCACAGGCGACGACGAGCGCGATCGCGAGCCCGGCACGCAGCGCCATCGATCACTCTTTCCCGCCGATCGCGGCATCGAGCTTCTTCAGCACCTCGTCATAGCGCGCGACGAGTCTCGGCTCGATCAAATTGCAGTCGCCGAAGTAGAGCGACAGGGACGTCAGGAACGGGGCGGGGTTCGGAGCGTCGCCTTTCGCGTACATCACGTCCGTGATCGTCCGCGTGGCGTTGTCGAGCTGCCGCTGCACTGCGTACACCCCGGCGAGGTCCTGCGCGAGATTCTGATCGATGTCACCGAGCGACTGCGTCGCGATGGCGAGATCCCAGGCGGCGTACTCCAGAAAGGCGGGGCTCGTGCTCGTGGGAAGCACGAGATTTCGGCGCGCCCGATCGTCGATGGCGAGATATTCCTGAATCGACTTGAGTCCAGCCTCGTGCGTGTCTCGAACCGCCAGAACGGCGTCCCGGTTCCTGGCGATCTCTGCGCGGAAACGCCGCAGCGAGGCGGCCGCCAGCTCGCGCTGATGCGCGTGCTCGCGCCACTGCTCGCCGGCCAGACCGAGGAACACGCCAAGGCCGATCAGCAACACCTCGAGGCCGATCTTGGGCAGCGATCGCCGCCTCGGCCGCGGCGCCGGCGTCAGGGCCGTCGTCGTCGATCCTTCGTCGTGCTCGTCGAGATCGGGCACGTGGATGTCCGGCATGGCGCGCTATGGTAGCACCGCAGGCGCACAGCGGCGCCGGCGTTTACGCGGCAGCGCGCGTGCGATCGGCGAGGCTCCTGAGCGATGATGAGTGCGTTGACTCTGGAGACGCGATGAAACACTTCCTGCTCATCTACGACTACGTGCCCGACTATCTCGAGCGCCGCACGCCGTTTCGGCCCGCGCACTTCGCGCTCGCCCAGACCGCGGCCGAGCACGGCGATCTGTTTCTCGCCGGTGCGTGCACGGATGAGGGCACGCCGATCGGCGTCCTCGTCTTCAAGGTCGGTGATCGCAAAGCCGTCGAAGACTTCGCGCGCGCCGATCCCTACGTCGTCAACGGCGTCGTCACGAAGTGGCAGGTGCGCGAGTGGACGACGGTGCTGGGCAAGGACGCGCTGGCGCCGGTCGTCGCGCCGAAGCCATAGGGACGTGCGGGCCAGAGCCGCTGCGGGCTCATTGACTTCTCCGCGACGACGATGGCATCGTCGTCGACCGATGCAACGAATCGCGATGCCGTCAGCTTCCGCGCCGGCAGGAGGTGCGAGATGACGTAGTCACTCGACCGGAGAACGCTCACATGAAGATCCGCATCATGGGCGGCACCGCCCGCCACGACGAACCGTCACTCTGCCTCACCTGCCAGTCGGCCAAGATCGTACAGGGCCCGTCAGCCGGCGACGAGATCATTCGCTGCGCGCAAATCGAAGCGCGCATCACCTTCAAGGTGACGTCTTGCTCCGAGTATCTGCACCGGACACATCCGTCGCTGTGGCACATGGAAGACATCGCCTGGATCCTTCGCACGGATCCGAAGCGGAAGCAGATCGGATTCGTCCGCGCGCGCGAGCTGCGGACGAGCATTCGACACGTGCTCGACGAAGACTGAATTGTCCGGGCCTAGCGCGACGTCAGCGCCGAAACGCGCGGCTCGAAATCGAGATCGAGTTCTTGTCCGGATCCTTCGCGTTCGCAAAGGCGTAGCCATCGGCTTGATGCGTGGCGCCGAACATCAAGCCCTTCGCGGCGGCGTCGCGCTTGAATGCGTCGACATCCGGCACGGCGAAGACGAGCTTCACGCCGACCTGCCCGAGCTTCACGCCCTTCGCCGCCTGATGGATGGCGATCCACGCCCCACCATCTGGCGACGTCAGCTCGAACAGACGCCCGTCGGGATCGCGCGCGATCTGAAATCCGAAGAACCGCGCGTAGAACGTGGCCGTGCGCTCCATGTCACGCGCGTAGATCAGCACCGTCGCCAGTGTCGTCACGCGGTGCGCAATCCCTTCTTCACGTCCGCCACGCGCGCTTTGACGAGGCGTTTGACGAGCGCGGCAGGAATCGGCTGCGCAAGTGGAAATCGGATCGTGCCTTTGGACGTCGCGTACCCCTCGATCTCAGTGGCGAGGTCGCGTTTGATCGCGGCGGTGATCGGATACAGGCTCGTGTGCCGTTTCCACGCGGCGAACCAGACGAGGATGCGACCGTCGAGGCGGATGGCTGGGATGCCGTAGCTGAACGCATCCGTCGCCGACGCCGGAACGGCGGCTCTGATGGCCACGCGCAGGGCCTTGAGCGCGCGCCGCTGATCGGCCGGCAGCTTCGCGATGTATGCACGCAATCGCACCTTGTCCTCGCGAGCGCGCCTGGCGGCCGGTGACAAGCCTGCTCGCGACGCGGTCGTCTTCTTCTTCGTCACGCGCTGTCCTCTTGCGCCGCGGGCGGCCAGCGATGGCCGCACGAGATCTTTGCGATAGTTCCGGACGACGCCGGTCTCTTCGAAGCCGAGCGCCAGATGCGCCACGCGGCTCACGCGATTGTCGACGAGCGAGTCGGAGCCGAACTCGGTGCAACCCTGCTCGATGCCCCACTGCTCCGCCGCAGCAACGAGCGCCGTGCCGACGCCGGTGCGCCGCGCGTCCGGCACAACATACCAGCCTTCGAGATACGTGACGCGATCGGTCTCGCAGCTGTCGACGATGTTGCGGATGGAAAGCTCGACGAACCCCCGCGGCGATCCGTTGACGTCGATGGCAATGAACGCGGCTTTGGGCTCGTGCCGACGGCCTGCGAAATAGCGATCGATGTCGTGGCGGTGCTCGTGCGTGCGGCCCTCCGGCCAGAGCGCGCAGCGCATCCGCAACCACGTCGATGCGTCGGATTTGGTCACAGGCCGGACGTGCACATCGCCGCCGCGGCGTGCGGCGCGCTCAGCGGACATCGTTGGATCGCGGCGCACGAGGCCCGCTTCGCACGAAGCCGACGATGAGCGCGATGAGCCCGACGACCGGCCCAATCGCGAACGCACCGGTCATCGCGGCTTCGAGGGACGGATCGTGCGTGTTCGGCGTCAGCACCGACACGAGATACCCGCCGCCGAACGCGCCGACGACATAGCCGGCGATGCCGCACGCGAGGGAGATGAGGAAGCGTTTGAACATCGGAAGGGTCGTGGCGCCGAATGTATCTCAGTCGGATGGATGGCCAGTCCATCTCGATTGACATCTATTTACCGCGGCCGCAGACACAGCGACGGCCTCCAGGATCAACATCACGATGACTGGTCCATGCACGACGCCGCTCTGCAGCCACTCGGCCAGAGCGAAGCGTCCGTTCGTGGCGATTTGCTCCGCCAGGAACAGCGCCAGAACGAAGACGAGCGCAGTGGAGCGCCGGAGCGCGACGGCGACGATCGTGGCGTCCACGCATGCCATGACCGCGTGTCGCCACGGCGGATACCCGGGCGGCGAGATGATCATCCCGCTCGCCGTCAGGACGAAGTTGACGGCATGTCCCAGGCCGCCCACCGCAAAGCCGACGGCCGTCAACGTCGTGGCGAGGCGCAGCAGACGCGGCATCGCGCTCAGCTTATATGAGGTCGCCGCGTTCATCACGCGTTGACATACGAGTTGCACGGCATCCTGCGATACTCAAACGAGACCCGCATGCCGAAGGCTGCGCCGCTCACCATCGATCCCTCGTCGCCGCCGTTCGATCGCTACACGCACGTGCGGTGGCTCGCGCCGGACCGGCGCGGGCAGGAATCGTACGGCCGAGGCCGGCATCACCTGTTCACGGCGCGCGAGAAGCACAATCCGGTCAACGTCCTCATCAAAGTGACGTCGAAGCCGGGCCTGGTCTACGAGCACGATCTCGACAACGAGCTGAGCAGCCTGACGACGATCAATCGCGAGCTGCCGGACTCGCGCTACTTCCCATTCGTCTACGACCACGGACGGTTGAAGGACAGCCGGCGCTTCCTGATCACGTCGCTGTTCGACGAGTTTCCTCTGGCGACAATCATCGGCACCGAGCCCGAACCGGCACTGCTCGTCAGAGATCTGCGCATCGGCATCGAGATCGCGCGAGCGCTCGACCAGCTTCACGGATTGGAGATCTTCCACGTCGATCTGAATCCGATGAACGTGCTCTATCGCACGGGCACGGATCGGCCGGTCGTCCGCATCATCGATTTCGAGTCGTCGTACGAGCGACGCCGCCACTCGACCGGTGTCTTCTACAGCCCGCCGACGACGGCCGGGTATTCGGCGTCGGAAGTCTCGCGCCAGCCACCCGACGCGCGCGCGGACGTGTTCTCGCTGGGCTCGGTGCTCTACACGCTGTTGGCGGGCTATCGCTGGTCGGCGAGAGCCGACGTTCGCGGACGCATTGCGGCCGACGAGACGCTCGACGCGGATCTCAAGAACGCGCTGCTGCGCGCCGTCGATCCGAAGCCAGAGCGCCGCTTCGCGACCGTCGAGCAATTCGAGTCCGCGCTCGGCGCGTACCTGGAAAGCATCTGGCCGGGGCGACGGTGGTAGAGCGAACGGTGCGTCAGAGGTCTGTGCGATCGCCGTGCGAGCGCGGAGCCGAAATGACCAGGAACGAGACGTCTGCCGACGATTCGTTGACGAACTGATGCGGCGCGCCTGGAGCGATTTCGATCCCTTGATGGGATTTGAGCGCGAACCGGACGCCGTCGATCTCGATCACCGCCTCGCCTTCGAGAACGAAGAAGAACTGCCGCGCGTGCGCGTGGAAATGGCGACGCTCGCGATCGCCAGACGGCACGCGCTCCTGAATCACGCTGAGGTCAGCGCGATCGAGCAGGCGCCATCCCTCGCTCTTCGCGCCCCACTGATAGGGCTCGCACGAGTCGACGTCGACGATGTGCGCCACGTATGCCTCAATGCGCCGAAGGCGCCTCCACACCTCGAAGTTCGAAGTTCGAAATTGACGCGCCCTAGACGTCCAACTCTTCCGCCTCTTCCGCTCGCTCCATGATGAAGCGAAACCGCGCAGACGGGTCCTTGCCCATCAGCTCGTTGATGACGCGGTCGGTGACGATCTGATCGTGGATGTCGACGCGCAGCAGTCGTCTCGTACGTGGGTTCAGCGTCGTCTCCCACAGCACCTTCGGCATCATCTCGCCGAGGCCCTTGAAGCGCGTGATGTCCGGCTTCGCCTTGTTGCCGATGCGCTTCAGGATCTCGTCCCGATGCCCATCGTCGGTCGCCCAGTACGTTTCCTTGCCCGCGTCGATGCGATAGAGCGGTGGCTGCGCGAGGAATACTTTGCCGCCGGCGATGAGCGCGGGCATGTGGCGATAGATGAACGTGAGCAGCAGCGTCGCGATGTGATGGCCGTCCGAGTCCGCGTCCGCGAGGATGATCACGCGGCCGTAGCGCAGGCGCGACATGTCGAAGCCCTTGCCGATGCCGCAGCCGAGCGCGGTGACGAGATCGGCGAGCTCCTTGTTCTCGAGCACCTTCGCGAGCGACGCGCTCTCCGCGTTCAGCACCTTGCCGCGCAGCGGCAGAATCGCCTGCCGCGCGCGATCGCGGCCCTGCTTCGCAGACCCGCCGGCCGAGTCGCCCTCGACGATGAAGATCTCGCTTTCCTCGCGTCCGGGATTCGTGCAGTCGCTGAGCTTGCCGGGCAGCGTCAAGCGCGATGACGTCGCGCTCTTGCGCGTGACCTCGGCCTGCGCCGCGCGGCTGGCCTCGCGTGCGCGTGCGGCGAGGATGATCCGCGCGACGATCGCGTTCGCCATCGTCGAGTTGTGATTCAGCCAGTGCTCGAGCGCGGGCCGCACCATCGAGTCGACGATCGCGGTGACTTCAGGATTGTTGAGGCGATCCTTCGTCTGGCCCTGGAACTGCGGCTCTTTGATGAAGATGCTGAGCACGCCGATCATGCCTTCGCGGATGTCGTCGGCGGTGAGCGTCACGCCCTTCGGCGACAGGTTGTGCGTGTCGATGTAATTGCGCACGGCCTTGCCGATGCCGCTGCGCAGACCGTTCTCGTGCGTGCCGCCGGACGCCGTTGGAATGCCATTGACGTAGCTGCGCAGGTGCTCGTCGGTCGACTCGGTCCAGCGCAGCACGACGTCGAGCTTCAGGCCCGTCTCGTCGTGCTCGCGCGTGAGCGCGAACGGCTGATCGTGGACGGGATTCGCGTGTCGCTCGGCGAGGATCTTCTTGAGGTAGTCGCCGAGGCCTTCCTCGTGCTGGAACACTTCGCGCGCCGGCTCATCGCCTTGCGCTGCTTCGTTCTCGAAGACGATCTTGACGCCCTTATGCAGGTAGCTCGCGATCTCGAGGCGATCGCGGATCGTGCCTGTATCGAACTGCGTCTTGGGGAAAATCGTCGGGTCCGGCCGAAAGAATACGGTCGTGCCCGTGCCGCGTGCCGGACCAATTTTCTTCACGGGCCCCTGCGGCGTGCCCTGCTTGAACTTCTGCTCCCACGTCGCGCCGTCGCGGCGCACGGTCGCGACGAGCTCGCGCGAGAGCGCGTTGACGACCGACGCGCCGACGCCGTGGAGGCCGCCGGCCGTCTTGTAGTTCTGGCCTTCGAACTTGCCGCCGGCATGGAGCTTCGTGAAGACGAGCTCGAGCGCGCTGGTCTTCGTCTGCGGATGCTTGTCGACGGGAATCCCGCGGCCGTCGTCTTGAATCGTCATCGACGCGCCGTCCTCGTGCAGCATGACGGCGATGTTCGACGCGTGGCCGTTCATCGCCTCGTCGACGGCGTTGTCGAGCACTTCCCACACGAGATGATGCAGCCCGGCAGTGCCGACGCCGCCGATGTACATGCCGGGACGACGGCGAACGGGCTCGAGGCCTTCGAGAACAGTGATGTCTTTGGCGGTATAGGTCGACACGGGAGAACAAAGATATCGCGCTATCTCTCTATCGCGCTATCGCACTAACTGATATCGGGCTATCAGACTATCTGCAGCGCGCGAGACGCGCGTCACTCAGAAGGGCCGCCTCCGGTTGCGATCACGGTTCCCCAGATCGCGAGCGACAGCACACACCAAATGACGAGCCACCGGCGGCCGATGCGCCGCTGACGCTCGACGTCGTATTCGCGGGCGAGCGAGGCGAGCTCAGCGGTATCCAACGCGGCGATGGCGGGTGCGTCGGCGTTGCGCCAAAGGTTTTTGAGAATGGGGCCGACAACGGCCGACCGGTGTCGCTCGAGCACGGCGGCGGCGGCCGCCGCCACATCCGGATTCGCATCGTCGAGGCGCAACAGGAACCGCGGGTACAGGAATGCCCTCCACGAAACGATCGCGGACGCGCGCGTGACGATCGAGTACAACGTGAGCACGTTCAGCCACGGGCTCGTGCGCCCGAGCGGGAAGATCAGAATGTACAGCGTCGCCAAGGTCGAGAGCGCGATCGTCCACGTTCCAATGTTGAAGGCCCGTCGCAGCTGTCGATCTCGTTGGAGCTCCTGTTCGAACCGTCGCTCGGCCGCGGATTGCAATGCCGGCTGCGCACGAGGTTCTCTCGACCGGTCGATCGCGAATCCCGACGACGCAGTGGTCATGTGACGTCCGGTTAGGCCGATCGCGGAAGCGGACCTGGCGGAAGCGCGCGGCGGCGGCCCCAGTTGAGCGCGAGCGACAAGAGCGGACCCGTCATGGCCGTCGTCACGAGCGCCATGAGCACCATCATGGTGAAGATCTTCGGCGTGAGGATTCCCAGGTCATAGCCGACGTTGAGAGCAATCAGCTCCATCAGCCCGCGGCAGTTCATGAGCGCGCCAAGCGCGATCGAATCGCGCCATTGAAGACCCGTCCAACGCGCCGCGACCGACGTGCCTCCCAGCTTCCCGGCCGTCGCGACCATGACAATTCCCAAGCAGATCGCCCAACTCGTCACGTCGCCGAGCAGACCGACTTCCGTCCGAAGGCCGGTGTACACGAAGAACAACGGCAACAGAAACACCGAGCTGATGCTCTCGAGCCGGTCGCGCAACAGCGCACGGAAGTCACGATCGCGCGGCATGAGCGTTCCGGCGATGAACGCGCCGAAGAGCGCATGGATGCCGATGCTCTCGGTGATCAGCGCGGATGTCAGAAGTGCGGCCAGAACAATCGCCGCCTGGCCCTTGGTCAACGAGCGGCCGACGTGCTGCGAGGCCAGCACGCGCTGCAGGAACGGCCGGCCGACGAACGCCATCACCAGCACGAAGATCGCGGATGCCACCGCAACGCCGAGCAGCGTAACGGTCGCGCCGCGGGCGGTCACGAGCGCGACCACGAAGGCAAGAAGCGTCCACGCCGTGACGTCGTCCACGGCCGCGCATGTGATGGCGGTCGCGCCGAGCGGCGTATGCGTCAAGTGTCGCTCGTCCAGGATGCGCGCGAGCACCGGAAACGCCGTGATGCTCATCGCGATGCCCACGAACAACGCAAACGCATAGAACGGCACGCCGGGTGCCGCGTACGGCGTGTAGAGAAAAAGGGCCAGCGTCACGCCGAACGTGAAGGGCACGATGATGCTGAAGTGACTGACGGCAATCGCCGCGTGCGCCTTGCCTCGCAGATGCGCCGGATCGATCTCGAGGCCGACGACGAACATGAAGAGCAGCACGCCGATCTGACTCAGCAGCTGCAGCGTCGACATCGATGCGTCTGCGAACAGGAACCGGCTGGCGCTCGGGAGAATCCAGCCCAGGAGCGACGGCCCCAGGAGCACACCAGCGGCAATTTCTCCCACGACGGGTGGTTGTCCCAGACGCCTGGCCACCGTCGCGAACGCGCGTGCCGTGAGGACGACCACGACCAGTTGCAGGAGCAACCGCGCCAGCGGACGCTGGGCGTTGTCGATCATCTGCGCGAACACGGCCGAGGGAGCCGCCGTGGCCAGCACGCGGGCGCCGTGGGACGGAAGCCATCCGTCGCCGAGCCGAAGCAGTCCGGCGACGATGAGGATCGCCGTCAGGACGATGATCGAATAGGTGAAAATGCCTCGTCTCATGACGCCGGCGTCCGCGCGGAAACGGCGGACCGTCGCCATCATGCCACACGTCGTCGCGCTGGCTTCTACGACGTGTCACAGCGAGCGCCGGCGTACGCGCTAACGCGAGATCCATCGTTTCTGGCAGATCCATCGGCAATGCGCGATCGCCGGCCGTCGCGAGAAGCGCGAGGCCCGCGCGCCGCGATCGTCTCCGCGCGCGAGATGCAGCAGGCCGCTGAGCCAGTGCAGCGCGACGACGGAGAACGGCGCGTGCGCGTCAGCGGCGTCATCCATGTCCATCAAGCCCGCATCGAGCTCACGCTGGGCCTGCTCTGGCACACCGCGCGCGACGTACACCATCGCGGCCAGCACGCGCGCGAGCGGACACTCGCCCGCTTCGGCGATCGTCCGCGCTCGACGGCAAGAAGGGAACATCGAGTTTGTTAGTATCGCCCCCGAGCGCTGATCCCGTGCAGGACGCCATCGCCGAGTTCCTTCGCGCGCCTCTCTGGGCGCAGATTGCCATGGCCGCGTTCGCACTCCTCGTCGTCGTCTCCGTCGCCGGGCCGTTCTTCAAGAAGCGTCGGTTCAGCGGCCGGTTCAAGGCCATCGCACAGGCGCTCAGCGCGTCCTCGCCACAGAGCGTCGATGGCCGCGCACGTTTCCAGTCACGATTGACGGACGCGCATTCGAAGTCCGGCATGACGTGATGTACACCGGCAGGAACTCGTCGTATCGTGGGCCGCAAGGACATCTGTTGATCACGGCGACGCGCCTCGATGGCAACCGGTGGCCACTCCATCAGGTCGACATTAGCGTGATGGGCAAGTGGCTTTCGCGCCTGGCGGGCGGCGGGGCCGCCACCGGCGCTCCCGACTTCGATGCGCGATTTCTGGTTCGCGAAGACGGGATGAAAGTGCGTGAGGGATGGCTGGACGCCGAGGTGCGTCGTCAAGTCATTTACGTCTACGACGGCATTTCTTCGAACAGTGTCATCGCGATGCAGGAAGGCGAATTGCGCGTCACGCTGCGAGAGCCGTGGACGGGTGTCGATGGCGCCGCCGTTCGCTCGCTGCTCGAACGGCAGATTGCCCTCGCGGCTGCCCTCGAAAGCACGTCGTTTACTGACTGACCTGGATTTTGCTGAAATCTTCGGACGTCACCAGCATTCGACTTGGCTGGTGGATCTGAGGGTCGCTTCCCGGTGCGCGAAAGTGACCGTCGCCTGCGCGGAAGCGACTGACGAGCACGGTGATCGTGACTTCCCGTCGAGGTGTCGCGACTTGCCGGCAGACGAACGTGACTGACGCCTTCTATCCTTCGCGCAGCACCGTCGCCGGATCGAGCCGCGCGGCGCGGCGTGCCGGCACCCACACGGCCAGCGCACCGACAGCGACCAGCGTCGCCGCTGCCGTGATGAATGTGGCCGGATCGCGAGCCTCGACGTGAAACAACAGCGGCGCGACGAATCGGGCGGCCCACAGACTGATCCCAAGCCCAATCGCAAGGCCCGCCGCGATCAACACGCCGATGCGATGAAACACGAGTCGCATGATGCCGGCGGGTTGCGCTCCGAGAGCCATGCGCAAGCCGATCTCCGCCCGGCGCGCACGCACCGCCTGCGCGACGATGCCGTAGAGCCCGATGGAGGCCAGCAGCAAGGCGAACGCGCCGAAGAATCCGGAGAGCATCGCGACGAGCCGTTCTTGCGTGACGGTGGCGTCGACGAGCTGATCGAATGTCCTGAATGTGAACTCGACGGCGGGATCGACCCGGAGCAGCGCCGACGCAATGTCGCGCTCCGCCGTCGCACGCTGGCTTCGTGCCACGTCGAGCGTCAACACGGCCACGGACAACCCATCCGGCACTTGCTGCGCCATGGGGACGTACATCGTCGCCGTCATCCCATCGCGCGGCGATGTATAGACGGCGTCGCTCACGACGCCGACGATCTCGCGACGCGTCTGCGCATCGAATCCGAGACGCACCGTTTGACCGATGGCGTCGTGACCAGACAGGTATTGGCGCACGAAGGCTTCGTTGACGATCGCGACAGGCACGCCTCCCACGCGATCGCCAGCCTCGAAGTCCCGGCCCTGCTTCATGGCCATGCCCTTCGTCCGAAACCAGCCGGGTGTCGTGGCATTCATCCAGAGAATCGGCTGGCTGCGATCGTACCGGCCCATGGGACCGTCGCCGATGACGACCTGGCGATCGCCCCATCCGCCACCTGTCAGCGGCCGTACGGTCGAAACAG
>DASZVJ010000139.1:0-10330 GCA_035547155.1 Vicinamibacterales bacterium
GGCCGGCAATCAAGGGCACCGCCGACGCTTCCAGCGGCACCTCGGCGCGCGGCACGACGTCGGACACGCTGCGCGTCAGCGGCGGCGTCACGCGTGATGAGGACGTGGATTCATCGGCGAGGTTGTACGAATCGCGCGCCCGGACGCTCAGCCCGCGCGGCTTTACGTGCACCTCGATGTGACGCTCCCGGTCGATCTTGCCGGGCGCGGGATCGAAGCCGATCACGTAGTACGCGCGGCTCTCGTCGAGGATGGCCGGTACCTGCGCCTCAGGCGCGTTCGTGTTGAGCACCGTTCGACCGCCCGTGATGTCGGCCATCACTGGCAATGTGTTGAGGCGCTTGCGCACGTCGCCGATCGGATCGTCGTCATTCGTCACCAGGCCGGCGGGATCGAGCACGTGGACGACCACGTTCGCCGCCCGCGTGGCATGCTCGAAGGCGCGCCGCGCGTCCAGCAGACGGCCCGGGCAGTCCGTTGCGCCCGGCATGCTCGTGAACGTCGGAGTGATCTGCGGATTCGGCCCTTGGACAACCTGCGGAATGCGGGTCGGCGTCATCACCTCGTACGTCCGGACGTATGTGCCGACGAACAGCACGACCTTCGGACGCTGCGACACGGCCCCCAACGTCCCGGCGAGCCGCGTCAGGGATTCGAGCGTGCAGAGACCGCACAGGCACGCGCCATCGCCATAGTGCTCAGGATCGACAATTTTCTTGCCGCCGTCCGGCGTCGGGTTCGTGAGCGCGACAGCGAAAGGTCGATTGATCGCGGTCTGTAGTCGCGCGCGATCGGTCGTGAACCCCTGCGGCATCCCGGCGGCCGCGTTCGGCGTCGTGAACAACACCGCCGCCTGATCGGTCGGACCGAGCCCGTCGACGGCGGCCGATGCGATCCGTCGCGCCAGCTGCTGATCGTAGAAGCGAATCGACCAGTCCAAGGCGATGACGACGAGCCGGCCGGTGTTGGCGTCTTCGTTGCTGACGACGTCGCGCGGCGCGTCGCGCGTCCACGCTGCCATCGACGTGGTCGCTGCCGGCGCTGCGGACAATTCCACGGGCGCGAACGCCACGATCGGACGCTCGCGGCCATCTTCCTCAATCGTGAAATCCGCTGCCGTCAGGCCGCGTACGGGATGTCGATCTTTGTCGAGAACCGAGACGTCGAGCCGGACGACGTCGACGTTCGATCGAAACGTCGGCGGTGGCGTGGCCGGTTGCTGCTGCGCCACGAGCCACGCGCTGCCAAGCCACGCGGCGACGCTCGCGCACGCGACCGTCCACGCGCGACGAATCGATGGGGACATGTCGACGCTCACTCTCAGAGTCGCGCCGCGATCGTCTGCGGTGTCGGACCGGCAATAGCAGGCTTGGCAACGGCGACTATAGCACTGACGGCTACGGGCTTGGGCGGCCACAAGGGCCGCCCCTACGTGCGACGGGCTTACTTGCCGCCCAACGGGGTCTGCCGGGTCGCCGTCGCCGCGTCCCGACCGCGCGCACCAGCGATCCCAAAGCAGCGCGCCAGCGTCCCGGAGCGCGCGAGTTGGATCACCGACACGCGCGACCTGGTGCACCGGATCGCACGAGTCACGTTCCCGATCCGCGCGACCTGGTGATCCAATCCGCACCGGTCGCTGTCACCAGATCGGCGACCGCCGATCCGACGCGCGCGAGGTACATGCACGTACTCCGCGAGTCGCGATCACCAGGCCCGCGAGTTGGATCCCCGAGGTGCGCGGGTCACGATCACGGACCCCGCGACCTACGATCACCAGGCGCGCGACCCACTGTCACTTTCCTGTGCACGTGGAAATGCCTGACTCGTCAGCCTTTGTACTACGTCGCGAAATGGAGACCCGATCGGTCCGAAAGTCGTCCGGGGATCCCGTGATGGTGAGTCACGCGGTCGGGATCAGTGACCCGGGGGTGCCGGAACGTCAGTCGCGCGTGCGAGGTGAGTGGCCCGGGACATCCGGGATGCGAGCCGGGACGCCGCGAATGTCGCCCGGGAGATCGATCACAGCGGCCCGGGCGACCCGTGCAGGTGACCCGGGAGATCGGGGACAGCGACCCGCGACACCACGGATCGTGAGACGGAGCGTCGCGACAGTGACATGGGACGCGGCGTCAGCAGGTCGCGAGATCAGTGATCGTGAGTCGCGAGGTACGGGCGCCCGGCGGCGCGCATATCCGTTACTGCCGCCGATACGCCCGATCCGTCTCCCACGTCGATCCGCCGGCGCGACCGTAGGTAACATGCACGAATAGCGTGTCTCCCGTGCGCTGCAGTGTGATCTTCCGCCACGTGGCCGGTTGACCATCGACGCGATCGGACGCGCGCGTCCATTGCGGCAGCGACGTGCTGTTGTCCTCGAAGGCTGTGAACGAGATCGTCGCCTCGCCATGACGGCAGCCGGCGTGCGACGTCATCGTCTCCGTGATCTCCAATCGATCGCCCACCCACTCGGCCCGCGCGCGCAGCTCGTGGCGCTCGCACGTCGATGTGATCTCGGTCAGCACCGGTGTGCCGTCGGTGCGATAGCGCGACACGGCAACATTCGCGCCGTGTCCGACGACCAGCGAGTCCTCCTGCTGCGTGATGACGACTCGTTCGCCCCATTCCGTCTGCGCGCCCGCGCCGCCGGACACCGGATCTCCGCCTCTCCGCACCCACGTCCCACCAAGGTCCGTCGTCGCCGGTGCAGCGGATGCCTGCCCTGACGTCAACGCCACGACGAGTGCAATGGTTCTCAGCATAGAGGCTCCTTGTTCGAAGTTCGAAGTTCGAAGTTGACTCCGTCTTTGGCGCTAGTGCTTCGTCTCGGGCCCTTCCCCATGCTGCCGCATCGCGACCCAGCGCGTGCGTCCGGGCAGGCGAATCTCACGCGGCGTTTCGCAGTACGGGCACGCGAACCTGATCGTCTGCAGCTCGCCGTCGGCGTCCGGGTCGTACGCCACTTCGATCGGACCGGCACAGGCCGCGCAATTCAGTCTCACGATCGTCGGATCGTTCGTCGTCGTCATCGTCCCGTCACGGTTTTCTTGGGAGACTTCGGCCGCCGGCGCAGCACGGGCAGCAACGGCGCGTCGGCCGGCTCGACGGCCAGGCGGCGCTCGATGAGCACACGTTCCGTCTCGGCGATGCGCGCGTCGAGCGCGTCGACCTTGGCTTCGATGTCACGCCGGAGCTTGTCGATTCTTCGTCTGCGCGTCGTCACCATGCACGGGGGCGACTGGGGGTCCGTTCATGATAGCGCCGAACCTCGCGATCGCACGACCACGAGCGCGCGAAAAATCGCGCGGTAAAATGAAGCCACCGTCATGCGCACGTTACTGGCTTTCGTCGTCGCCCTCGGAACCGCCGCCGTGCCCGCCGCCGCGCAGAACGCACCGACCGCGTCGGAGCTGGCCGCGCGCGTGCAGGCGCACTACGTCACGGTCAAGGACTTCACCGCCGACTTCACGCTCATGCAGACGAGCAGCCGCCTGCCGAAAGTCGTCGAAGAGCGCGGTCAGGTGAAAGTGAAGAAGCCGAGCCGCATGCGCTGGACCTATCAAACGTCGGACAAGCAGGAGTTCGTGGCCGACGGCACGCGCCTCTATTCGTACTTCCCGCGCGATCGATATGTCACGACGAGCCCGCTGCCGAAGGGGGACGACTTGTCCACGGCGCTGCTGTTCCTCGCGGGACGCGGCGATCTCACGCGCGATTTCACCGCCGCCGTGCCGGACGAGCAGCCTGAAGGCGAATGGCGCCTGCTGCTGACGCCGAAATCTCTGAAGGCGGATTTCAAGACCATGACGCTCGACGTCGATCGCGCCACGCTCGCGCTGCGCGGCTTCACCGTCGTCGATGAGCAGGGCGGCATCTCGCGCTTCCGCTTCCTGAACCTGCGCGAGAACCGCGGGCTCAGCGACAAGGAGTTCGAGTTCCAGATCCCGAAGAACGTCGAGATCAGGTAGTCGTCTGCCGCACGACGTCGGCGCCGAGCAGCCGCAGGCGCGCGACGAGATCGCCGTAGCCGCGCTCGACCGTCTCGACCTCGAGCACGGTGCTCTCCCCTTCCGCGACGAGCGCCGCCGCAATCAACGCCATCCCGGATCGAATGTCGCGGCTGTCGAGCTTGCGGCCGCGCAGCTTCGTCGGTCCGCTGACGATGATGCGATGCGGATCGCACAGGAACAGATCGCCGCGCATCGCGCTGAGCTGCTCGAGCGCGAACAGACGCAGCTCGTACATCCAGTCGTGAACGAGCGTCTGTCCGTGCGCCTGCGTCGCGAGCACCGTGACGAGGCTGACGATGTCGCTCGGAAAACCGGGCCAGAGGCCAGTCGTGATGCGCCGCGCACCGACCAATGACGACGGGCCGACGGCGAACCGTTGATCGCTCAGCTCGAACTCGAGGTGCATCTCGGCGAGCACCGCGGCGATCGGTTCGAGATCCTCGGCGTGAACGCCCGTCACTTCGACTTCTCCGCCGGTCACCGCGCCGACGACGGCCCACGATGCGGCTTCGATGTAGTCGCCTCGCAGTGTATGCACCGCACCGCGCAGACGCGACGGCGCTTCGACGCGAATCGTCGACATGCCGATGCCTTCGACGTGCGCGCCCATCGCACGCAGGAACGTGCACAGCTCGGCGACGTGCGGCTCGCACGCGGCGTTGCGAATCTCGGTGATGCCTTTGGCCTGCGCCGCGGCGAGCAGCGCGGTCTCGGTGCCGGTGACCGACGCCTCGAGCAGATACATCGACGCGCCAGTGAGCCCGTCCGGCGCTTCGAGCTCGTGGCCGGACGGCACGTCGACGATGCGCGCGCCCATGGCGAGGAGCGCGCGGAGGTGCGTCGAGATCGTGCGCCGCGCGGGAAAATCGCCGCCGGGCGGCGCAATCGCGGCGCGTCCCGTACGGCCCAGCAGGGCGCCGAGCAACAGCACCGATCCGCGCAGCCGGCCGACGAGACCAGGCTCCGGCTCGGACGACAGGATGTCGCGGCAAGTCACGCGCACGGTCGTGCCGTCGCGCGTGACGTCGGCGCCGATCGATCGCAGCAGATCAATCATCACCGCGACGTCGCGAATCGCCGGCACGTTCCGCAGCTCGCACGTCTCTGTCGTGAGCAGACACGCCGCCAGGAGCGGCAGCGCCGCGTTCTTGTTGCCTTCGACGGCGATACGGCCCGAGAGACGACGGCCACCGTGGATGACGAGCTCAGCCATGTTCAGAAGGTCCCCAGATAGACGATTTCATCACGGAGCTCGACGCCAAATCGATTGCGAACTTCGGTCCGCGCGATCTCGATCAGATCGCGAATCTCGCGTGCCGTCGCCTGGCCCTCGTTGACGATGAAGTTGGCGTGCCGATCGGAGATTCGCGCGCCGCCGAGGCAGCGGCCCTTGAGCCCGGCGCGATCGACGAGCGCGCCGGCCGATCGCGGGATATCGGCCGGCACCGGATCGTGCGCGGCCGGATTCTGAAAGATGCATCCCGCGCTCGCCAGCGCCAAGGGCTGCGTCGTCTTGCGATAGTGCAGCGAGGCGCGCGCTCGCTCGCGAAGCGACGCCGGATCGCCGGCCGTCACACGCAGATCAGCCCACACGACAATCTCGCCGGTCTGTTTCAACCGGCTCGTGTCGTATGCGAAGGCCATCTCGCGCGTCGCAACCGTCGACGATCGCCCGTCGCGCGCGATCACGCGCACGTGCGACACGAGATCGCCGATGTTGCGCCCGCCCCAGTGCGCGTTGCCATAGATCGCGCCGCCAACGGTGCCAGGCGTCCCGGCCCACGCTTCGAGTCCCGCGAGCCCGCGGCCGATCGTCCATCGCACCAGGCCGTTGATCGTCACGCCGCTGTCCGCACGCACGGCGTCCGGCGCTGGTTGTGCGATCGCGTTGAGATGCAGACGCAACACGACGCCCGGCACGCCGGCATCCGCAATGAGGACGTTCGATCCGCCACCGAGCACCGCGACCGGCACGTCCGCCTGCGACGCGTCGGCGACGATCGCCTCGAGCTCCTCGACCGATCGCACGTCCGCCAGCCACTCCGCAGGGCCGCCGACGCGAAATGTCGTCAACGGCGCGAGCGGCGCATTCGGATGCCAGCGATCCGGACCGAGCCGATCGGCCCATCGACGGGCGAAGTCGGATCGCGCGCTCACGCTCGCAGGGCCTGCAACAGCTTGTCGTGGATGCCGTCGAAGCCGCCGTTCGACATGACGATGACGAGATCGCCGTCGCGCGCCTCGGCGGCGACGGCTGTGACGATGTCGTCGACCTTGGGAATCACGCGCGCACGTTTGCCGGCTGTGCGCAGATCGGCGACGAGCTGATCGACGTCGAGGCGCTCGTCCGCCGGCAGAGTACTGCGGAACACCGCGGCCAGGACGATCTCGTCCGCGCCGGATTCTTCGAACGCACGCGCGAAATCCTGCTGGAACACGCGGCGGCAGGACGTGGCTGAGCGCGGCTCGAAGATCGCCCAGATGCGGCGATCCGGAAAGGACCAGCGGACGGCCTTCAGCGTCTCGAGAATCGCCGTCGGATGATGCGCGAAGTCGTCGTACACGGCGACGCCCCGTGCCTCGCCGCGCCGCTCGAGCCGTCGTTTCACGCCCGCAAAGCTCGCGAGCCCGCGCTGCAGCTCAGACGAGGTCGCACCGACCGCGTGCCCCACCGCGATTGCCGCGAGCGCGTTGCGAACGTTGTGCGCGCCGTACAGCGGTGTCGCGAACTCGCCGAACGGCTCGTCGCGATGCCACACGTCAAAGACGAGACGCCCATTCGCCGACCGAATATCGCTCGCGCGCCAGTCGGCATCGCGCCGCTCGAGCGAGAACGTCTCGACCGGCGATCGCGCGTCGGACACGAGCCGCAGCGCTTCAGGGCTGTCCGCGCCGATGATCACGCGACCCGATCGCGGCACGAGCGCCAGGAGCCTGCGAAACGCGATGCGCAGCGACTCCATGTCCGGATAGATGTCGGCATGGTCGTACTCGAGGTTGCCGACGACGGCGATGTCCGGCAGATATTTCAGGAACTTCGCGGTCTTGTCGAAGAACGCGCTGTCGTACTCGTCGCCCTCGATGACGAACTCGCGGCCCGTGCCCAGCTGATAGCTGCCGCCGAAGTTCAGCGCGATGCCGCCGACCAGCACGCTCGGCTTCCGGCCCGCTTCCGTCAACAGCCATCCCGCCAGCGCCGTCGTCGTCGTCTTGCCGTGCGTGCCGGCGACGACAATCGATCGCGACTGCCAGAGGAACTGCTCGCGGATGGCTTCCGGCATCGACACGAATCGCACCTTGCGATCGAGCACTTCTTCGAGCTCGGGATTGCCGCGCGAGATCGCGTTGCCGACGACGACGAGATCGAGATCCGGCGTGATGTTCTCGGGCCGATAGCCGTCGAAGACGCGAATCGACTCGCGCACGAGGAAGTCGCTCATCGGCGGATAGACGGCGTGATCCGAGCCCTGGACGTCGTGTCCGCGCGCTTTGAGCATCGCGGCCAGCGTCGCCATGGCCGTCCCGCACACGCCGATGAAATGAATGCGCGCCATGCTGTGTCGCTACTCCGCGGCGGATTCTTCGATGACGAGTCGCGGTCGTCCGTCCGCCACGACGCGCGCCTGCACGCCAAACGGCAGACTCACCATCGGCGTCGTCGTATGGCCGGACGGAAAACCGTAGAGGACCGGCCCGCGAAAGTCCTTGAAAAATCCGTCGATCACGCTGCGCGCGGTGACGCGGCCGTCGGCTTCGTCGCAGCGAGGCATCTGTCCAACGACGATGGCCGACGCGCGATCGAAGCGTCCGGCGTGCTGCAGCTGCACGAGCAGACGCCGCAGCCGGTACGGGCGCTCGGCAACGTCCTCCAGAAAGAGAACGGCGCCGTCTGGCGGCGTGAACGTGTACGGCGTGCCGAGCGACGCCGCGAGCTGCATGATCGTGCCGCCCACGAGCGGTCCGATGGCCTCGCCCGATCGCAGCACGTCGACGCCGTCGATCGCCAACTCGCCCATCGGCTCCGTGCTCAACGATCGCAAGAACGACGCAGCGTCATACGCCGACTCGCCTTTCGACAACCGGCCGTCGAGCATCGCGCCATGCACGGACGTCGCACCGACCTGCCCGTTCACCCACGCATGCAGAGACGTCAGATCGCTGTAGCCGATGAGCGCTTTCGGCCGCGCGCGAAACTCCGCGGCGTCGAGCAGCGGCAGCAGCTCGGCGCTGCCATAGCCGCCACGCACAGCGACAATCGCGTCGACATCGTCTCGCATCCAGGCGTCGCGCAGCGCCTTCGCGCGAGTCGCAGCCGATCCCGCGGTGATCGGCTCGCGATCGAACACGGACTCGTCGAAGACGACCTGAAAACCGAGGCGCCGAAGCTCCGCGACGCCGGCGTCGAACTCCTCACGCACGAAATAGCTGGCCGGCGCGACGACGGCGATCGTGGCGCGGGGCTCGACGGACCTGAACTTGCGGAGGCCGAGACGCGTGCGCGCGCTCACACCCACCTCGCCATCTCGGCCGACACGGCCTGGTGCGCGAGCGAGCCGATGACGTCGAGGCCGACCGGCATCGTCGGCGTCAGGTCACGCATACGCGCTTTCACCGCATGCTGCCGTTTGAACGCATCGTCGAGGCGCGTCGGGGAAATCTCACCGGACTCGGCAGCGCGAATCAGCGCCTCGATCGCGGCGACCTGCTCGTCGATCGTGGAGTTGCACAGCAACAGCGCGTCGCACCCGGCCTGAATCGCCCGCACGGACGCTTCCGGCAGCGGTGTGTCCGCGCTGACCGCCTTCATTCCGAGATCGTCGCTGACGACGACGCCGCGGAAGCCGAGCTCGTCTTTCAGGAGACGTTGGACGATGGTGCGTGAAAACGATCCGATCTGTCGCTCGTCCAGCGCAGGAATCATGACGTGCGCCGTCATGATCATGGCGACGTCGGCGGCAATCGCGCGCCGGAACGGCACGAGCTCGACGGCATCCAAGCGCCGCCGATCGTATTCGACGATGGGCAGCGCCTCGTGCGAGTCGACGCTCGTGTCGCCGTGCCCGGGAAAGTGCTTGCCGCAGGCGGCGACGCCGGATTGCTGTAACGTCCGGATGACGGTCTCGCCGAGGCGCGCGACATCCTCGGCGCGAGCAGCGAAGGCGCGATCGCCGATGACCGGATTGGCGGGGTTCGTGTGCACGTCGAGCACGGGCGCGTAATCGAGATCGATGCCGACCGCACGCAGCTCGGCCGCCAGTGCGCGCGCGAACCGTTCGGCCAGCGTGGGATCGTCGCTGCGGCCGAGCGTCGCGGCCGGCGGCCATTCCGTGAACGGCGACTTCAACCGCGCCACGCGGCCGCCTTCCTGATCGACGCTGATCCAGAACGGCCAGTCGCGCGCGAGCGCCGAGACCTCACGCGAGAGCTCGGCGAGCTGCTCGGGGGTATCGACGTTGCGACTGAAATAGATGACGCCGCCGAGATCGAAGTCGGCGACGAGCTGACGAAGGTCGGCGGGCGCGCTCTGTCCCGCGAATCCGACGATGGCCAGGCGACCAGCGTGGCGCCGGAGCTCCCGAAGCGACATCCGGGCGCCATTATAATGCGCGCGTGCGCATCGACTCCTCAGCGCCTACACGCATCGATCTGGCTGGCGGCACGTACGACATCTGGCCGCTCTATCTCTTTCACGATCATGCGCAAACCATCAACGCGGCCATCAGCCTCCGCGCGCACGTCACGCTGACGTCGCGACGCGACTATCGCGTCCTGCTGGTCTCGGACGACACCGGCGAAGAAGTCGACGCCGCCGATCCGGTGGCGCTCGCGACAACGCAGCTGCCGCTGCTCGCGCGGCTCGTCAAGCACTTCGGCGCGCGCGGCGTCGAAGTGCGCACGCGCGCGGAGTCGCCGGTCGGCGCGGGCATCGCGGGCTCGTCGGCGCTCAACATCGCGCTCATCGGCGCGCTCGCGGCCTGGACGGGCCGCACGCTGTCGGACGAGGAAATCCTCACGCTCGCGATGAACGTCGAAGCGCAGGTCATCAACGTGCCGACGGGCGTGCAGGACTACCGCCCCGCGCTCTATGGCGGCGTTTCAGCGGTGGAGCTCGGCGTCGGCGGCGTCAGGCGCGTGCCGCTCGCCATCGATCGCGCGTCGCTCGAGCACCGGCTCGTCCTCGCCTACACGGGCGCGTCGCGCAATTCCGGCATCAACAACTGGGACGTCATGGTGCGGCGCATCAATGGCGATGCGGACGTCGCCGCGGCGTTCGACGCCATCCGCGATGCCGCCATCGGCGTGCGCGAAGCGCTCGAGCAGAA
>DASZVJ010000140.1:0-65564 GCA_035547155.1 Vicinamibacterales bacterium
AGCGCGGCGGCAAGAAGCGCAAAGAACAGTCTGGCGCTACCGCAAAACTCGAATCGGCTGAAGGCTCGCCGGAGACCGAGGCCGAAGATGTCCCTGAAGCCTGAATCGAAATCTACTGAGCTTCCGTCGGAATATCAGAACCTCTCACTGGTACCGTGCATCAACCGCGCGCACATGGCGACTATCGCTGTTCGACAAGACGCCACAGGGGAAAGGCTCCGCGAAATTCTCGCCGCCGCCGACTTCGATGGCGCGTTTCAAGCCCTAGCGCGGGAGTTGACTGTCGGCAAGAGCCAAGCCAGGCGGCGACGAATCGTCGGCACCCTATGTTGGCTGACTGGCGTTAAATCCGATGTGATGAAGCGGTATTTGAAGGCTAAAGGCATTCTGAACGCAGGAGACTAGCGCCCCCTCAGGGCTTCAAGCTCAGCGTTCAATTCTTCGTATCGCTGCTCAATCGTCGGGCGCTTGTTCGGGTCGACGTGAACACCCTCGGCGATCCCATATAGCGCCTCCTGGAGCGCGCGATACACGTTCGTCAGAGGCTGGCAGTCCGATGCATTGTTTGACGCCAACATCTCTGACTCGACGAGGTTTGCGACGATCCTTGTTGATCGTTCGATGGCCGCAAGATCATCGTCTCCGAAATCGACAGGGTCAACTCGCTGCACTAGACTGACGAACTTCTCGCTAGCCCCGAGGAACGCGCGCCTAAACGCGGCGACAACCTCCACAGGCTCAAGGCTATGCGCCTCAGGGAAGCGCGTGGCCACGTCGCGCTGGGCTGCAAGCAGGTGGCCGATATCCACGAAAGCGATGAGCTGCGAGTCTGATGCCAAGGACATGGCTTTTGGTTTCAGGAGTTTACCCGTGACGGCCCGTCAAAGGCAACGAAAGCCCGACACCGACTTCCTCCTTCTGTGTCAATAGGACGACACCTAAGGCTAGGCGGTTTCACGCCCCCAAAGGATGTACCGTTTAAATATGCTTGACGCTAAGCATAAAAGTTCATATCATCAAGACATGAACAGGCTGCCTGCCGCCAAGCGCGCCCAGATGCTCCAGATGCTCTGCGAGGGCAATTCGATGCGCTCGGTCTCCCGCATGACCGACACGTCGATCAACACCGTCTCGAAGCTCTTGGTGGACGCGGGCAAGCTCTGCGCGGCGTTCCACGATGAAATGGTGCGGAACGTCGGGGCGAAGCGCGTGCAGTGCGATGAGATTTGGTCCTTCTGCTACGCGAAGAAAAAGACCGTGCAGAAGGATCAGACGATCCTGGATCGGAACGCCGACGCGGGCGATGTCTGGACGTGGACGGCGATCGACGCCGACAGCAAGCTCGTCATTGCGTATCTCGTGAGCGACCGCACGGCGGAATCGGCCTATGCGGTGCTCTCGGACGTCAAGGCGCGCGTGACGGAGCGGATTCAGCTGACGACGGACCAGCTCAGCGTCTATCTAAAATCAGCGGATCGCGCGTTCGGCCTGGACGTCGACTACGGGATGCTCCACAAGATCTACGCGGGCGGCGGCGACGGCCGCTATTCGCCTGCGGAGTGCATTGGGACGAAGAAAATCGTCGTCACGGGCGAGCCTGACCCGAAGCACATCAGCACGTCCTACGTCGAACGCTCGAATCTCACGATGCGGATGCACATGCGCCGGTTCACGCGGCTGACGAACGCTTTCAGCAAGAAGTTCGAGAACCACGCGCACATGGTGGCGATCTACGCCGTTTGGTACAATTTCGTGCGCCCGCACAAGACGCTGCGCGTGACGCCCGCGATGCAGGCCGGACTGACGGATCGCGTGTGGGATTTCGCGGAAATCGTCGCGCTCATGGACGAGGTCGCCAAGCCGGAGCCTCAATCAAACTGAGACACTACCCTGAGGTTCCAGGTTCCGTGGTTCGGGTTCTGAGGTTCTGGCGGTTCTGCAGTTCGAAGTTCGAAGTTCGAAGTTCGAAGTTCGAAGTTCAATGAGATGAGACCTCCGTCGACGATCATCGTGACGTCGCTCCTGGCGCTGGCGGTTGTCGCCGCGCCGCGAGGCGCGCAGACGCCGCTTGGCGGCGGGACGATCCGTGGACGCGTGAGCGTGCCGGAGCAGACGCTCGTCGCGCCGCGGCCGGCGGTTGCCGGTCTCGCCGGTGCGGCGCGCATGCCCGTCGATCGCCGGCGCGTCGTCGTCTATCTCGATCCCACGCCCGTCCTGACGGCCTTTCCCAAGACGCCGATGCACGCGCGGATGGATCAACGTGATGAGCAGTTCATGCCGCGCATCCTCGCGATCACCGTGGGATCGGTCGTCGAGTTCCCGAACAACGACACCACGTTTCACAACGTCTTCTCGCTCTCGCGCGTGCGCACGTTCGATCTCGGCCGCTATCCGCCGGGCAAGAACGGCGCGATTCGCTTCGATCGTGCGGGCATCGTGCCGGTGTTCTGCGACATCCATTCGCACATGAGCGCGTACATCCTCGTCTTCGATCATCCGTTCTTCGCCGTCTCCGACACGAGCGGCCGCTACGCGATTCACGACATTCCCGCCGGCACGTACGACTTGAACGTCTGGAGCGAGCTCGGGCACGCCCAGCCGAGGCGCATCGCGGTCGGCGCCGACGCCACCGTCGAGGCCGACGTGGACGTGAGCGGCGACGCGCGGTAGTCGTGCTCTCGTCGCTCACCAACCGCATCTTCGTCGCGAGCGCGCTGCTCGTCGTGCTGTCGACGGGCGCGGCGATCGTCTTCGTGCAGCGCGCCGTGTCGACGCGCGCGGAGGCGGATCTCACCACGCGGCTCGACGAAGCGGCCTCGCTCGTCGACGCGGTCAGCCACACCCAGTTCGCGGACTTCATCGTCAAGGCGCAGCTCGTCGGCAATCTGCCCGTCCTGCGCGGCGCCGCCGCGACCGACGATCCGCCCACCGTGCAGCCGATCGCGCAGGAATACCAGCAGATGCTGCGCGCCGATCTGTTCGCGGTCGTCGGACGCCGCGGCACGCTGCTGGCGCAGGCTGGACGCGCGCCGATGCCCGCGCCGGCGATTGCCGACATGCTCGCGGCGTGCCGCGCGCGGCCGGATCTCACGGCGTTCTGGCCGATCGAAGACGGCATCCTCCACGTCGCCGCGATTCCGCTCGAGTCAGGCGTCGACGCGCTCGTCGTGGGCACGCGACTCGATCGCGAGGCGGCCGAGGCCATCAAGGCCGTGACCGACGTCGAGATCGCATTTCTCCGCGGCACGACGGTCGTCGCCGCCACGCTGCCCATCGGCCGCTCCGTGCAGCTCCGCGCGGTGGACGGCCGGCCGGGTGTCTTTCTCGTCGAGGCGGGCGGCGAAGAGTACATCGCGCGCCTGCAGCCGCTCGGCGTGGATGCGGGCGCCGACGCGCCGACGGCGCTCGTCCTGCGCTCGCGCACGGAGCTGACGCGCTTCCTGCGTCAGCTGCGATGGCGGCTGCTCGCCTCCGGCGCCGCGGCCGTGCTCGTCGCCACGCTCGTCGGCTACGTCGTCGCACGCAGCGTCACGCGGCCGTTGCGCGCGCTCACCGGGACCATGCACGACATGGCCGCCACCGGCGATCTCAGCGGCGCATTGCCCGCGATCGGCCGATGGGACGACGAGGACGTCCGCGTCGTCGCAGCGACGTTTGGCCGGCTGACGGGCGCGCTCGATCGCTTTCAGCGCGAAGCCTCGGCGCGCGAGCGGCTGTCGTCGCTCGGGCGCCTGTCGGCGGTCATCGCGCACGAGATCCGCAATCCGCTGATGATCATCAAGTCGTCGGTGCGCGCGCTCCGGAAATCGCCGGACGACAGCGTCGCCGGCGCGGCGGCGAGCATCGACGAGGAAGTCGGCCGCGTCAACCGCGTCGTCTCGGGCGTGCTCGACTTCGCCCGGCCGATCGCGTTCGACATCTCGCGCGCCGACCTCCGCGTCATCGCGCAGGACGCCGTCAACGCCGTGCTCGCGGGCGCCGACGACGTGCCGATCGCGTTGCGCGCGGAGATGAAGAGCGCGCCGCTCGACACGGACGTGGAGCGGCTGCGCCTCGTGCTCGTCAACGTCCTTACGAACGCGCAGCACGCCGTTCGCGCCGTGCCGGCGGCACGACGGCCGGCCGCCCCGATCGTCGTGCGGCTCGCGCCTGCGGCGTCCGGCGGCTGGCGCCTCGACGTCCAGGACCGAGGTCAAGGCATCCAGGCCGAGCACCTGCCGCGCGTGTTCGATCCGTTCTTCACGACGCGCGAAACGGGATCGGGGCTCGGCCTAGCGATTTCCCGCAATATCATCGAAGGGCTCGGCGGGACGATGACGATCGAGAGCCGGCAGGGCGCCGGGACGACGGTGACGATCGAGCTGGCACGTCGGACGTGAAGGTCCGAAGTTCAACGTTCGAAGATGAGGTTTTGTGATTCGAGGATCATTCCTGCTCGTCGACGACGAACCGAAGATTCGCATGGCGTTGGCCGAGGCGCTGAAGACCGAGGGCCATGACGTCACGGCCACGGGCAGCCCGCGCGAAGCGCTGCGCTGGCTCGGCGATCGTCCCTTCGACGTGCTCGTCGTCGACAACCTGATGCCGGAGCTGAGCGGCCTCGAGATGATCCGCGAGATCGCCGCGAGCGTGCCCGCCGCGGACCGGCCCGCGATCCTGATGATGACGGCGCACGCGACGGTCGAGAGCGCGATCGAGGCGATGAAGCTCGGCGCGTTCGACTATCTCCAGAAGCCCTTCGACATCGACGAGTTCCTCATCGTCGCGACGCGCGCGATCGAGCACGCGCGGCTGCGCACGCAGCGCGACTATCTCATCACCGAGCGCGACGAGCAATTCGACCACTACGGGATCCTCGGCCACAGCCGCGCGATTCAGGACGTCATCGCGCGCGCGCAGCAGGTCGCGCAATCGCGCAGCACCGTGCTCATCACCGGCGAGACGGGCACGGGCAAGGAGCTGGTCGCGCGCGCCATCCACGCGTGGAGCGCGCAGGCCGAGATGCCGCTCGTGCGCGTGAACTGCGCGGCGCTGCCGGACACGCTGATCGAATCGGAGCTGTTCGGCCACGTGCGCGGCGCGTTCACCGGCGCCGTCGGCAACAAGAAAGGCCGGTTCGCGCTCGCCGACGGCGGGACGATCTTCCTCGACGAGATCGGCACGCTCGCCTTGTCGGTTCAGGCAAAGCTGTTGCGCGTGCTCCAGGAACGCGAGTTCGAGCCGCTCGGATCGGAGCAGACGATCCATGTGGACGTGCGGGTCATCGCCGCGACCAACCGCGATCTGGCGCAGCTCGTGACCGAGGGCAAGTTCCAGCAGGATCTCTACTATCGCCTCAACGTCATTCCGATCGCGCTGCCGCCGCTGCGCGAGCGCCGCGAGGACATCCCGATTCTGGTCAACGGCTTCATCAAGCGCCACGCGTCGCGCGCGGGCAAGCGTGTCGACGGCATCGACGCCGAAGCGATGCGCGCCCTCGTCGGTGCGTCGTGGCCGGGCAACGTGCGCGAACTCGAGAACACGGTCGAGCGCGCCGTCGTCCTCGCGCGGCGGCCGGTGATCACAGCCGGCGACGTGACGCTGGTGGGCGCGGCCCTCGCGCCGGCCAGCGTGCTGCCGGGTTTGAACCTGAAGCAGAATCTGGAGTGGACGGAGCGCGAGACCGTTCGTCAGGCACTGGCCGCGTCGCGCGGCGTGAAGAAGGACGCGGCCGAAGCGATGGGCATCAGTCAGCGCGCGATGAGCTACTACCTCGCGAAGCACCGCCTGGGAGACGAGCCCTCGTGAGCGCACGTAAGCCCTTACGCGCGCGGTAAGCCCTCATCGCGTGGCCCGCAGAAAACGTTCACGAGTGGCCGTTTTCGACGCGGCATCGACCTTGCCATAGTCGGATCGACGCGCGTTTCCACGTTGCAGAGATTGCCCGGTGCTGCAGCGCCAGGGGCGCGCGCCCTTCTTCCGCGGATCGGAGGGGGGCGAGATGGCGCGGCGGTCGGAACGATTGGGGGACCGACGGTGCTTCGGTATCGGTGCCGTTCCGAGGACGCCGGAACGATTGACCGGCCATTCGCGCGCCTCGCTCCCTTCCGGTCCGCGGAGACGCCCAGTCATCATCAGATGTAGGCTGGGTCTTCAGACCCAGCGGAGTAGCGGGCGGCCACGGGGGGCCGCCCCTACAAAACGCATCCGGCGGACGAGCCGCCCGTCACTCCGCCGTCTCCCCCGGCTCCAACGCCAACACTTCGATTTCTGAATCAGCCAGATGCTGCACCAGCGCGGCCGGCGTGCCGGTCAGCAGCGGGAACGTGCCCCAGTGCATCGGGACGACTTGTCTGACGCCAAGCCAGCGCGCGGCGATCGCGGCCGTGTCCGGTCCCATCGTGTAGCGATCGCCGATCGGCAGGAACGCGATGTCAGGACGATAGATCTCGCCGATGACCTTCATGTCGCCGAACAGCGCCGTGTCGCCCGCGAAGTAGACCGTCGGCGCTTGCGGCGCGCGCACGACGAACCCCGCCGCGCCGCCGAGATAGATGATCCGTCCGTGCTCGACCGTCGAGCCCGTGTGCACGGCGGACGTCATCGTCACGCTGACGCCCGCGATCTCCTGCGTGCCGCCGATCCCCATGTCGCGCACATCGGCGACGCCGCGCTCGCGCAGATGCAGGCCGAGCTCGAACAGACATGCCACCGGCGCTCCACTCGCGCGCGCAATCGCCGGCACATCGGACGCGTGATCGTCGTGCCCGTGGGACACGAGGATCAGATCGAGCTTCCCGAGCGCCTCAGGCTTCGCGAATTTCGCCGGACATTTCGGATTCCCGATCCACGGATCGAACGCGAGCCGCTGGCCCGTCGGCAGCGTCACGAGGAAGGCGGAATGACCCAGGAAAGAGATGGACAGAGACATGACAGCTCACTATCTCACTATCGCGCTATCGCACTATCTGGGGATCGCGCTATCTCGACATCTGGCTATCTGCTGACGCCGATGAGCAGATAGCGTGATAGCGAGATAATCCGATCCAGATAGTGCGATAGAGCGCCAGTGAGATAGCGCGATACACTGGTTTTGACATGCCGTCGCTCCCCTCCTCCCCCGCCCCCGTCCAGTTTCTGCGCGGCCGGCGCGTGAAAGATGCGGCGCTCAATCGCGAGCCGAAGCCGGACTGGCTGAAGGTGCGCGCGCCGGGGTCGGACAACTATCTGCGGATTCGCGGGCTGATGCGGGAGTTGAAGCTGCACACGGTCTGCGAGGAAGCGCACTGTCCGAACATCGGCGAGTGCTGGCACCATGGCACGGCGACGTTCATGATCATGGGCGACGTCTGCACGCGCGCGTGCGGGTACTGCAACGTCAGGCATGGCGCGCCCGCGGCGCTCGATCCGCACGAAGCCGACAATCTCGCCAAAGCCGTCGCCACGATGGCGCTCGACTACGTCGTCGTCACGTCGGTCGATCGCGACGATCTGCCTGATTTCGGCGCGGGCGCATTTGCGGACACGGTTCGCGCGATCAAAACGCGACGGCCCGAGTGCCGCGTCGAAGTCCTGATTCCCGATTTCCAGGGTCGCGAGACGCCGCTGCGCACCGTGCTCGACGCGCGGCCGGACGTGCTCAATCACAACACGGAGACCGTGCCGCGCCTCTATCGGCAGGCGCGGCCCGGTGGCAAATACGATCGCGCGCTCGAGCTGCTCCAGCGCGCGCGCACGTGGGCGCCGGACATCCCGACGAAGACTGGACTGATGGTCGGGCTCGGCGAGACGTTCGACGAGATCGTCGACGTGCTTCGCGACCTGCGTCAGATGGACTGCCAGATCCTGACCGTCGGCCAGTATCTACGTCCGTCGCTCGCGCATCTGCCGATGAGCCGCTACTACACGCCGGACGAGTTCCGCGAGATCAAGCGCATCGCCCTCGATCTCGGCTTCGGCCATGTCGAGTCCGGCCCGCTCGTGCGCTCGTCCTACCACGCGCACGAACAGGCAGACGCATACGGCGTCAAGACCCACACAAGTTAACTTCTTAACTTTTCTCTCTGTTCCCCGTGCGCCGCCATGTCGTCATCACCGACGGCTCCAGCTCGTTCGCGTCCGAGAGACGCGTCGCGTGCACGCGCAGGAGATCGCTGCGCGTGATGATGCCGACGACCTTGCGCGGGTCTTCCTGATCGACGACCGGCAGCCGGCCGACGTCGTGACGGACCATTTCGTCGGCCGCCTCGCGCAAGGTCCAGCTGCCGAACGCGACGACCGGAGCACGACGCACGAGATCGCGGATCACGGCATCTTCCTTCCCGTGATGTCCGAAGAGATCACGGAGCGTGACGACGCCGATGAGGGCGCCTGCGGCATCGAGCACCGGGAATCCCTGATGGGTCGTGCTCGAGAGCTCGGCCAGCATCCGGGCGGACACGTCCCGGTGACGGTCATCGGCTTTGAGCGTCACCACGGGCGTCGAGGCCCAGTCCTTGACGAGCTGCTGTCGCAGGTGATCCACTTCATAACCGCGCGCGATCGGCGTGCCGCGCCGCGCAATCTTCTCCGTCATGATCGAGTACCGCATGCGCAGCATCGACACGAGATAGGCGGCCGCGCATCCGCCGAGGAGCGGCAGAAGGCCGACAGGCTGCCGCGTCGTCTCGAACGCGAACACGACCCAGGTCAGCATGGCGTGCGACGCGCCTGAAAACATTGAGGCCATGCCCACGAGCGCGGCCATCCGTGGATCGATGCCGGTATGTGGGAAAAGGGCAGCGAGCGCCACGCCCGCCACGGACCCGAACGCACCGCCGACGGTGAAGAGCGGTGCCAGCGTGCCGCCCGATGTGCCGCTGCCCAGCGCGATCGCCCACGAGATCAGCTTCAACACGCCCAGCACGGCCAGCGCTTTCCACGTCAACACGCCGCCGAGAATCTGGTCGATGTTGTCGTAGCCGACGCCCATGGTGGACGGCAGGAACTTGCCGATCACGCCGACGGCGATGCCGCCGATCGCCGGCCACCACATCCAATGCACCGGGAGGTGCTCGAAGGCATCTTCGACGTCGTACACCGCGCGCGTGACGGTGACGCTCACGAGGCCCATGACCGCGCCGAGACAGACATACAGCGCGACGGCCTCGCCGCCCGGCTGGGCGATGAGCGGCATGTCGAAGACCGGAGCGGCGCCGCGGAACGCAATCCTGATGGCCGTCGCGGCGACGCACGCTAGCGCCACGGGAATGATCGATCGCGCGCGGAACTCGAAGAGCAGGAACTCGACCGCGAGCAGAACGGCCGCCACCGGCGTGCCGAACGTCGCCGCCATGCCGGCCGCCGCGCCGGCGGCCAGCAGGACTTTCCGTTCCATCGCGGTGACGGAAATGATCTGACCGATGAGCGAGCCCAAGGCGCCGCCGGTGGCGATGATCGGGCCTTCCGCGCCGAACGGACCGCCGGTGCCGATCGCCACCGCCGCCGACAGCGGCTTGAGCAGCGTGACGCGCGCAGGAATCCGGCTGCGATTGAACAGCACCTGTTCCATCGCTTCGGGAATGCCGTGTCCCCTGATGGCCGCCGATCCGAAGCGCGCCATCAGGCCGACGACGATGCCGCCGAGGACCGGCGGGATGACGACGAGCCAGCCGAGGTGATTGCCGACGGGACCTGCGGCGGCGAGCGACCAGCGGCCGTAGAAGGCCAGGTTCGTGATCAGGGTGATCAGCGCCCTGAGGGCCTCGGCGATCAGTGCGGCCACGCCGCCGAGCGCGAGCGCGATGAGACTCGTGAACACGACGCGCCGCGTCACAGGCCACGCGGGCTCGCGGATGTGCGCCGCTCGGAGACTCGGTGAGAGCGACGGTGCGACAGGCAGCGGCTCAGGCATGCCGGCCTCCCGTCTCGAAGAACATCGCGGGACGGCGGGCAACGGCCATGGCGTTGGACATCTCGCCGAGCGCGCGGGCGACGATCCGCCGGGTCGCGGGCGTGAGCCGCCGGACCGCGCGGATCAGATGCTCCTGCGCGGTCATCGGCGCCGTCGTCAACGCGGCGCGGCCGGCTTTCGTGAGCGTCAGAATCCGCTTCCGTCCGTCGGCCGGATCGACGCCGCGCTGGACCAGGCGCTTGGACTCGAGGCGGGACACGACGGTCGACACGGAGCTTTGATGCGTGAACGTGCGCCGGGCGACGTCGTTCACCGACATCGGGCCGGTGTCCGCCAACCGGCTCAGCACAAACAGCTGCGCGCTGGTCAGGCCACTCTGTCGCTGTGCGTCCCTGGAAGATTCGTGCAGGCCTTGGACGATCCGGCGGATGCCATCGAGCACCGCCTTCACGTCACGCTCTGTTGATGTATGGGCACCCATATGAACGACCCAGTTTATCACCGACCGGCACGCTGCGACGATATCGCGAGACCGACGCCGCGCAATGATCGCCGGGCTTGAAGACCGACCCACCTGACTGACACGCAGGCGATGCCGTACGTGCGCATCGTGCTGGACAGCCAACCCACCGTAGCCTAGAATGTCTAAGCCTTAGACATGCGATGGCTTCGCGCGCTCCGCGGCGGACTGCGCCGGTGGCTGTTCCCCGACGTCACGTCGGAGGAAATCCGCGAGGAGCTCGACTTCCATCTCGCGATGCGGTCGCGCGAGTACGAGCAGCGCGGTTCGAGCACGCGCGAAGCGCGGCGCCTGGCGGTACGGCGATTCGGCAATCCGTTGGTGTTTCAGGATCGCGGCTACGACGTGAGAGGCGGTGGCGTGATGGAGTCGATCACACGGGACGTCGTCTTTGCGCTGCGCATGCTGCGCAAACATTGGGGCTTCACGAGCGTCGCGACGCTCACGCTGGCGATCGGCATCGGCGCCTCGACCGCGCTCTTCAGCGTCATCGACGCCGCGCTGCTCCACCCGTTGCCGTACAACCATCCGGAAGAGCTGATTGGGATCAACGTCGACGAACCGCAACCGGCCGGCAAGTCGTTTCTCCTCGCTCCGTCGCTGAACGACATCCGCGCGTGGCGCACGCTGTCGCACGTGATCGCGCACATCGGCATGGGGCGCGTGACGGGATTCACGCCGCTCATCGTGGAGACGACGTCCGCTCAGCGGCTGGTCGTCGCGACGGCCACGGAAGACTTCCTGGAGACGTACGGCATCACGCCGGTCATCGGCCGCGGCTTTCAGGAAGCCGATACGCGCCAGGGCGCGCCATCGGTGGCGCTGCTCAGCCACGCGTTCTGGCAGAAGGAGTTCGGCGGCGACGAGCACGTCATTGGCCGCGTCATTCGCATCCAGGACGAACCCGCAACCATCATCGGCGTCCTGCCGCGAGGGTTCTACAACGAGACGGCGGTCTGGCAGGCGAGTCGATGGTCGCCAATGATGATCGACCGGCGCGGATCAGGCACACCGGTCATCGGCCGCCTTCGGCCCGGCGTCACGCTCGAACAGGCTATGAAAGCGATGGACGATGTGCTGCGGCCGTCGGATGTCGGCGGTCAGGCGCCGGTCAAGGGCCGAACGGTGCTGACGTCGATGTATGCCGACGAGACGTCCGGATTCGGCAGCACGATCCGCACGCTCTCCTGGGCCGTCGCCCTCATCGTTGTCATCGCGTGCGTGAACGTGGCCGGCCTGCTGCTCGCGCGCGGCGCCACGCGGCAAACCGAGCTGGCGATCCGCGCATCGATCGGCGCGGGCCGTAGCCGGCTGATGCGACAGCTGCTCATCGAGAGCCTCGTCCTGGCTGTCGCCGGCGCGACCGTCGGAGTGCTCCTCGCGTACGTCTTGCTCGACTCGCTGGTCTCGCTCGTGCCGTTCAGCCTGCCGGCCAACGCGCCTCCCGCAATCAACGCGACCGTGCTCGCGTTCGCGGTCGGCGTGACGCTCGTCACCGCGCTGCTCTTCGGGCTCGTGCCGGCGATGGCACTCTCGCGGGCACGCCACAACATCACGTCACTACTCGGACGCGCGAGCCGTGGCGGCGGATCACCGCTCTCACGACGCGGCGGCCAGTGGCTCATTGGTGTGGAAGTCGCACTCGCCCTCGTCCTCATGGCCACGTCCGGACTCGTTGTCCGCAGCTTCGCGAAGCTGTCTGCCATCGATCTCGGATACGACCCGTCGGCCGTGCTCACCTTCGAAGTCGAGCCAGTCGACCAGTCGACGGCCGTTCGCAACGAGTTCTACCCGGCGCTCGTCGATCTCGTGCGGCATCTGCCAGGTGTGCGGGCGGCCGGCGCGATCGATCAACTCGCGCTCACGGGTGGAGGCTCCTACGGCTTTCCCATAGCAGATACCGGCGCGAACGTCGAAGGCCCGGAGCGCACAATCTTGCCGGGCTACTTCGAGGCTTTGGGAATTCGTCCGATCTCCGGACGATTGCTTGAGGACGCGGATCGTGCCGCAGGGGATGCGGTCGTCATCAATGCCACGTCCGCGCGGAAGTACTTCCAAGACCAAGCAGTCGGCCACACGGTCCGTACGCAGGACAAGCCCCCTCGCCAGCTTCGCATCGTCGGCGTCGTCCCGGTCATCCGACACGGCGGTCCTCAGGGCCGGAGCGGGCCCGAGATGTACGTCCTTCCCGATCCGCGTGCCGACGCGCCACTCGGCTGGCCGCTGGCCATCGTGATCGGCCTTCAGGACAGCGCGACGCTGAGTCGCGACCAACTTTCGCAGGCCGCACAATCGCTCAACCCGAAGATCGTCATCGGCCGCCTCCGTCCCGCCACAGCACTCATCAGCGAGCAGGTTGCTCGGCCGCGGCATCGCATGCTGCTGTTGAGTCTGCTCGGCGGATTCGGCTTCGTGCTGACGCTCGTCGGCATCTTCAGCATGACGGCGTACGCGGTCGCGCGGCGTACGCGTGAGATCGGACTCCGCATGGCCTTCGGCGCGAGCGCCGGCGACGTCGTGCGTGCGATGGTTCGCGACGCCGCCTGGCCCGTTGTCGCAGGCCTGATCGTCGGATTGCTGGGCGCCTACTACGCGTCGCGGATCGTGGCGTCGTTCCTGTTTCAGACGCCGCCGCACGATCCGGTGACGCTCGCGTGGGCGGTGGGCCTGCTCGGCATCGCGGCGTGCGTCGCCGCCTGGATTCCCGCGCGGCGCGCGGCCCTCGTCGATCCCGTCGCGGCGCTGCGCGTCGACTGAACGGACGAATTCCATTTCGTGATGTACTGAACTAGTGAGCCGGCCGAATCCTCGCGCAGCGGCCGCCCCTGCCCGCCGCGCGAACGCGACACCCGCGACGCTCGACGACATCGCGCAGCGCATCGTGTCCTGCAACAGCTGCGCGCGCCTCCGCACGTACTGCCAGCGCATCGCGCGCGAGAAGCGCGCGGCCTATCGCAACGACACCTACTGGGCGAAGCCGGTGCCGGGATTCGGCGATCCCCACGCGCGCATCGTGCTCGTCGGCCTCGCGCCCGCGGCGCATGGCGCGAATCGCACGGGACGCATATTCACGGGCGACGGGAACGGCGGCTCCGGTGACTTCCTGATGACGGCTTTGCACGCCGCCGGCCTCGCGAGCCAGCCGTTCTCACGCGCGATCGACGACGGCCTCGAATTGCACGACGTGTGGATGGCCGCGTCGGTCCGCTGCGCGCCGCCGGACAACAAGCCGACGCCGCAGGAGATCGCGGCGTGCTATCCGCATCTCGTCGCCGAGCTCGACGCGCTCCCGCGCGCGCAAGTGCTCGTCGCGCTGGGCCGATTGGCGTTCGACACCTGCTGGAAACTGCTTGGCGATCGTGGACGGCCGAAGCAGAAGAAGCCAATCTTCGAGCACGGTGGCGTGTTCCGCCAGCGCGACGGCCTGTCGATCGTGATGTCGTATCACCCGAGCCGCCAAAATACGCACACGGGCCGGCTCACGCCGGCGATGTTGCGCCAGGCGTGCGAGAAGGCGCGGACACTGGCGAGAACGGCTTGAGAGCGCGTTTCAGAACTGTCAAGTGCGCCGAAGGCGCCACGTCAATTTCGAACTTCGAAATTCGAACTTCGAAGTTTTGAAATGCACTTTTGGAGTGGGAGGCCTGATGATGAAAATCTTGCGGACAACATGCGCGCTGGCGGGCGTCATGGCGCTCACCGCGCTTCTTGCCGGCCCGATGGCCGTCGGCGCGACGGCGCAGAGCCCGGTGCCGTATGTCCCCGTTCCGCCGACGACTCCTGGGGCCGGATCGATCCCCGAAGGCTTCACTCGAATCTTCAACGGCAAGGACATGTCGGGCTGGCATCCGAGCCGGACGGCCCATCATGGAAAGACGCCCTCGGTCACGGTGAAGGATGGCGCGCTGTATCTGGCGCACAAGCCCTTCGGCCAGGGCGGCCTGCTGCTGACCAACAAGAAGTACAAGAACTTCGAGTTCTACGTCGAAACGGACCTGCGCCCCGGCTACAACAGCGGCATCTTCCTGCGGGCAACCGAAGAGGGCGCGGCGGTCCAGGTGGAGCTCGACGCCAATCGGGGGAACGGCGGATTGCTGACGGAATCGCTGGCGGGCGTTCCCCCACGCACGGTCGTGCAGGGCACGCCCATCGCTCAGGTCTGGAAGCAGGGGGAATGGAACTCGTTCCGCGTTCGCGTCGAAGGCGATGCGCCGCACTACACGCTGTGGGTCAATGGCGTGCAGATCTGGGATATCCAGTATTCCGCCAACTACATGCCGGCCGGCCTGACCAGCGGCTTCATCGGCCTGCAGTTCCACTTCCTAACCACCCTCATGCCTTCAACCAAGGTGGTGTCGCTGTCCTACAACACGCCGGGCGTACCGCTTGGCTTTCGCAACATGGCCATCAAGGAACTGCCGGACACGGCGGCCCCTGCCACTGTTCCGGCTGCCGCGTCCAATGCGGCCGCTGGTGGCCGTGGCGGCGCCGGTGGTCGCGGACCTGCGCCTCTCGAGCAGGAGACGCCACCACCTCCGCCGGGACCGGCCGACTATACCAACGCCATCGGCATGGATTTCATGAAGATCCAGACCGGAACGATGATCGAGGGGGCCTATGACCCCTGCGAAATCCTCCCTGTGCCGGCTGGAACCGTGCCGCCAGCTCCTGCGCCCCTGGCCCAGCGCCCGCCGCGAGCTCCCTGCAGCACGGCAGGCACGTTCGGCTGGAGGCCGGAGCAATACGAGACGGCCGACAGGCTGCTGCGCGAAGACACCATCCTCGGCTTCAAGGTGACGATCGGCAAGCCCTATCTGATGGGGCGCTACGAGGTCACCCAGGGCGAATGGAAAAAGGTGATGGGCGCCAACCCCTCCATCTTCCAGGGCTCCAAGGTGGCTGACGACGCCGATCGCCACCCGGTCGAGAATGTCTCGTGGGAAGACGCTCAGGCGTTCGTGAAAAAGCTGAACGCGCTGGAGCACACCACCGCCTATCGCCTGCCGACCGAGTTCGAATGGGAGTGGGCCTCGCGCGCCGGCCAGTTCCGCGCGCCATCGACAGTCGGCGAGCGTGAGATCGATCCGACCGCGGTGATGTCGGTGTTCAGCGGACCAACCTGGATGGTGGGAAGCAAGCTGCCGAACGCCTGGGGACTCTACGACATGCTCGGCAATGTCTGGGAGTGGGTGCAGGACGTCTACAACGAGAAGGTCCAGCCCGATCCAATCCCGCCGACAACCGGCACGACCCATGTGCTCAAGGGCGGCAGTTACATGTCGCACTTCGCCAATGTCGCGGCGGCTGTGCATGCCGGTGGGCCTGGCGATGCCTTCGACACGGGCTTCCGGATCGTCAAGGACGTGAACTAGGTCGCGCGGAGGTGCGCTTCACGCCTTGTTTCGAAGGATCTTGCGGCGATGGTGCGGAGCGTGAAAGAGGTGTGCGACCCACCGGCCGAGGCCCGGAGCCACATTCACCACCGTGTAGGTCACCGATGTCCCCTGTGAATCGGTCGTGACACTCCAGACCCCGCGATACCACCATCCGCCCTGCAGCGCGACGGCGCGAACGGCATCGTTCACGACGATCGCGGTGAGGTGCGGACCCGCTGCGGTCGATACCGCTCGTCCCGATAGCGCCACCGCGCGATCGTCAGCAGACAAGCCTGTGACGCCGTCAAGGACGCGCTGCCACTCGGCGTCAGCAGACTCATTACTGTGACGTGTCGTAGAGACTTCGATGAGGCCGTCACTCGTGAACGGGATGGCGGACAAGTAAGCTTTTACGCCTTCTTCTTGGGTCTATAGACGTGCGTGGACAGACCGTAAAAGACTTCCGCGGCTTCCATGAGCGTCTCGGACAACGTCGGGTGCGGATGGATGCTGAGCGCGACGTCGCTCGCGAGCGCGGCCATCTCGACTGCGACGACGCCTTCGGAGATCAACTCGCCCGCGCCGGAGCCGACGATGCCGACGCCGAGCACGCGCTCGGTGGCGGGATCGATGACGAGCTTCGTGAGGCCGTCCGGCCGATCGTTGGCGACCGCGCGGCCGATCGCGGCCCACGGGAACTTCGCGATCTCGACCTTGCGCCCCTGCTTCTGCGCCTCGGTCTCCGTCAGACCGCACCACGCGACTTCCGGGTCGGTGAACACGACGGCAGGAATCGCCTGCGGCTCGAAAACGGCGTTATGCCCCAAGGCCGTTTCAACAGCCACACGCGCTTCGTGCGACGCCTTGTGTGCGAGCATCGGCTCGCCGACGACGTCGCCGATCGCGAGGATGCTCGGCTCGGCCGTGCGCATCGACGCGTCGACCGTGATGAATCCTCGCTGGCCGATCTGCACCTTCGTCTTGTCGAGCCCCGGCACCGCCGAGTTCGGACGCCGGCCGACGGACACGAGCACGCGATCGAACGTCTGATCGCGCTCAGCCTCGGGCACGCTGTCGCCTTCGATGCGGACCTTCAATCCCGTCTTGCCGTCCGTGACGCTCGCGACCTTCGCGTTCAGCAGGATCTTGTGCAGCGTCGTCTCGAGCCGCTTCGTGAGGATGTTGGCGAGATCGCGATCGGCGCCCGGCAGCAGGCCGCCGGTCATCTCGACGACGGTGACCTTCGAGCCCAGCGCGGCGTAGACCGATCCGAGCTCGAGGCCGATGTAGCCGCCGCCGACGACGAGCAGCGACTTCGGCACGTCGGGCAGATCGAGCGCGGCGGTCGAGTCCATCACGCGTGGGCTGTCGATGGACACGTTCGGTACGGCGACCGGACGCGAGCCGGTCGCGATGATCGCGTGCTCGAACGTCAGCGTCTCCTTGCCGCCCTTGACGAGATCGATCGACAGCGTGTGTGGATCGACGAACGTCGCCAGGCCTTGGATGTAGTTGATCTTGCGGAGCTTCGACACCTGGCCGAGGCCGCCGACCATCTTCTGGACGACGTTGTTCTTGAACGTGCGGAGCTTGTCGAGATCGATCTTCGGCTCGCCGAAGGTGACGCCCCACGCCGACGCGTGCTTCGCTTCGCCGACGAGCTGCGCGACGTGCAGCAGCGCCTTCGACGGAATGCAGCCGCGATAGAGACAGACGCCGCCGGGATTCGCTTCGGGATCGACCAGCGCGACCTGCAGCCCCATGTCAGCCGCGTAGAACGCGGCGGCGTACCCCCCAGGGCCCGCGCCGATGACGACCAGTTGTGCTGAAGCCATAAACTCCGTCAGAGATCAGAGAAAGATGCTGAGCGGCTGCTCGAGCGCGTCCGCGATGAATCGCAGGAACCGCGCGCCGTCGGCCCCGTCGATCACGCGGTGATCGTACGAGAGCGAGAGCGGCAGGATCTCGCGCGGCACGAACTCGCCGTCGCGCCACACGGGCTCGATGGCGCCGCGCGACACGCCGAGAATCGCGACCTCGGGGTGATTGACGATCGGCGTGAACGACGTCCCGCCGATGCCGCCGAGATTACTGATCGTGAACACGGCGCCGGACATGTCGTCGAGCGTGAGCTTCTTGTCGCGCGCCTTCTGCGAGACGCCCGCGAGCTCGACGGCGATCTCCGTGATCGTCTTCTGATCGACGTCGCGAATCACCGGCACGAGCAGGCCGTTCGGCGTGTCGACCGCGACGCCGAGATGGCAGTAGTGCTTGAAGACGACCGTGTTGTTCGCCATGTCGACCGACGAGGCGAACTGCGGATACTTCTTCAGCGCGAGCGAGACGACCTTCAGCAGGATCGCGGTGACGGTCAGCTTGCCGCCGGCCTTCTCGACCTTGCCGCCCTGCGATTTCCGGAACGCCTCGAGCTCCGTGACGTCGGCGCGATCGTGCTGCGTGACGTGCGGCGCCTGCCACGCCCCGGACAGGTGCTCGGCGGTCTTGCGGCGGATGTTCGACATCGGGCGGACGTCGACGTCGCCCCACTTCGTGAAGTCGGGCAGCGGACCGCTCGCGATGCGCGCGCCACCGGGCTGCGCCAGCAGCGTCTTCACATGTTCCTTGACATCGGTCTGACCGATGCGTCCGCCAGGGCCCGTGCCAGGCACTTCGGCGATGTCGACGCCGAGCTCGCGCGCGTAACGGCGTACCGATGGCGCCGCAGGCACGGGCGCGCCGGTTTCGACGCGCGCAGGCGCGGGAGCCGGAGCCGACGCCGCGGGTCTCGCCGCGGCGATGTCCACGACGGGAGCCGATGGGCGCGCGGCCGGTGGAGGCGGTGCAGCCGCTGCGGGCTGCGCAGCCGGGGCCGGCGCGGGCGCTGCCGCGGGAGTCGCCGCTGGCGCTTCGGCCTTCGGCGCTGCCGCAGCTGCCGGCGAGCCGTTGGTCTCGATCAAAAACACCGGCTGGCCGACTTTGACCTTCTCGCCGGCCTTGACGCGAACCTCGGTGATCTTCCCGGCGAGCGTCGACGGCACCTCGATCGTCGCTTTGTCGGTCTCGAGCTCGAGCAGCGACTGATCCTTGGCGACGACGTCCCCGACGTTGACGAGGACGCGGACGACATCGCCCTTCTCGACGTTCTCTCCCAGCTCCGGCAATTTGAATTCAACGGGCATCCAGCTCTCCACCCTGACACACGGCCAGCGATCCGTCGCGACGCGCGACGAAGACGCTCACGCCGTCGCGGGATCGATCTTCTCCGGGTTGATCTCGAGGTCCTTGAACGCCTGCTTCACGACCTTCGCGTCGACCTGCTTCTCGCGCAGCAGCGTCGACAGCGTCGCGGCCGCGACGTAACGGGCGTTGACCTCGAAGTGCTGACGCAGCGACTGACGATCCTCGCTCCGGCCGAATCCATCCGTGCCGAGCGTCGTCGTCGGACGGCCAATCCAGCGCGAGATCATGTCGGGCTGACTGCGCAGATAGTCGGACGCGGCGACCACGACGCCGTTCGTGCCGGACAGGCAGCTCGTGACGTGCGCCACCTGAGGCTTTTCGGTCGGGTGCAGCAGATTCCAGCGATCGACGCGATGTGCGTCGCGGTAGAGCTCGTTGTAGCTCGTCGCGCTCCACACGTCGGCGGCGACGCCGTACTGCTCGAGCAGTGCCTGCGCCTTGACGACCTCGTTGAGGATCGCGCCGCTGCCGATGAGCTGCGCCGCGGCCTTCCCCCTCGTCGTCGCGTCGCGGAACTTGTAGAGACCTTTGATGATCCCTTCTTCCGCGCCGGCCGGCATCGCGGGCATCTCGTACTGCTCGTTCATGACGGTCAGATAGTAAAACACCGACTCGCCGTCGCCGTACATCCGATTGATGCCGTCCTTGATGATCGTCGCCAGCTCGAACGCGTACGCCGGATCGTAGGCGCGGCAGCTCGGCACGGTCAGCGCGAGCGTGTGGCTGTTGCCGTCCTGATGCTGCAGTCCCTCGCCCGCCAGCGTCGTGCGGCCCGCGGTGCCGCCGAGCAGGAAGCCGCGCGCGCGCGAGTCGGCGGCGGCCCAGATGAAGTCGCCGACGCGCTGGAAGCCGAACATCGAGTAGTAGATGAAGAACGGGATCATGTTGACGCCGTGCGTCGCGTACGCGGTGCCGGCGGCAATGAACGACGAGAGCGATCCCGCTTCGGTGATGCCCTCTTCGAGGATCTGTCCGTCCTTGGCTTCCTTGTAATAGAGCAGCGTGTCCGAGTCGACCGGATCGTAGAGCTGCCCGATGCTCGAGTAGATGCCGACGGCGCGGAACAGCGCCTCCATGCCGAACGTGCGCGCTTCGTCGGGGACGATCGGCACGACGAGCTTGCCGATTTCCTTGTCGCGCAGCAGCTTCGCCAGCAGCTTCACGAACACCATCGTCGTCGACGCCTTGCGGCCTTCGGTGCCCGCGTAGAACTCGTCGAAGACGCCCGGCAGCGCCGGACGCAGCGGCTGGACGGTGACGACGCGCTTGGGAATGGAGCCGCCGAGCGCGGCCCGGCGCTCGTGCATGTAGCGCGCTTCGGGCGACGACTCGTCTGGACGGAAGAACGGCGCGTCGGCGATGCGATCCTCGGGAATCGGAATCCCGAACCGATCGCGGAAGTGCCGCAGATCCGTCTCGTTCATCTTCTTCTGCTGGTGGGTGATGTTCTTGCCCTCACCCGCCTCGCCCATGCCGTAGCCCTTGATCGTCCGCGCGAGGATGACCGTCGGCTGGCCCTTGTGCAGCACGGCCGCACGATAGGCGTTGTAGACCTTGACGGGATCGTGGCCGCCGAGCCGGAGCTTCTTGAGCTCCTCGTCGGAGAGATGGCGCACCATCTCGAGCAGCCGCGGATCGGCGCCCCAGAAGTGCTTGCGCAGATACGCGCCGTCCTCGGTGATGTAGCGCTGATATTCGCCGTCGACGACCTCGCCCATCCGCTTGACGAGCAAGCCTTCAGTGTCGCGCGCGAGGAGATCGTCCCACTCGGATCCCCACAGCACTTTGATCACGTTCCAGCCCGCGCCGCGGAAGAGTGACTCGAGCTCCTGGACGATCTGGCCATTGCCGCGCACCGGACCGTCGAGCCGCTGCAAATTGCAGTTGACGACGAAGATCAGGTTGTCGAGCCGCTCGCGCGACGCGAGCGTGATCGCGCCGAGCGTCTCGGGCTCGTCGGTCTCGCCGTCGCCGAGGAATGCCCAGACCTTCTGCTCGGACTGCGGCTTCAGCCCGCGGTTCTGCAGATACTTGATGAAGCGCGCCTGATAGATCGACGTGAGCGGGCCGATGCCCATCGAGACCGTCGGGTACTCCCAGAAGTCCGGCATCAGCCAGGGATGCGGATACGACGACAGCCCGCCGCCCTCACGCAGCTCGTGACGGAAGTTGCGCAGATGCTCTTCCGTGAAGCGGCCTTCGAGGAACGCACGCGCGTAGATGCCGGGCGACGCGTGTCCCTGATAGAACACGACGTCCGCCTCGCTGCCCGCGTCCTTGCCGCGGAAGAAATGATTGAAGCCGACCTCGTAGAGCGTCGCGGCCGACGCGTACGTCGAGATGTGGCCGCCGATGCCGTCGGACTCGCGATTCGCGCGCACGACCATCGCCAGCGCGTTCCAGCGCACGAGACTCTTGATGCGGCGCTCGAGCGCGCCGTCTCCCGGCATCGCCACCTGCTCGTGCGGTGCGATCGTGTTGATGTACGGCGTCGACACCGTCTGCGGCGCGCGCACGCCGGCGAGCCGGGCGCGTGCATGCAGCGCGTCGAACAGACGCGTCACACGCGCCTTGTCGCCCTGCGCGATCACGTAGTCGAGCGACTCGAGCCATTCGCGGGTCTCGACGGCTTCGAGGGCCGCGGCATCAGTTGGCGCAAGATTCTTCATGTCGTGTGCTCGTTTCAGAGACCGTCAATAACAATTCATTCTACTTCCTTGCACGCGCCGGAAGATACACAGGACGCGCAGGAAGTGTGCAGAATGACCAGTACGCATGGCCGCCATCTTGCGGCCAGATGATCGTCGACGAGAGGATGACGCCGCGTGACACTCGACTCCCGTATCCGCCGCTTCGCGCCAGCCGCGATCGCCGCCGACATGTCGTCGTTACCGCCACAGGATCGGACGGCGCTCCGTCATCTGATTCGCGCGGCACGGCGCATCGACGGCCTGTTCCTCGAACAGGTGTGGGCCGGCAATCCCGCGCTGCTGCTCGCCCTGGCGAGTGACGATTCGCCGACATCACGATCGGAGCTGCGGTACTTCCTCATGAACAAAGGGCCGTGGTCGCGGCTCGACGATCACGACATCTTCGTTGGACCGCGCTTCGCCGTGCCGCCGAAGCCGCGGCAGGCGAATTTCTATCCCGTGGACGCGACGCGTGACGAAGTCGACACGTGGCTGGCGTCGCTCGCGCCGGACGAACGAACGGCCGCCACGGGCTTCTTCTCCATCATCCGGCGGCGCGCCGACGGCCAGTTGAAGGCGGTGCCGTACAGCGTCGCGTACCGGCCGCAGCTGGTCGACCTCGCCGAAGATCTGCGGCAGGCGGCCGCCGCGACGACGTCCACGTCGCTCCGCGCCTTTCTCAACGCACGCGCCGACGCATTCCTGACCAACGACTACTATGCGAGCGACCTCGCGTGGATGCAGATCGACGCGGCCATCGAGCCGACGATCGGGCCGTATGAGACGTACGAAGACGAGTGGTTCGGCTACAAGGCCGCGTTCGAAGCGTTCATCGCGATCCGAGACGACGAGGAGACGCGCAAGCTGGCGACGTTCGGATCCCACCTGCAGGACATCGAGCTCGCGCTGCCGATCGACGCGCGCTATCGCAACCCCGCGCTCGGTGCTCTCGCGCCCATCCGCGTCGTCAATCTGATCTTCTCCGCCGGCGACGGCAATCGCGGCGTGCAGACGGCGGCGTTCAATCTGCCGAACGACGAGCGCATCATCCGCGAGCAGGGCGCCAAGCGCGTGATGCTCAAGAACGTGCAGGAGGCGAAGTTCAATCAGGTGCTGCGTCCGATCGCGCGCATCGCGCTCGGTCCGGCCGATCGCGAGCGCGTGTCGTTCGACGCCTTCTTCGCGCACATCCTGCTGCACGAGCTGATGCACGGTCTCGGCCCGCATCAAGTCGCGGCGACCGGACAGCCCGTGCGGCTCGCGCTCAAAGACACGTACGCGGCAATCGAAGAAGCGAAGGCGGACAGCTCGGGACTGTGGGCGCTGCAGTATCTCGCGGACAGGGGCGTCGTGCCCGCGGCGATCGCGCAGTCGATGTATTACACGTATCTCGCCGGCGCGTTCCGCTCGCTGCGATTCGGCATCGGCGAAGCGCACGGCCGCGGAATGGCGCTGCAGCTCAACAGCCTCCTCGACGCGCGCGCCGTCGTTGTCCACGCTGACGGCACATTCGGTGTCGACGAGACACGCGTCCGCGCCGCGGTCGCCGACCTCACGAGCCGCATCATGACGATGCAGGCCGAGGGCAATTACGGCGCGGCGCAGACGATGATCGCGTCGCTGGGAACGCTGCGGCCAGAGGTGCAACGCGTGCTCGATCGGTTGGATGACATCCCCGTCGACATCGCGCCGGATTTCCAGACGGCGAAGGAGTTGGAGGAGGAGCGGGATCGCCGGGTCTGAAGACCCGGCCGATATCCGACCTACGGACGGACGCGGCTGTTGCCGCGTCATCGGCCGACCACAAGGGTCGCCCCTACGATTGGTGCGCCCGCGCCACCCGCACCGCCACGTCGGGTCGATCGCTGATGAGGCCGGTGACGCCCCAATCCAGCAGCATCCGCATCTCGTCCGCCTCGTCGACGACCCAGACCTGTACCGGCACGTCCGCGCGTCTCGCCGCACGGACGAACGTGCGGGTCAACACGCGTCGGCCGCGAAAACGCATCGGCACCTGAAAGACGTCGAAGCCCGTGCGCTTCGGCCGGCAGTTCAGCCACGACCGGCGCAGCGCCGAGCGCACTTCCGGCAGCGACGCCGACGTCGTGATCCCATCCCGCCGGTCGCGCGCGGCCTGCAGCACCGCACCGCTGAAGCCGCCGACGATGACGCGATCGAACGCGTCGGCCTTGCCGATCGCGTCGAGCACGACTGGCACGTCCTCCGCGCGATCGCCTTTGATCTCGACGATGAACGGCACGTCCGGCCATTGCGTGAGCGCGTCGACGAGACGCGGAACGCCGATACCGCGGCCGCGATGCGGAAAGCCCTGATCGGCGCCGAAGTGCCAGCCCGCGTCCACGCGCTCGAGCGCACTCGCCGTCAACGCCGCCACCGGTCCAGACGCGTTCGTCGTGCGCTCGAGCATCTCGTCGTGCACGATGACGACTTCCCGATCGTGCGACAGGCGCACGTCGCACTCGATCGCGTCGACGCCGCACGCGACGGCGTGGGCGAAGGCTTCCAACGTGTTCTCCGGCCGCAGTTTGCCGCCGCCGCGATGGGCAATGGCGGCGGGCGCCGTGAGCGACAGGAGCGGGACGAGACGGGATGCGGGCATGAACGCAGCGCCGAACGCGAGCCGGCGCGTTACTATGCAGTATGACGCTACCATCTTCACTGGGCGCGCTGCGGACCGCCGTCGCGGGCGGGCGCGTGCCTCACCGGGCCGTCAAGGACGAGCTCCGCGACAACCTCATCGCTCAGCTGCGCGCCGGCCGTACGCTATTTCCCGGCATCGTCGGCTACGACGACACGGTCGTGCCGCAAGTCGTCAACGCGCTGCTTTCACGTCACAATTTCATCCTGCTCGGCTTGCGCGGCCAGGCGAAGACGCGCCTGCTGCGCGCGCTCGCCACGCTGCTCGATCCGGAAATTCCGGTCGTGCCCGGCTGCGAGATTCACGATGATCCGCTGACGCCGCTGTGCGCCGCGTGCCGCGCGAAGATCGCGCGCGAAGGCGACGATCTCGAGATCGGCTGGCTGTCGCGCGAGGATCGCTACATCGAGAAGCTCGCGACGCCGGACGTGACGATTGCGGATCTGATCGGCGACGTCGATCCGATCAAAGCCGCGCGCGCTGGACGCGAGCTCGGCGACGAGCTGACGATGCACTATGGGCTGCTGCCGCGTGCGAACCGCGGCATCTTCGCCGTCAACGAGCTGCCGGATCTCGCGAGCAAGGTGCAGGTGGGCTTGTTCAACATCCTGCAGGAGGGCGACGTCCAGATCAAAGGCTATCCGGTGCGTTTGCGGCTCGACGTGCTGCTCGTCTTCAGCGCGAACCCGGAAGACTACACGGCGCGCGGCAAGATCATCACGCCGCTGAAGGATCGCATCGGATCGGAGATTCGCACGCACTATCCACGATCGCGTCAGGAGGCGCTGGCCATCACCGCGCAGGAAGCGTGGACGGATCGCGCGTCCGGCGATCACGGCCTGCCCGTCGTCGTGCCGGACTTCGTGCGCGAGATCGTCGAGGAGATCGCGTTCCATGCGCGCGCGGATCAGAAAGTCGATCGCCGGTCCGGCGTCAGTCAGCGCCTGCCCATCACCGCGCTCGAGAACGTCGTCTCCAACGCCGAGCGTCGCGCGATCGCCAACGGCGAGCCGATCGCGGTGCCGCGCGTGAGCGACATCTACGCGTCGCTGCCGTCGCTCACCGGCAAGATCGAGCTCGAGTACGAAGGTGAGCTGAAGGGCGCCGAGCACGTCGCGCGTGAGCTCGTGCGGCAGGCGGTCGCAACCGTGTTCGACGGACATGCGACGCAGGTCGACGCGCGCCCCGTCATCGAGTGGTTCGAGGACGGCGGCACGCTCGAGCTGTCCGATACGGCGCCGGCCGCGACGCTGCTCGAGCGCGTCGAGCCGATCAAAGGGCTGACGCGCGCGATGTCAGCGCTGGGCGTCAAAGAGAAAGCGCCGTCCGAGCCGCTGCGCGCAGCGCTTGCGGATTTCGTGCTCGAAGGTCTCTGCGCGCTCCGGAAGATCACGCGCACCGACGAAGGACGGCTGCTCGGCACGCCATCTGCCGGCCGCGCCAAGAGCACGGAGACGCGTCATCTCGAGCAGCTGATGGAAGACGACGAGCCGGCGGTCAAGGGCAAGAAGAAGTACTACAACTGACGCGAGGCGACGCCTATGAAATACCGGTACTCGCGATTCGTCGCCGACGCGCTCGATGGCCTCGACTTCGATTCGCTGCTCTCGCAGCTCTCCGACTTGCTCTTGTCCAGCGGGTTCAACAACCCGTGGGATCCGCAGAGCGACGACGACCGCACGTGGCAGGCGCTGCACGACGCGATCCTCGACGCGCTGCTCAACGGAGGCGCGTTGTCGGAAGAGATGCTCGACCGTCTCACGTCTGGGGAAGACGACCAGCCCGGCCGCGATGGCGAGGACGCGCGCACCGGCAAGCGCGACCAGATCGAAGAGCTCGTCCAGCGCATCATCGAACGGCTGACCGAGCAGGGATATGTGAGCGTGACGGGCCGGCCGGAATCGCGTCAGCCGACGGACGCGGCAGGCGGGCAAGGCGGCAACGGCGAGGCCCGCTTCGAGGTCACGGACAAGGCCATCGACTTTCTCGGCTATCGCGCGCTGCGCGATCTGCTGGGCTCACTGGGCCGCAGCAGCGTCGGCCGTCACGACACGCGCGAGCTGGCGACCGGCGTCGAGGCCGGCGGGCCGCCGCGTCAGTACGAGTTCGGCGACACGATGAATCTCGATGCATCGGCGACCGTGATGAACGCCGTCACGCGATCGATGCGCGCCGGCGGCTCGGGCACGGGCGGCGGCGTCGACGTCGGCTACGAGGACCTGATGATCACGCAGGGCGACTATCAAAGCTCCTGCGCGACGGTCATCCTGCTCGACTGCAGCCACAGCATGGTGCTGTACGGCGAAGATCGCTTCACGCCCGCGAAGCGGGTCGCGCTCGCGCTTTCGAATCTGATTCGCCATCAATATCCGGGCGACGCGCTGAACGTCGTGCTCTTCCACGACTCGGCGGAGGAAGTGCCGCTGGGCCAGCTCGGCCGCGTGCGCGTCGGGCCGTACTACACGAACACGCGCGAAGGCCTTCGCATGGCGCGCCGCGTGCTCGATCGCCAGCGGAAGGACATGCGGCAGATCATCATGATCACCGACGGCAAGCCGTCGGCGGTCACGCGGCCGGACGGCCGCATCTACCGCAACGCGTTCGGCCTCGATCCGTTCGTGCTGCGCGAGACGTTCGCCGAAGTTGCCGCGTGCCGGCGCTCGGGCATCATGATCAACACGTTCATGCTCGCGCGCGACTACGATCTGGTCGCCTTCGTCCGCCGCGTCGCGCAGATCTGCCACGGCAAGGCGTACTTCACGACGCCTCACACGCTCGGGCAATACGTGCTGCAGGACTATCTGACCAAGAAGACGCGGACGGTGCACTGAGGAGGGCTTCGGGCTCGGGGCTTGAGGGCGATCTCTTCGGACTTCGCCAGCCTCGAGCCGTCCCTACTTCCCCGCCGGTTTGTACTCCAGGCGGATGTTGCTGACGATCGCGACCGGACGACCAGGCGTCTCGAAGACTTCGTCGCCGCCGGCGCGTGTCAGCGTCTGCAGGCGTGAGCCGACGATGCCCACCTGCGAAATGCCCGCGGGGATCGTGAAGCGGATCGGCTCCGCTTCGCCGGGCGCGACGCCCTTCACACCGCCGGGCCGGCCACCGCCGGTGATCTGATCGAAGAGATCTTCGGGCCGCCGGAACTCGCGCACGACCGCGGCGCGATTGAGCACGTCGCCATTCGCCTTGACGAGACTGACGATCGCCTCGTGGCGCGCGAACGACAGCGCCGTTCCGACATTGATGGCGGGCAGCGGAAAGCGATTGTGCAGATCGAACAGCAGCGTCGCCGTGCCGGTGTGCGCGGGAATCGTGATCGCGACGCTGTCTTTCGGCAGCGTCGCGATGATCACGTCACAGAACTCGCGCTTGCTCTTGAGCCCCATGCCCAGACTGGCGGCACAGGTCTTCGCCGTGCTGACGCGCGTGCCCGGCGTGCGTCCACCGGCGCGCTGTGCGGACGCGCTCGTCCACAGCAGACAACACACGGCTGCGGCAACAACGGCATGACGCATGAGCACGTTCGAGTATATCGAAGCGCCGCAGCGATCCCCAGCGCGGATCAGTCGGCGCTCATGCATCCGGCGCCGGGACCGCCGTTCCACGTGAGACCGCCGCGCTGACGTCCCTGAATCAGCTCGAGGAACTCATGGCGCGTGCGCGCGTCGTGGTGGAACACGCCCAGCATCGCGCTCGTCGTCGTCACCGAATTCTGCTTCTCGACGCCGCGCATGGCCATACAGAGGTGCGTGGCCTCCATCACGACGGCGACGCCGAGCGGCGCGATGCGATCCTGAATCGTGTTCGCGATCTGCGACGTGAGCCGCTCCTGGACCTGCAGCCGCCGCGCGAACGCGTCGACGATGCGCGGGACCTTGCTGAGCCCGATGACCTTGCCGTCGGGGATGTACGCGACGTGACACTTGCCGAAGAACGGCAGCAGGTGATGCTCGCAGAGGCTGTAGAAATCGATGTCGCGCACGATCACCATCTCGTTGTAGGCGACCGTGAAGAGCGCGTCGTTGATGATCGCGTCGAGATCCGCGTGATAGCCGCTCGTCAGGAACTCGAGGGATTGCGCAACGCGCCGTGGCGTGCTGACCAGGCCCTCGCGGGTGGGATCTTCACCGAGCGCCTCCAGAAGCTGCCGAACCAGATCCTGCATCCGGTGATTGTACCGGAGGCGCGCGGTCGACGCGGCTACTGCGCCGGGGCGGGCGCAGGTGTCGGCGCCGGCATGGAGAGGCCCATCGGTCCGTGCTTCACGAGATCGAGCATCTCCGGCCCGACGTCGAACGTCACCTGCAGCGTCTTGCCGCTGCCCGTGGCCTGCACGCCTTTGAGCGTCGCGTCCAGCCGCGCATCGCGACCGGCCAGCATCTGCGCGGCGCCAAGCGCCGTGTTCACCATGCCGCGCAACCGTTCGCCCGACTGTTCGTCGCGCGCTTCCGCACGGATGACGCCGTGCACGGCGCGATCGACGTCTGCAGTGATGACGAACCAGTCGACGGGCGGAAGCTGCTGACGGATTTGATCGGGAAGGCCGGGTTGCTGGCTGAGCGCGTCGAAGCGGCCGACGACCCACGCATTGCCTCGACGCTGCGCGTCGGCGACGAAGCTCATCAGCTCGGTATTCGCCGTCACGCCGGGGCCGCTGGCGGCGTCGATCGCGGCACGCAAGCCGTCGCGCGTGCCGAGCGCAAGCAGATTGGGCTCGAGGAACGCCATGCTAGGCTGCGTCTCCGACGTCCCACCGTGCGGCGCCACCAGCAGCCGGCGCCCGTTGTACTCCTCGGCGATGGCGCCCTTCTGCGTCGCCAGGCCTTCGATTTTCGCCACGTCGAAGCGTCCGCGCAGCAGGACGACGGGCTCACGGTGCCCGGTCGCATCCTGTCTCACGCCGGCCACGACCGAATCGATGTCGCGCTCGACGTCGATGCCCGTCTCGGCCAGGAACCGGTCTTTTCCAGCACTCGCGTCGCCGTCTGCCGCCAGATTCGCGCGCAACTGCCGGCGGAAGTCGGAGCTCATGATGTCTTTGACGTCTGCGTAGGCAATGGCCGTTGCGTCGGAGGGGATGTAGACGATCTCGGGCAGCCTGGCGGCGGCTCCGGAGGGCATCAACGCGCCGTTGTAGTAGGCGACGAGGCCCGTGCAAAGCCCGACGACGACAATCAGAGCAGAGCCGATCAGGAAGTAACGCGTGCGAGATGACATGGGGCCTCAGGGGATTATACGGTCGCGCGGTCGGGAGGTTCGGGGGCTGGACGGAACTTCGAACCACACGGGATGGCGCTCGCGGCCGCCCAGTCTGCCGGGTCTAAAAACCCGGCGTACATCTGTCAGCCTGTGGCCCGTCGCCTGAAGCCCGCGTAGGGGCGGCCGCCCCTACTGGTCCAGCACGTATTCGCGCCGCGAGACGGCCCGGCCGGCGAGCCAGAGCGACACGATCGCGATGACCGCGAGGCTCACGAGGCTTTCCGTGACGCCCAAATCGTCGCGGAAAATCGACTGGATCACCGACAGCGGCGAGTCGGCGGGCATCGCGTGCGGCACGAGGCCCTGCAGGTAGTAGGCGACGCTCAACCGGCGCAGAAAGCCCGGCAGCGCGAGCGCCAGCGTCTCCCAGCCGAAGATGAACGCCAGCCCGAAGACGAGCGGGCGCTTGACCGTCGCGCCGACGAGCGCGAACACCGCGCCATACACCGCAAGCCCGGCCGCCAGAATGCCGAGGTCCTTCACCAGATTGACGAACGTCTCGCCAAGCGTGCCGTTGACCGGCGCGATGAGCAGCCAGACCAGCACGACCGACGGCAGCACGACGCCGATCGTGCACACCAGATATGCGAGATATTTGCCGAGCAGCACGGCCGCTCGAGGCACGGGCCGCGTGAACAGATACGTGAGCGTCTTGTCCTCGACCTCATCGGCGATGAGCGACGTGCCGTAGAACACGGCGAGCACCGGCGCCGCGAACCGCACGAAGAAGCCCCAGATCATCAGCCCGAACACGACGCTGCCGCCGATCGGCGTCCGTCCGGCGCGCATGACCGGCGCGCCGAGCTCGACGAGCACGCGCAGCACGATCGCGATCACGACGGGCACGCCGACGACGAGCGCCATGAAGATCGTGCGGCGCGACCACAGCATCTGGCCGATCGACAGATCGAACACGCGCATCGCGCCGTAGCCCAGGCCCGGCGAGGCCGGCGTCGAGCGCGGCGGCGCCGCGGGAGAAGAAGTGGACGGAAGCTCGGCCATCGCCATCTCAGCTCTTCACGAGGTACTTGAAGACCGCCTGCAGATTGTCGTCGGGCGAGGTGAGCTCTTCGACCGCGCCGCACTCCCCCGCGGCCACGAGCTCCGTCAGGCGTCCATAGAACGCGTCCGGCTCGCCCGTCTCGACAACGACCGCGCCCGGCTCGAAGCGCAGGCTGATGACGTCCGCGTGCGTCAGGAACTCGCGCGCGAGGCGGCGCGGATCGGATGCACGAATGTAGACCGTGTGCGGATGCTCGTCGATCAGATCGCGAATCTGGTGAACGTTGCCTTCCGCCAGAATCCGTCCGTTGTTGATCAACAGGATGTTCGTCGTCATCGACTCGATCTCGTGCAGGATGTGGCTCGAGACGAGGATGCTCTTGCCCTGACGGGCCCAGTCGCGAATCAGACGAATCGTGCGGCGGCGCGCGAGCGGGTCCATGCCCGACAGCGGCTCGTCGAGAATCAGCAGCTCGGGATCGTGCACGAGCGCCTGCGCGAGCTTGACTCGCTGGCGCATGCCCTTGCTGTACGCGCCGATGCGCTTCGACGCCGCGTCGAGCAGATCGACGGCCTCGAGCGCGCGCGTGGCGGCCTCGCGCGCCTCACGCTCGCCGAGCCCGTTCAACCGCACGAGCGCCGAGACCCACTCGAGCCCGGTCATGCGCTCGTAGAACCGATCCTGCTCGGGACAGAACCCGATCCGGAAGTACAGCCGCGGGTTGTTCCAAATCGGCTCGCCCAGCACGTGCACGGAGCCCTTGCTCGGCCGCAGCTGGCCGGTGATGAGCTTCATGAACGTGCTCTTGCCCGCGCCGTTCGGCCCGAGCAGACCGGTGATGCCGGGCGGTACGCTGACCGTCACGTCGTTCAAGCCGATCACCTGTCCGTACCACTTCGACAGGTGCTCGGCGGCGAGCACGGCGGCGCTCACGAGACCACCTCGACGCCGCGCACGCGCCGCTCGAGCACGGAGATCGACACGGCCACGAGCCCGAGCAGCACGAGAACGGACACGATCACCGGCGTCTCGAACCGCGCGGGCTGACGGAAGATCGCATCACTGACGACGTCGAAGTTGCGCGAAGGCGAGACCCACGCGACGCGCGTCGATCCGGTCGCGAACGCGAGCACCGCGTAGATGGCTTCGGTGAAGAAGACGACGCCGGCGTACATCACCGCGACGTATCGCGTGCTCGTCGACAGCGACGACAACGCCACCATCGTCATCGCATAGACGATCACGCGCATCGTCGACGCGACGAAGACGGCGGGGATGACGTCGAGATGCGACTGCACGAACGCGAAGCTGCCGGAGAGCACAATCTGCATCACGATGAGCAGCAGGCTCGGCAGCACCGTGACGAGCGACAGGAAGACGATGAGGACGCCGAGCTTGCCGCCGATGTACTCCATCCGCAGCAACGGCTTCGACAGATACACCTGCAGCGCGTTGGCGCGGCGATCGGTGGCGATCAATCCGGCACCGGCATAGACGGTGACGAAGAACGCGAACAGGCCCTGGAACTCGACGAAGCTCTGGAACATCCGCATGTCGATCGGCACGATCTGGCCCGCCTGCGGATAGGTCGCGACCGCGTAGATCTGCACGGTGCGCACGAGGAATGGAATCCAGGCGACGATCAACAGCGCGAGAAATACACGACGGCCGATGAGCTGGCGCACGCCGGCGCGAAGGATGACGGACCACGCCCGTCCTGGCGGACGCCGTGGTCCGGCGTAGCGGCGATAGCTCTGATCGTGAACCGGGCTCATGGCTCTCCGATCGCGCGGGCGAACACGTCCTCGAGCGTCGGCACGCTGGGCTTCAGATGGCGCACCTGCGCGCCGGCCTCCCGCGCGAGCTCGCAGATCCGCCGTTGATCGCTGCCGGGCGCGAGCGCATCACCAGGCACGAAGACGCGCATGACGTCCTCGTCCGTCTCGTGACACGCCATGTGCTCGGCCTCGAGGCGCGCGATGAACGCGGCGACGGCGGCACCCTTCACGCGCACTTCGAACACGCGTCCAGCCGGCCCTTTGAGCGCGTCGATCGTCCCGGCCGTCGCGACCTGGCCTTTGTCGAGCACGACGACGTGATCGCACGTGTATTCGATGTCGGGCAGCAGGTGCGACGAGACGATGACGTTGACGCCCTTGTTGCGGGCAAGGTCGCGGATGAGATCGAGCATCTCGTCGCGGCCCTTCGGGTCCATGCCGTTGGTCGGCTCGTCGAGGAACAGCAGATCGGGGTCGTGGACGAGCGCCTGCGCGAGCTTGATGCGCTGCTTCATGCCGGTCGAGTACGTCTCGACGTCGCGATAGCGCGCTTCACCGAGGCCGACGTAGTAGAGGACTTCGTGCGCGCGCTGCATCGCATCGGCGCGCGGCAGACCGGCGAGCTCGCCGCAGTATGCGACGAACGTGACGGCATTCATGCCGGGCACGTGGCCGTCACTCTCCGGCATGTAGCCAAGACGTGCGCGAATCTCGAGGGGGCGTGCGGCAACGTCGAGGCCGAGCACGCGCAAATGGCCCTGCGACGGCGTAACGAAGCCGAGCAGGCTCTTGAGCATCGTGCTCTTGCCGGCGCCGTTCGGGCCGAGGAGGCCGACGGCGCCTTCGGGAAACGCGGCGCTGACGTCGCGCAGAACGGGCTGCGCGCCGTACACGACGGACACGTGATCCAACTCGACGACGGAGCTCATGCAGGCTGACCGGGCATCAGCTTATACGAGGCCCCGCCGGCGGCGGTTCGCGGGAATCTATCGGGCGGGCGCGGCCGACGGCGTCGGCATGGACATCGCGGGCAGTCCGGACGGCGGCGGCACTTCGGTGAAGCCCGCGGGGATCTCGAAGAGCGACGCGGGCACCGTGGTCTCGCTGACGTTCGTGACCGTCGATTCGATTTGCCGGTTGCCGAGCAGGTCGCCCCGCAGGATCGATTTCACCATGAAGCCTTCGTTGGCGATCGTCTCGACGCCGAGCACGTTGACGCCGCCGACCAGGCCCGCCGCGGTCTTCGCGTACTGCTTGTACTGCGACGACAGCCACACGTCGCCGGTCATCGCGATGTCGCTGGGCAGGCCCTGCGGCAGCTGCGAGCCTGGCGGCACGGGCAGCGGCATGTGGATGTCGAGCATCGCGCGCTCCGCGCGGATGCCGCTGATCGTCTCGGTCTGGCCCGTGCGCGTGATCGTGACGGCCGGTCCGCCTCCGGGCAGCGCGGACAAGTCCGGCTTGCTCATCTTCCAGAACGTGCGTTTCGCCGGATCGAGAACGATCATCTCGCCCTTCGGCGTCACCAGCGTCACGCCGCCCGCGGGGACGATCATGTAGGCCTGCGCGTAGTCGACGCGCGTGCCGTGATCGCCAACCGTCACGGTCACGTCCAGGCCGCCCTGCGGCGCCATCGTGCTGGCAACGATCGCGCCGATCATCTCCATCATCGGGTTGGCCGGCGCGGTCGACGCGGTCGTCGACGGCTTGGCCTCGATGTGCATCGTGTATTTGAGCTCGGCGCTCAGCGGCGCGACGAGGAGCGCGGTCAGGACGGCGGCAGTGCAAAAGCGGGATCTCATACTTCGTCTTATCGGCAGATCGCGCAGGTTATCCAGCTATCCGGCCAGACCAGCCAGACGACAGGCTTTCAGGATGACGGCGAGCGTCTCCGGCCTCAGATCGTAGGACGCCAGATCACGTGGATCGGCGAGTGCGACGTCGCTGACGTCGGTCGAGGCGCGGGCGATCCCGCCGCGAACGCGGCAGAGATAGTCGAGCACGACATAGTGATACTGGACGCGGCCACCTTCGTCGCGCGAGATGTGCTCGAACGTGTCGACGAGCGGGCCGACGTTGACGTCCAGCCCCGTCTCTTCCCGCACTTCGCGCGCGACGCCGCTCGCCAGCGGCTCCCCGATCTCGAGGACGCCGCCGGGCAGGCTCCATTCGCCCTCACGCGGCGGCTGCGCACGGCGCACCAGCACGACACGCGCGTCAGCCGTGAGCACGATGGCGCCCACGCCGACGACGGGGCGATCCGGATAGCGGCGACCGGACATCGCGCCCTTACGCGTCGATCGGCAGCGTCGCCTGCGCGTTGAAGTCGAGCGGCGCGGCGCGTTCCTGCTCGAGCTTGCGCAGTCCGGCCGCCGCGATCATCGCCGCATTGTCGGTCGACAGCGACAGAGCCGGGACGAAGACGGGCAGGCCCATGCGCTCGCCGCGCGCGAGCGCATCGCGGCGCAGACGGCTGTTGGCCGACACGCCGCCGGCGATGCCCACGCTCGCCGCGCCGAGCCATCGCGCGGTCTCGAACGTGCGATCGACGAGCGTCTCCACGACGATGCGCTGGAACGTCGCGCAGATGTCGGCGACCTCTTTGCGCGAGAGCGATCCCGCGTCAGACGGCACGACGAGCCCCGTCGCGACGGGCACGCCGCGCTGTTGCAGCAGCCGCACGGCAGCGGTCTTGAGGCCGGAGAAGCTGAAATCCGCCAGATGCTGCAACGACGGCGGCAGTGACGCACCAGTGAAATCCGCAGGCGGCGGATTGCGATCGGGATGCGTGAAGCGCGGCCGCGGCAGATCGACGCCGTGCTCGTCGCCTTCCTTCGCGGTGCGATCGATCACGGGCCCGCCGGGATAGCCGAGCCCCAGCAGCTTCGCGACCTTGTCGTACGCCTCCCCCGCCGCATCGTCTCGCGTGCGGCCAATGAGCCGATACTCGCCAGGCTTCGCGACGAGGTAGAGACTCGTGTGTCCGCCCGACACGACGAGCACGACCGACGGCAGCGGAATCGCGCCGTGGTCGAGAAAGATCGACTCGATGTGGCCGGCGAGATGATTGACGGCGACGATCGGCTTGCCCAGCGTGGCCGCGGCCGATTTCGCGAACGACACGCCGACGAGCAGCGAGCCGACGAGACCCGGTCCTTGCGTGACGGCAATGGCGTCGACGTCCGACCACGGCGTCCCGGCATCACTCAGCGCGCGCTCGACGACGCCACAGATGTCGCGCACGTGCTGGCGCGACGCGATCTCCGGCACGACGCCGCCCCATTCGCGATGGATGTCCGCCTGCGAGGCGATGACGTTCGAGCGCACGGTCCACGGCTTCGCCGGATCACCGGTCGTCGACACGACGGCCGCGGCCGTCTCATCGCACGAGGTCTCGATGCCGAGGATGTTCATGGAAAGTTCGAAGTGCGAAGTACGAAGTTCGAAACGCTAAGACGCCGCCACTGGCGCCGCGGCGAACAGCGCGCGCAGGCTGTCGGCGTACGGTGCGCGGGCGATGCCGCGCTCGGTGATGATGCCGGCGACGAGGCGCGCGGGCGTCACGTCGAACGCGGGGTTCCAGACCGACGCGCCTTCCGGCGCGAGGCGCGTCGCGCCGAGATGCGTCACCTCTTTCGGCGAACGCTGCTCGATTGGAATCTCGTCGCCGCTCGGCGTCGCGAGATCGATCGTCGAGAGCGGTGCCGCGACGTAGAACGGCACGCCGTGCTCGTGCGCGAGCAGGGCAACGGTGTACGTCCCGACTTTGTTCGCCACGTCGCCGTTGGCGGCGATCCGGTCGGCTCCGACGACGACGAAATCGATTTTGCCCTGACGCATCAGCGGCCCGGCCATGCTCTCGGTGATCACGGTCGTCGGAATGTGATCGCGCACGAGCTCCCACGCCGTCAGCCGCGCGCCTTGCAGGAACGGTCGCGTCTCGTCGGCGAAGACCTGCGCGATCTTGCCCTGCTCGGCGGCCGCGCGGATGACGCCGAGCGCGGTGCCATAGCCCGCAGTCGCGAGCGCGCCTGCGTTGCAGTGCGTGAGCACGCGCGCGGTCGACGGCACGACGGCCGCGCCGAGACGGCCCATCTCGCGGCAACTCGCGACGTCTTCGTCGTGAATGGCGTGCGCTTCGCGTGTCAGCCGCGCGGTCAGCTCGGAGACGGACTCCCCCGCCTGCACGCCAGCGGCCAGCGATCGCTTCATGCGCTCGATGGCCCAGAACAGATTGACGGCCGTCGGCCGCGTGGCCGCCATCACATCGCAAATCTTGTTGAACTCGACGACGTACTGGCGGGTGCCGGTGGCCTTGCTGCGCTGCATCCCGAGCGCGATGCCCATCGCCGCGGCCACGCCAATCGCCGGCGCCCCGCGAATCACCATCGTCTTGATCGCGCGCGCGACCTCGACGGCGGTCTTGCAGCGAACGTAGATCTCCTGACCAGGCAGCTTGCGCTGGTCGACCATCACTATCGCGTCGTCTTGCCAGTCAATCGTCGGAAGCATCGGCGACGATCATAGTCTCATCTGGCCATCGGATCATCGGGACATCAGGTCATCTGGACGTCGATGCCCCGATGCCCCGATAGCAAGATGACCAGATGATCTCCCTTCGTCCCCTCGTCCCCTGGTCCCCTGGTCCCCCTGGTCCCCCTGGTCCCCTCGTCCCTAAAGCAGCCGTCCGTCGAACGGGAACGGCAGCAGCGCGCCGACGGTGTGATGGCCGGTGATCGCGTCGAGATTGGCGAGTGTGACGGGGATGTCGCCGCAGTACTCCCACAGCAGTTGACGGCAGGGGCCGCAGGGCGGCGTGGGCGACGCGGTGTCGGCGACGACAGCAATCGCGGAAAACTCGCGCGCGCCTTCGGAGAGCGCTTTCAGCAGCGCGACGCGCTCGGCGCACACGGTCAATCCGTATGACGCGTTCTCGACGTTGCATCCGGTGAAGATGCGTCCGTCCGTCGTCGCCAGCGCGGCGCCGACGCGGAAGTGCGAGTACGGCGCGATCGCACGCTCGCGCGCCTCGCGGGCCGCAGCCACGAGTCGTTCAGAGTCGGCCAATGATCGCCTCCAGGAGCCGGATGAAATCGCCCTGCACGCGCGCGGTCGTCGCGATCACTTCCTCGGCGCTGAGCGCGGCCGCCTGCATGCCGGCGGCCATGTTCGAGATGCACGAGAGCCCGAGCACCTCGAGCCCCATGTGTCGCGCGACGATCGCCTCGGGCACGGTCGACATGCCGACCGCGTCCGCGCCGAGCGTGCGAAACGCGCGGATCTCCGCAGGCGTCTCGTAGCTGGGCCCCGTCACGGCCAGATAGACGCCATGTCCGATCGCCAGATCGATCTCGCGCGCCGCCTCATCGGCGATCGCACGCAATCGCGGCGAATAGACGGCGGACATGTCGGAAAACCGCGGGCCGAGCCGTTCGTCGTTCGGGCCGATGAGCGGATTGCTGCCCATGAAGTTGATGTGGTCATCGATGACCATCAGCAGCCCCGACGAGAACGCCGCGTTGATCCCGCCGGCCGCGTTCGTGACGACGAGCGTCTTCACGCCGAGTCGTCCGAGCACGCGCGCTGCGAAGGTGACGATCGAAAAGGGATGGCCTTCGTAGTAGTGCGCGCGGCCGGACAGCGCGAGGACACGCCGGCCCGCAACGGTGCCCGCGACGAGCTGTCCCGCGTGCCCGATGACCGACGGCGTCGGCCAATGCGCGATCTCGCGGTACGGCACGACGACCGCATCATCGAGACGCACGGTGAAGCCGCCGAGGCCGGATCCGAGCACGAGCGCGATCGACGGCACATCGCCGCCAAGGCGCGCACGCACGTCGCTCGCCGCCGCGTCGATGCGCGCCAGCTCGTCGTCGATCGATGTCGCAGCGCTCGTCATCGCGTCACGCGAACGACTCTCGCGTCAGCCGATCGAAGATCAGAGGGCGACGCGCAGGGGCGTCGGGCCCGATCGTGATCGCGCCGGCGAGCAGCGCACGCGCGGCATCGAACTGCTTCTGCTCGCGCGCGGTCAACACGAGGATCGGGTCGCCGGCGCCCACGGGCTCACCGACGCGCGCGAGGATCTCGATGCCCGCGGCGTGATCGACACCCGCATCGACACGATCGCGTCCGGCGCCGAGCGCGACGGACGCGCGGCCGACGAGCTCCGCGTGCATGTCCGTGACGATGCCGGCGTACGGCGCGGTCCACGTCTCCTGCGTGCCTCCGCCGGGCAGCCGACTGTAGTCGTCGATCACACGCGGATCGCCGCCCTGCGCGTCGATCACCTCGCGGAACTTCTCGAGCGCAGCGCCACTCTCGAGCGCCGTGCGCACGCGTCGCTCCGCGTCGTTTTCATCCGCCGTCACGCCCGCGAGCACGATCATGCGCACGGCCAGACGAACCGACAGCGACTCGACGTCGGCCGGCCCTCGTCCTTTGAGCGTCTCGATCGACTCGATCACTTCGTTCGCGTTGCCGATCGCGCGGCCGAGCGGCACGTCCATGTCAGTGAGTAGCGCTTCGGTCCTCACGCCGTGCGCTTCGGCGATGCGCACGAGACTCGACGCGAGCTCGCGCGCCTGCGCTTCGGTCTTCATGAATGCGCCGCGTCCGACCTTCACGTCGAGCACGAGCGCGCCGATGCCTTCCGCGATCTTCTTGCTGAGAATCGACGCCGAGATCAGCGGTACGCTCTCGACCGTGCCCGTCACGTCGCGCAGCGCGTAAAGGCGCTTGTCGGCCGGCGCCATCTCGCTCGTCTGACCGATGAGGACGCAGCCGGTGCGCCGCAGGACGGATCGCATCTCGTCGAGTGACAGCCCCGTACGGAAACCCGGAATCGATTCGAGCTTGTCGAGCGTGCCGCCGGTGTGGCCGAGGCCGCGGCCCGACATCATCGGCACGATCGCGCCGGCAGCCGCGGCGAGCGGCGCGAGCACGAGCGAGATCTTGTCGCCAACGCCGCCCGTCGAATGCTTGTCCACCGGGCACGGTCCGAATTCGGACAGATCGAGGCGGGTGCCCGACTTGACCATCGCGTCGGTCAGCTCGGCAGCTTCCTCCGTGGTCATGCCACGCAGGACGATCGCCATGAGCAGGGACGAGAGCTGATAGTCCGGCCAGGAGCCGTCGGTGGCCGCACGGACGAACGCCCGGATGCTCCCGGCATCGAGCGCCCCGCCGTCGCGTTTCTGACGAATGACGTCAACCGCGCGCATGCGAGGAAAGTATAGTTTGGAACGTGAACGACACAGCCCGAGTGCTGCTCACCGCCGGCGTGCTGTCGGCCGTCGCCATTACGACGTTTGCGTGGCGCGTCACGCAGGTCGATCTCGAGGAGCCGCAGCGCCTGATCGGCGAGCTGCGGCTCGCGCAATGGATGGCGATCATCCTGGCCGGCATCGGCGGCATCCCGCTCGGCCTCGCGCTCGCCGATCCTTCGGCGTCGCTGGCCAATCTCGACGCCGCGGCAGCCGTGCTCTTCATGGGGCTCGCCGGCGTCGTCCTGCAGCGCGATCCGCGCGAGGCGCTGCTGCTCGGCAGCGGCGGATTCCTGCTCCACGCGCTCGTCGACATCGCGCATCGACCCGGCTGGCTGGCGACGGACCTCGCACCGCGCTGGTTCACGATCGGCTGCGCGATCCACAACGTCTATCTCGCGGGCGTCTGCTTCTGGGCGCGACGACGATGAGCGAGGACGGCACGTTCGCGCGCCGCGTGCTGCGCGTCGTCTCGCGCATTCCGCCGGGACGCGTGGCGACGTACGGGGACGTCGCGCGGCTCGCGGGCCGTCCGCGCGCGGCGCGTGCCGTCGGACGCATCATGGCCACGGCGGCACAACCGGGCCTGCCCTACCATCGCGTGATCGCCGCGAACGGTGCGCTCGGCGGCTACGGCTCATCGACCGCGCTCAAAGCCTCGCTGCTCACCGCCGAAGGCCTCGTCGTCCAGCGCCGGCGCGTCGCGGATTTCCGCGTGAAACGCTGGCCGCAGTAGCCGGCAACGCGAGACGCCGATCCCGCCGTCTAAGGCCATGAATGACGGAGGACGCCTGAGCGCCGACCTCGCCCTGGCCAGCCGCTGTCGCGCGGGCTCGCCCGGCGCGTTCGACGAGCTGTACCGTGCGCACGCGCCGCGCCTGTTCGGGCTCGCGTGCCGGCTGGTCGGCCGCGTCGAGGCCGAAGATCTGCTTCAGGACATGTTCCTCACCGCGCATCGCAAGCTCGGTCAGTACAAAGGCGAGTCGTCGCTCGGCACGTGGCTCTTCCGTCTCGGCACGAACTTGTGCCTCGACCATCTGCGCAGCCGCCGCGGCCGCTTCGCGCGGATGCAGGACGAGATCGACGACGACACGCTCGTCGCGACGAGCTCGGGCCCGGTGCTGGGCGTGATCGATCGGCTCGATCTCGAGCGCGCGCTGACGACGCTGCCACCAGGCGCGCGGACGGTGTTCGTGCTCCACGACGTCGAAGGGCTCGAGCACCGCGAGATCGCCGAGCTGCTCGGCGTCTCGGAGGGCACGTCGAAATCACAGCTGCACAAGGCGCGATTCCGGTTGCGCGCCGCGCTTCGGCCGGATGCCGTGAGGACGGAATGACGAGCGATTGCACGAACGTTCAACGCCAGCTCAGCGACTTCGCCGACGGGCTGCTCGACTCCGGCGCCCACGCCGCGGTGCTCACGCACGTGCGCGAGTGCGCGGACTGCAGCGGCGTGCTGACGGATCTCGAGCGGCTGTTGGCGACGGCGCGGCAGCTCGGTCCGATCGACCCGCCGGATCATGTGTGGCTGTCGGTCGCCGGACAGCTGCGCGCGCAGTCGAGCGCGCCGCTCGCCGTGCCCGCGCCACGTGCCCGTGGACCGGTGTGGTGGCAATGGGCGGCGTTGACGGCGGCGTTGCTCGCGATCACCGTCGCGCTCTACGTGATCAGCCGCACGCGGACGACATCGACGGAGACGGCGGCGAACGCGAACGCCACGGCCGCTCCGGTGACGGGATCGATCGCGGCCGTCAACGACGAGCTGACGCTCGCGATGCAGCACTACGAGCGTGCGGTCGCCGAGCTCGAGGCCGCGGCGCGCGCCGGCGACGCGACGCTCGATCCGTCCGTCGCGACGACGATGCGCACGAGCCTGACGTCGATCGATCAGGCCATCGCGGAAAGCCGCGCGGCACTGCTGACCAATCCGGACAGCGAGCCCGCGCGCGACAGCCTGTTCGAGGCGCTGCGCCGCAAGATCAGCGTGCTGCAGACCACGGTCAACCTCATCAACGACAGGCGACAGGGAGATCCAGCCGGCGCGTCGCGCCCGGCCTCAGGAGTAGGGAGACAATCATGAATCTGCGTAGGGATCGATCGTTCGTCACGGGCGCCGCATTCGCGCTGGCCGTACTCGCGTTGGCGACCGTGCCTCTCGAGGCGCGCGCCGCCGCCGAGCAGGACCAGACGGATCGGCAGACGCGCGTGGTGTCGATCGGCGCGTCGGGCTCGCTGGAGATCAAGAACGTCTCCGGCGACGTGACGGTGACGGCCGGCTCCGGCACCGACGCGCGCATCGAGTTCACGAAGCGGGCGCGCGGCAAGACCGCCGCGGACGTGCGGCGCGGGCTGGACGAGGTGACGGTCGACATCGAGCAGCAGAGTGGGCGCGTGACGGTCGAGACGCACTATCCGAACCGGGACCGCGGCCGCAACGACGTCAACGTCGACATCACGTTCGTCATCACAGCGCCGGCCGGCACGCGCGTGACGGCGAGCACGGTGTCCGGCAACGTCCGGGTCGAGAACATCAAGGGCAACCTGTCCGCGAGCACGGTGAGCGGCGACGTGGCGCTCGTCGGCGTCGGCACGGTCGCCGACGCGAAGACGGTGTCCGGCAGCGTCAAGGCGACCGACATCGCGGGCAACGACAGCCTGAGCCTGACGTCCGTCAGCGGCGACATCCTGATCGATCGCGTCAGCGCGCGCCGCCTCGACGGATCGACGACGAGCGGCAACGTGACGGCCATGGGGATCACGTCGGAGCGTGCGAGCCTGCACAGCTTGTCGGGCAACGTCTCGTATTCCGGCGCGCTCGCGCGCAGCGGACGCTACGAGCTGCAGTCGCACTCGGGCGACGTGACGCTCAATCCGTCCGGCACGGTCGGCTACGAGCTGCAGGCGTCGACGTTCAGCGGGCACATCACGCCCGGCGCGGACATGGTGGTCAAATCGATCTCGCCGGGACCGAGCAACGTGCGCGCGACGGTCGGCGACGGCAGCGCGACCGTGGCGATTACGACGTTCAGCGGAAACGTGGAAATCAGGAAGCGATGACGAAGAACGGTCGACGCTCGCGCATCCGCGGGCGTCGACCGTCGATCACGAGGCTATTTCGTTGCCGGCGACAGCGAGAGGTGGATCAGATACTGCGCGCCGTTGTGGCCGACCCACACGCGCAGATAGTCCGCACCTTTGAGCATCTGCACGAGCGGATGACCGTCGGCCGGCGGCGTCCGCTTCGCGACGACCTTCACATCGGCCGGTGCGACGACGCTCGCGAGCTCCTTGCCCTTGACCTGTCCGCTCTGCACGAACTCGACCCATTTCGCCGCGTCCGGCCCCTGACCGGAGACCGCGGTAACCGGATCGGACGACAGACGCAGCGTGTACGTACCTGCAGGCAGCGGCTGGCCATTGGCGACGACGGCACGGGGGAGACGGACCGTCCCAAGGGCCTGCGCGGCCTGTTGCGCAGTGGCCGTGATCGTCAGCGCGGCCATCACCGCCACCGCCGCCACGCCCGCGCGAGTCAACATGGAATGACGCATGGGACCTCCTGAATAAAACCTAGTATCGCACTATCGCGCTATCTCTCTATCGTACTATCTGATATCGAGCTATCTCGCTATCTGCCGTCTATCGGGCTATCGCGCTATGTGGCACTCCGAGGCAGATAGCGCGATAGCCCGATGCCAGATAGTGCGATAGGGCGATAGTGAGATAGCGAGATGGTCCGCGTCAGCTCAAATCGCCATCACGTCGAACTGCTCGTGGTGCAGCTGCTCGTCGGGCCGGATGGTGACGGGACGGCCGACCGCGGATTCGAGCTCGCGGAAGACGCTGCGGTTCTCGTCCTTCAGCGCGCGCGCGATCTCGGGGTTGACGCGGAGCACGAGGCTGTAGCCGTCGAGCTCGCTGCTCACCTTCTTCACTTCCGTCAGGATGTCGTAGCAGATCGTCGCGCTGGCCTTGATCGTCCCGGTGCCCGAGCAGTACGGGCACGGCTCGGTGAGCTGGCGCTCGAGACTGCTCTTCACGCGCTTGCGCGTGATGATGATCAGCCCGAAGTCCGAGACCTGCACCGCCTTCGACGGCGCGCGGTCCTTGCGCAGCTCCTGCTCGACGACCTGCGCGACCTTCTGGCGGTTCTTCTTCTCCTCCATGTCGATGAAGTCGAGCACGATGATGCCGCCGAGATCGCGCAGGCGCACCTGACGCACGATCTCCTTCGCCGCTTCGAGGTTCGTCTTGACGATCGTGTCCTCGAGCCGGCCCGACGACTTCTTGCCGACGTACCGTCCCGTGTTGACGTCGATCGCGACGAGCGCTTCGGTCTGGTTGATGACGATGTAGCCGCCGGACTTCAGCCAGACCTTGCTGCGCAACGCCTTGTCGATCTCGCCCTGCACGCCGTACTCGTCGAAGATCGGATAGTCCTTCGTGTAGAGCTTGATGCGGCCGACCATCGACGGCATCACACGCTGGATGAACGCCACGACGCGCCGGTGCTCCGCTTCGTCGTCGATCCGGATGGCCTGGAACTGCTCGTTGAGCAGGTCGCGCAGCAGTTTCGTGACGAGGCTCTCCTCGCGGAACAGCACGGCCGGCGTCCGCTCGGTCTCGCGCTTGCGCTGCACTTCGCTCCAGACCTGCTGGAAGTACGACAGGTCCGCGATGATGTCTTCGTCCGGACGATTCGCCGCAGCCGTGCGGATGATCACGCCGCCGGGCAGCCCCGACTGCTCGCGGAACTGCTGGACGATGCCGCGCAGGCGCCGCCGTTCGTCGCGCGCGTCGATCTTGCGGGAGATGCCGATGTGATCGACCGTCGGCATGTAGACGAGAAACCGCCCGGGCAGGCTGAGGTGCGACGTGATGCGCGCGCCCTTCGTGCCGAGCGGCTCTTTCACGACCTGGACGACGACCTCCTGCCCTTCCTTGAGCAGGTCTTCGATCTTTGCGGTCGGCAGCGTGCGCTCACGCGGCCGGCGCTCGGGCTTCGACGTCTGCTGCGGTGCGGCCGGTGCCGACGCTGGCATCGCCGCAGCGGGAGCCGAGGACTCGCCGTCCGTCGCCGGCTCCGCCGCCGCAGACGCGGCGTCGTCTTCCGTCACACCGCCGAGCGCCGTGCCGAACGCCGGGGTCTCGTCGCCGCCAGCCGCGTCCGGACGCGCCGCAGGCGCGTGCTCGTCGTCTTCGTCTTCGAGGGATTCTTCGGTGGGGCTGATGACGTCGGAGACGTACAGGAACGCGTCGCGCTCCAGTCCAAGATCAACGAACGCCGACTGCATCCCCGGGAGGACCTTGGAGACGCGGCCTTTGTAGACGTTGCCGACGACGCCCCGTGACTGCTCCCGTTCGATGAAGATCTCGACTACCTGATCGTCCTCGAGGATGGCCACCCGTGTTTCGTGGCTCGTCGAGGAGATGATCATCTCCTTCGTCATTCCCGTGGCTCCAGTGGGCGGCGGCGAGGGCGATGCCGGCCGGCCGCGGCTGCGCCAGCCTCACGTGCGCACGCCACACGAGCGCGCACAGCACGAGGAGCCACGAAGCCGGGATGGAGCCGGTGAGATCGATCATCGACGGTCGACGTCCCCGAAACGTGACGGCGACACGGCCGTCATCAATTGGTGAAGCGCCGCATTCTGACGTTCAGAATGAGGCCGAACGCGGCGAGCGTCGCCACCAGCGACGACCCGCCATAACTCATGAGCGGCAGGGTCAGGCCTTTGACCGGCGCCAGCCCTGCCGACATAGTGATGTTGTACAACACTTGAAAGCCAAACCCGGAGAGGATGGCCACGACGAGGTAGGCGCCAATCCGGTCGCGCGCGAGCTTGGCGGCCTCGAGCCCGCGCAGCATCACGAACCCGTACAGCCCGAGCGCCGCGAGCACGCCCAGGAATCCGTGCTCCTCGGCGAACGCCGAGAACACGAAGTCGTTGTCGGCGACCGGCAGAAACCCTTGCGATCCCTGCGTCCCCTGCCGGAAGCCCTTGCCGTAGAACCCGCCGGATCCGACGGTGATCTTGGCTTGAATCTGCTGATACCCGTCGCCGCGCGGGTCGCTTTCTGGATTGATGAACGTGATCACGCGGCCGCGCTGATATTCCTTCAGGCCGTACTTCCAGATCAGCGGTGACGCGAGCACGAGGACGACGGCCGCGATCCAAATCCACTTGAGGCGGAGTCCCGCCACGTACGCCACACCGAGATAGACCGGCAGCAGCGTCACTGCCGTGCCGAGATCGGGCTGACGCGCGATCAACAGGAACGGCACGGCCGCCAGCGCGCCGCCAATTGCCAGCTCGCGCATCGACTTGCCGCTGCGGCGGCCGTCGCCGAAATAGGCGGCCATCACGAGCGCGAGCGTGATGCGCCCGAACTCGGACGGCTGCAGCGAGAAGCCCGGCAGCGGAATCCAGCGGCGCGCGCCGCCGCGCACGACGCCGAAGAACATGACGCCGATGAGCGCCAGCACGAGCGCGGCGTAGAACAGCAGCGACCGCTGCGCGAGCGTGCGGTAGTCGATCATCATGCACGCCGCCATCGCGACGATCGCGACGGGCAGCGCGTACAACTGGCTCCAGAAACGTCCGCCCACCGCACCCGCACGCGCGTCCCAGTTGACGCTGTAGATGGTGGACAGGCCGAAGAGCGTCAGCGCGACGAGCGCCGCGACGAGTGACCAGTCAATGTGCGGCAGCAGGCGGCGATCGACGATCACTGGATCGCGCTCCGCGCCGCCGGCGGTGTCGTCGTGACCGCCGCCGTGCGCGTCGTCGACGGCGTGGCCGGCGCGGGTGCCGCGGGGGACGGTGCAGCGGGTGTCGCCGTGCCAGGCGCGGGCGTCAACGTCGGCAGCGGGAGTCCATCCTGCTTGGCGAAGAACGTCTCGAGCACGTGACGCACGATCGGCGCGGCCGTCGTGCCGCCGTGCCCGCCGTGCTCGACGAAGACGACGCCGGAGATCTGCGGATGATCGCGCGGCGCGAAGAACACGAACCACGCGTGGTCGCGCAGGTCCTTGTCCGTGCGGCCCTTCGCCTTCGCGAGGCCTTCGTTGGAGATGACCTGCGCGGTGCCGGTCTTGCCCGACACGTCGCGTCCGGCGATGCGCGCGCCGCTCCCGGTGCCCGCCTCGTTGACGACCATCCAGAGCCCGTCGCGAATGGCCTGCAGATGCTCAGGCTTGATGAACAGCTCGGATTTCGGCGCGGGCGTCGGCACCGGCTGCCAGCCGGATCCCTCGTCGACGCTCTTCAGCAAGTGCGGCGTGATCAGCGTCCCGCCATTGGCGATCGTCGAGATCATCGTCGCGAGCGCAATCGGCGTGACGCTGACCGCGCCCTGGCCGATCGAGACGGAGATCGTCTCGCCGGGATACCAGGGCTGCTTGCGCACGCGCTCGGACCAGGCCGTGGACGCGACGAAGCTGTCCTGCTCGCCGGGCAGGTCGATGCCCGTCTTGCCGACCAGCCCGAGCCGCGCGGCGTAGTCGTGGATCGTGTCGATCTTCATCTTCGCGCCGACCGTGTAGAAGAAGACGTTGCAGGACTTCTCGATGGCCTGGCTCAGGTTGACGAGCCCGTGGCCGCGGCCGCCCGACAGACTGCACTTGAAGGACCGGCCGCCGTACTCGTAATGGCCGGGGCAATAGACGGTGAAGTCCGGTCCGATCACGCCCGTCTCGAGCGCGGCGACCGACATCGCGATCTTGAACGTCGATCCCGGCGAGTACGTGCCCTGGATCAACCGGTTCGTCAGCGGCTTCTGCGGATCGGTCTGCAGGCGCGACCACGTCGCGCTGTCGAGGCCGTTGGCGAAGTCGTTCGGATCGTACGAGGGGCGGCTCGTCATCGCGAGCACCTCGCCCGTCTTCGGGTCGAGGAACGCCGCGGCGCCCGCGTAGCCCGACTGCGTGAACGCGTCCTCGAGCGCCTGCTGCAGATCGAGATCGAGCGTGAGCTGCATGCGCTGGCCGTCGATCGGATCTTCCTTGCGGACCTCATCGATCTCGCGGCCCTTGCTGTTGACCGAGAACAGACGGTTGCCGTCGACGCCCATCAGCCGATCGTTGTAGACCTTCTCGAGGCCGTCCTTGCCGACGATGGCGCCGGGCTGCAGATTCGCGTACGCCGCCGTCTGCAGCTGCGCTTCGGTGACCTCGCCGACATAGCCGAACAGCTGCGCCGCCATCGCGGTCGGATATTTGCGCGTCGGCACCTGCTGGACTTTGATCTCCGGCATCTCGAGATGACGCGCCGTCACGGCCGCGACCTGCTCGAAGGTCGCATGCTCGATGACGGGCAGCGGCCGGAACGTGGGCTCGGCGATGCGACGCTTCACCGCCTCGCGCACCTGCGTTTCGGGGACGCCGGTGACCTGGGCCAGACGCTGGATCGTCGCGTCGAGATCTTTCGTCTCCTCGCGGACGATCGCAATGGTGAACGAGTAGCGATTCTCGACGAGCACGCGGCCCGTGCGGTCGAAGAGCACGCCGCGCGGCGCGCGCAGCGGGATCGCGCGGGTGAAGTTGTTCGCCGCCAGCTCTTCGTATTTCTCGTGCTGCACGACCTGCAGCGACCAGAAGGCCACGGCCAGCAGCACGAACGCGACCGCGAACAGGATGCGCAGGCCGAGCAGCCGTCCCTGGCTCGTCCGCCGTTCCTCGAAAGCTTCTGAGGTCAACATCCGCCGTTCACCATTGCCGCCGGCTCAGCCGCGTACGGCGATTCATCCGATACCGATCCATCGCGCCCGGCAGGGAGCTGGTCACCTGGAACGCGACGAACGCGCCCAGCGTGTTGAGGCCGATCTCCGCCAGCATAGCGCTCCAGGAGACGCCCAGCCACTGCTGATCGATCAGGCTGCCGAGCCCGATCATCAGGAGCCGGTGCAGGAACGTCGCCCCTACGACGATAATCGTCCGCGCCTGCGGCCGCGTGAGCACGAACTGCGTGCCGATGACCCCGGCTGCGAATCCGACGATCGTCTTCGCCAGTCCGCCGACGCCGACGATCTGTCCCGACAGCACGTCCTGCAGCAGGCCGCCAATCGTCCCGCCGAACAGACCGGCTACCGGCCCCCATTGCAATCCGGCGAAGACGACGCCGACGAGCACGAAATCGAAGACCCAGCGGCCGCCCACCGTGTAGCGCGCGAGCGTCACTTGCAGCACGACCGAGACGACGATGGTGAGCAGCAGGCCGACGGCTTTCACGGCCGGCTCCCGCTCTTCGCCATGCCCGAGGACGGCGCCGCTACGGCCGCCGGCTTCTTCGTCGTGACCATGACGATGTCCACGTGCGAGAAATCGACGGCGGGACGAATCACGATTTCCCGATCGGCCCCGGAACGGTTGACGCGCTCGACCATGCCCACGAGAAAGCCCTGCGGGAAAATGCCGTCCTGCCCCGACGTCGTCACGCGCTCCCCGACCTGCACGTCGGCCAGGACGGGCACGAACTCTGCGCGCAGCAGACCGTCAGCCGCGCCGCCAACGGCCATGCCGCCGGCATTCGATCGCTCGAAGGCGACGGCCAGCGCCGCCTCGCGGCCCGTGATGAGCTGCACCGTCGCGGCGTTCGGCGACACCGGGCTGATCACGCGTCCGACGACGCCGCGCGATCCGATCACGGCCATGTCCTCGCCGACGCCATCCGACGTGCCGCGATTGATCGTGACGGTGAGCGTGCCGGGCTGCGGATTGCCCGCGATGACTTCAGCGGTGAGGAGCGGGTCGGTCAGCGTCTGCTTGAGCGCGAGGGCCTGCTCGAGCGCGCGCGTGCGGGCGACGAGCGCCTGTTGCTGCTGGATGGTGACCTCGAGATCCAGGATGTGCTGTTTGAGCGCGGCGTTCTCGCGGGCCGCGCCGCGCAGCGCGAAGTAGTTCGTCCAGCCGCCGCTCACGGCATCGGCGAGCCCGGTCGTGAGCCGCTGCACGCCGGCGAACGTGCCGAACGCGACGGACTCGATGACGGGCAGCCCGCTGCGCGACTGCACCTGGGCGGAGATCAACAGCACATGGCCGAGGCACACCGCGACGAAGAGCGTCAGCGTGCGACGGTGGATCATGCGCGTCTGGTACGCCCGCGACCCGGCTGGTCCATAGCCGTCTAGTCTAGCGAGATTTTCCTCAGGAGCTCGAAGTTCGACAGCATTTTTCCGGCGCCGAGCACGACCGTCGAGAGGGGATCCTCGGCCATGGCGACCGGCAGACCGGTCTCTTCGCGCAGACGCTTGTCGAGATTCTTGAGCAGCGAGCCGCCGCCCGTCAGCACGATGCCGCGGTCGACGATGTCGGCCGAGAGCTCGGGCGGCGTGCGCTCGAGCGCGACGCGCACGGCGTCGACGATGACGTTGACCGTCTCGGCGAGCGCCTCGCGGATCTCTTCGTCCGAGATCGGAATCGTCTTGGGCACGCCCTCGATCAGATGGCGGCCTTTGATCTCCATCGTGATGCGATCGTCGAGCGGGAACGCGGAGCCGAGCTCCATCTTGATCTGCTCGGCCGTGCGCTCGCCGATGAGCAGGTTGTACGTCTTCTTGATGTACTGGATGATCGCATCGTCCATCTCGTTGCCGGCAACGCGAATCGCCTTGCTGTAGACGATGCCCGCGAGCGAGATGACGGCGATGTCCGTCGTGCCGCCGCCGATGTCGACGACCATGTTGCCCGACGCCTCTTCGATCGGCATGCCCGCGCCGATCGCGGCGGCCATCGCTTCCTCGACGAGATAGACCTCGCTCGCCTTCGCGCGGTACGCGCTGTCCTTGACCGCGCGCTTCTCCACCTGCGTGATCTCCGACGGCACGCCGATGACGATGCGCGGGCGCACCCACATCGTGCGGTTGTGCGCCTTCTTGATGAAGTGCGCGAGCATCTTCTCGGTGACCTCGAAGTCGGCGATGACGCCGTCCTTCATCGGCTTGATCGCCACGATGTTGCCCGGCGTCCGGCCGAGCATCTCCTTGGCTTCCTTGCCGACGGCCTCGATGCGGCCGGTCACTTTGTTGATGGCGACGATGGACGGCTCATTGACGACGATGCCCTTGCCGCGGGCATACACGCACGTATTGGCCGTTCCCAGATCGATAGCGAGATCGCTCGAGAAGAGCGAGAAAAGCGATCGAAGCGTCAACTGAGCTCCTGTTCCTCGTTGGGCAAGCGGACGGTGCCGTTCTCGACGCCCGCAATGTGGATCCCATTCTTGCCCGCGACCTTGACACGATACATCGCCGCGTCGGCTGCTTGCAGCAGTCCTTCGGCGGTATCGGCGACGTCGGGGAGGGTGGCGACGCCGATCGAGGCGGTGATACGGACGTTGGTCGCGAGACCATCGAGGAACGTGAAGCGCTGGAGGCGTTCGCGCAGACGCCGGGCCACCGAGTGCGCGCCGTCGGTGCCGGTCTCGGGGAGGAGCATGGCGAACTCGTCGCCGCCGTAGCGCGCGACGATGTCGGTCTCGCGCGCCGTCGCGCGGATGACGTCGGACGCTTCGATGAGCGCGCGGCTGCCGAGCAGATGGCCGTGGACGTCGTTGACGCGCTTGAAGCCGTCGAGGTCGATGAACAGCAGCGACAGCGGCCAGCCGCTGCGCATGGCGCGCTTGGTCTCCTTGCGCAGGACCTCGTTCAGATAGCGCGAGTTGTAGAGCTGCGTGAGATCGTCGGTGACCGAGAGCGCTTCGGCGCGCGCGACGCGCAGCGCCGTCGACAGCGCGTAGGCCGCGGGCTCGAGCAGGCGGACGATCGAGTCGGCCACGCCGTGCGAGACCGACGGCAGCCGGTGCGCCCGGCCCGTGTCGAGCCCGACGAGCACCCCCACCGTCGTCCCGCCGGCGATGAGCGGCCAGCCGACGAGCGAGATCTCGACGAGCTTGTCGGCCTTGCGCTCACCGTCGATGCGATGGTCGAGGTAGTTCGTGACGCGAACGGCCGGCGCGCCCGTCTCTGCGATGACGTCGGCGAACGCGCGCAGCGTCGCGCGGCGGGCCGGGTCCACGTCGTGCTGGCCGAGCAAGTGCGGCACGCCGTCGGTCTCGACCGCAAAGACGCACCACTCCGAAAGCGGCATCCACTCGCTGACCTGCGAGATCAGCGCCGCGGCGACGCCGGCCGGGTCGGTCGCGACGTGCACGGCGCGCATGATCGCGCCGACCGTATCCGGCTGCGCGGCCAGATGCGTGAGGCGCGGCGCCGATGCATCCAGCCGGTCCGCCAGATCGACGAGGTCGGTCAACCCGAGCGCGCGCTCCACCGTCTCGAGGTGCAGCGGCAGCGTCAAATGATCGCGGAAGCCCAGTGAGCGCGAGAGCTCGGCGAGGCCAGGCTGATTGGTCGCGCTGTACGACACGGCCGGCACGTTCGCGATGAGCGCCGCCACGAGACGCTGCGCGCCGTCGTCGAGCGTGAGCTCCCACAGAATGCCGTCGGCGTCGGTCGGCATCGTCCAGAGCGTGCCCTTGCGGACGAGCGAGAGGCGCAGGCCGCCGGACGTCCGAAGCTCGGCGAGATGCTGCTCGACGTTGTCGCTGCGATGATAGACCGCGAGCGCCGGACCGCTGTGGACGGCTGAGCCTTCGACGGCGGAGGCGCTCCGTGAATGGCGTCCTAGCATGACGGCGAAATGAGGCGGCTGTGGCGTGTAATCGGAGCCTGCCGGGCGCCAAAACTATAGCACGCGGATCGCGTGTTCGAACCGCCGGCGGCGCGCAAATCGATGCGATCTCGCACACGAAAATCGTGATCGCGACGCGGGAGCGGCACGGCGACGGCAGCGGACGCGCGTGCGTGGCATAATTGGTCGCTTCGGCGTCAAGGAAAGCCGGCCGGCAGGGGGCCTTTGGTCACCATCCGGCGAGACCGTGCAGGAGATTCTGACCTATGACGATGCTCGACCGGATGCGACGTCACAAGTCCTGGCTCAAGTGGAGCCTGGGCATTGTCGTGGCGACGTTCATCCTCCTCTACGTCCCCCAGTTCCTCAAGACGAACGGGGTGGGCGCCGCACCGGGTGACGTGGTCGCCACCGTCAACGGCCGTCCGATCACCGCCGGGGTCTATCAGCGCGTCTACGATCAGCAGATCACGCAACTGCGCTCGAGCTACAGCCAGCTGACCGACGACATGATCAAGCAGCTCGGCCTCGGCCAGCGGCTGCTCCAGCAGCTCGTCAATCAGGAAGCGGAGCTCGCCGAAGCCGATCGCCTGAAGCTGACCGTCAGCGACGGCGAGCTGCGGGAGCGTCTGCTGCGGATGCCGGCCTTCCAGCAGAACGGACAGTTCATCGGCTACGCGCAGTACGTGCAGATGCTCGCCTCGTCGCGGCCGCCGATTCGCGAGGACGAGTTCGAAGACGATTTGCGGCGATCGCTGATGGCCGAGAAGCTCCAGGCCGCCATCACCGGCTGGATCCGCGTGTCCGACGCCGACGTCGAGCAGGACTACCGGCGCAAGAACGAGAAGGTGAAGCTGGATCTCGCCATTTTCAATGGCACGCAGTTCCGTGCCGGCATCCAGCCGACCGACGCGGAGCTGGCCGCCGAGCTCGCCGCGCATCCGGACACGTACAAGATTCCTGAGAAGCGGCAGGTGCACTACCTCTCGATCGAGACGAACGCGCTGCGCAGCAAGATGACGGTGACGCCGCAGGAAGTCGAGACGCGCTACCGCGACAACATCCAGACGTACTCGACGCCGGAACAGGTGCGCGCGAGCCACATCCTCTTCAAGACCGAAGGCAAGGACGACGCCGCGGTGAAGAAGCTGGCGGAGAGCGTGCTCGCGAAGGTGAAGGCCGGCGGCGATTTCGCCGCGCTCGCCAAGCAGTACTCCGACGACGGCAGCAAGGACAACGGCGGCGATCTCGACTACTTCAGCAAGGGCACGATGGTGCCGGAGTTCGAGAACGCGGTGTGGAACCTGCAGCCGGGACAGATCACCGATCTCGTCAAGTCGCAGTTCGGCTACCACATCATCAAGATGACGGGCCGGCGCCCGGCCAGCACGCGCACGCTCGACGAAGTGCGCCCGCAGATCCAGGAACAGATCCGCGAGGAGAAGGCGCAGGCCGAGGCATCGCGTCTCGCCGACGAGATCGGCAAGGAAATCAAAGCGCCGGCCGACATCGATCGCGTGGGCAAGGCGCGCGGGTTGACCGTGGGCGATTCCGGGTTGTTCGCGCGCGACGAGCCGCTGGCCGGTCTCGGCTTCGTGCAGACCGTCGCCAACGAGGCCTTCTCGATGGAGAAGGACAAGGTCAGCGGCGCGCTTCGGACGAGCCAGGGTTACGCGTTCATCGCGCTCACGGACATCAAGCCGTCCTACGCGCCGAAGCTCGACGAAGTGAAGGACAAAGTTCGCGACGCCGTGATCACGGCGAAGGCGGTCGAGATCGCGAAGAGCCACGCCGAGGCGATGGCCAAGAGCAGCACGTCGAACTTTGAAGCCGCCGCCAAGGCCGCGGGCGCGACGGTGCGGTCGACCGACTTCATCACGCGCGGCTCGGCGTTCCCGGACGTGGGCGTGAGCGATGCGCTCGATACGGCGGCCTTCGCGCTCAAGACCGGCGAGACCAGCGCGCCCGTCGCTACCGATTCGGCGGTCGTCGTCGTGCATCTGCGCGATCGGCAGGATATCGATCAGTCCGCGCTGGCCGCCCAGCGCGAGACCCTGCGCACGCAGCTGACCGAGCAGCGCCGCCAGGAGTTCTTCTCGGCCTACATGGCCAGCGCGATCCGCAAGATGGACGTCAGGTACAACGAAAGCGCGGTCAAGAACCTGCTTGGGAGTTAGGTTCTGGGGTTCTGAAAGTTCTGGGGTTCTGAGGTTCTGGTTCCGAGGGTTCAGGTTCCGCGGTTCTGTGGCGCTCTCGGGAACTCAGAACATCAGAACCTCAAAACCCGAACCCCAGAACTCCGGAACGTCCGGAACCTCAGAACCTGCGCCTTACTTGGCCTCGTACCCTTCCAGCTCCACCAGCCACCCTTTCACGTCTTCGTCCCACGCGCGCTGGCGCGTGCGGTCGAGGCCGTGACGGGTGTCGTCGTCGTACTGCCGCTGCGCGTCGGGCTCGAGCTGGATGAGGCGCTCGGCGCCGTCCTGCACGTGGTTGATGTCCGTGCACGGGTCGTAGAGGTCGTGCAGATGCTTGCGTAAACGGCGCGCGTAGACCTCGGTCAGATCGAAATGCGTCTGCTCGTGGCGCAGCGTCCGATCGCGCTCGCCGGGATCGGCGAGGACGATGGGCTTCACCCACGATCGGTGCGGCATGAACACCGCCTCGACCTCGAACTGAAACGTCGTCTTCGCGCATCGCACGCCATAGAGCAGGCTGTATCCCGTGAGCGCGCCTTCCTGCCCGCCCTCTGGCGCCTCGGCGCGAAAGTCCGTCCACACGAGTGGCCGAGCGGCATTCCACGGCACGCCGTCTTCCTGCGCGATTTGCTGATGGATCGTCTGCTCGACCGGCGGTGTCACGACGGCAGGCGCGTGTCCGCCACAGGACGCGATGCCGACGGCGAAGGCCACGACGGACCAAGAGACCAGGGGACGAAGGGACTGGGGAGTCAACGTTCTGGGTGCTGAAAGTTCTGAGGTTCTAGGGTTCTAGGTTCTGGTTCTTCGGTTCTGGTTCCTGGTTCTGCGTTCTGGTCTTCGGAGGGCCGAACCTTCAGGTTCGGCCGGAGTCGGCGCTCCTGCCCGTCCCTATCTCGTGAACACGCTCGGCAGAATCGCAAGCGGCTCGCCGCGGCGGAACAGTTGCAGCGCGGACACCGCGGTCTGCACCGCGCGAATCTCGGGGCGATGGAAGATCGCCTCGAGGCCGGCCGACGCGTCCGTCGACGATCCGAATTGACGCGAGAGCAGATCGTAAATCGATCGCTTCGCAGGATAAACGACGAGGCTCACGCCCTTGGCGGGATCGAGCTTCGCGCGCTCGGCGGCACGGCGGATCGCGAGGTCCAGGCCACCGAGCTCGTCGACGAGCCCGAGCTCGCGCGCCTGGTGGCCGGTCCACACGCGGCCTTGCGCGACGGCGTCGATGCGCGCGGGCGTCTGCTGGCGGCCGTCGGCCACACGCTTGACGAACAGATCGTACGTCGTGCGCATCTGCTCTTCGACGCGCGCCCGCTCGTCGGTCGAGAACGGCCGGAACGGCGAGTTCATCTCGGCGAACGGCCCTTCACTGACCGCTCCCGATCCAACGCCGATCTTGTCGAGCCCGTCCTGCACGACGAACTTGCCGGTGACGACGCCGATCGAACCGGTGAGCGTGCCGGGTTGCGCGACGATGACGTGCGCGGGCGCGGCGATGTAGTAGCCGCCGGACGCGGCCACGTCGCCCATCGAGACGACGACCGGCTTGACGTCACGCGTCAGCATCAGCTCGCGCCAGATCACTTCCGACGCGATCGCCGATCCGCCGGGACTGTCGATGCGGACGACCACGGCGCGAATGCCGGGATCGACGCGGACCTTGCGAATCCATTCGGTGAACGTGTCCGAGCCGAGCACTTGCCCGGCGGGCGAATCGAACGAGCTGTCACCGCTGGCGATCGTGCCGACCGCATAGAGCAACGCGATGCGTCCGCCGCTCTGCGGCCGCAGCGCCGACGGCAGCGCGCGATCGTACTGGCTCTGCGAGATCTGCTGCGTGCCTTTGACGGGCGGTGCGCCGTCGAGCTGATCGCGATATGCGAGCTCGTCGACGAGGCCCGCCTTCTGTGCGCCATCGGCCAGATACGGCCCGCCGTCGACGGCGCGGCGCGCGGCATCGTCGGTCAGCTTGCGCCCTTTGGCCACCGCGCGGACGAGCTCGTCGTACCAGTCGCGGTTGAGCGCCTTGTCCATCTCCCGGTGGGCCGCCGTGAACGTGCGCTCGGTGAACGTATTCGACGCGGTCTTGTAGTCGCCGATGTGCAGCATGTCCGGCTGCACGCCGAGCTTGTCGAGCGCGCCGCGGAAGAACAGCTCGTAGAACGCGAGCCCCGCGACGTCGAGCTGCCCCGCCGGCATCATCACGATGCGATCGGCCGCCGTCGCCAGGTAGTACTCGCCCGCGCCGCCGGCCTCGAGGTAGGCGATCACCGGCTTGCCGGACGTCTTGAAGTCCTCGAGCGCCGCGTGAATCTCCTGCGCCTGCCCCCACAACGCGCCGGCGGATGCCGGTTCGACAATGAGCGTCTTGATGCGCGCATCGGTCTTGGCGCGGCGAATCGCGTCGACCGTCGCGCGCAGCGTCGGCGCGGGATTCGATTGGATGAGCTGCAGCACGTCGGACGGCTCGATCTCGCTGTACGGCGCGTTGATCTTGAGCACGAGCGTGCTGTTCGAGGCGATCGTCGGCGTCGTCCCGGTGAACAGCGCGACGAGCACGAGACCAGCGGCCGAGACGAGCACCGCCAGCAGAATCAGAGTCAGGATGAGCGCGACGCCACGTCGAGCGGACACAGGCAGGACCTCTTTGGCAGTATAGCGGGCTTCGGAAGGCTTGGGGCCTGGGGCTTGAAACTTGGCTTCTGGCTTCTAACTTTTGACGTTTCTTTCGTCGTGTCCTGCAACGGGCGACCACGAGGGTCGCCCCTACGGCGTGGACGTTACGCGCACCGGCGGCTCGGCCCAGCGGATGTTTTCCTTCCGGAACCGCGCGTGCAGACGTTTGATGAGCTCGTGGCGGATCAGATATTGGTCGGTGAACGTGCGGACGCGGAAGCCGACGTTCATCTTGATGCCGATTTCGGACACCGCGCCGAAGCGGATCGCCGGGTCCGCGGTCGGCACAGCGCCCGTGACAGTCCGCACGACGTCCCACGCGACCTCGAGTGACGCGCGCTCGACGGCGGCCAGATCGTTGTCCGTATCGATGATCACATCCAGTCCCATGCCGATCTCCGGCGTCGGCTGGCTGTAGTTGGTGACGACGGCCTGCGCAAGCTTCGCGTTCGGCACGTCGAGCATGTTGTCGCCAAGCTGCTTGATCCGCGCGGATCGCCAGTTGAAATCGACGACATAACCTTCCGCGCCGCTGTCGAGCCGCACGTAGTCGCCGATGCGCACGAACCCGGCGATCGAGACGAACAATCCCGCAAACAGATTCGACAGTGGATCCTGCAGCGCGAGCGCGACGGCCAAGCCGCCCACGCCGAGGACCGTCAGCATCGGCGTGATCTCGTAGCCGAACGATCGGACGACCACGAGCGCGCCGAGCAGCGTGACGACGATCCGGATGAGGTTGACGGTGAGGCCGGACACCGGCACGGCATTGCGCGTGCCGTACGAGTGCGCGAGACGCGTCAACACGGCGGCGATGGCGAACGTCACCGACGCGACGCCGACGGCGGCGAGCCACAACGTCGCCTGCAGGTGCGCCGCGCCGGTCAGCGGCCAGCGCGCTTGCGACAGGTGCAGGCCGATCAGGACGCTCCACAGCGGGATGCGCCGTCCGATCTCCTGCAGCAGGATGTCGTCCCAGTCGCCCGCCGTGCGCGCCGCCAGCCGCGAGAACCGCGTCGCCAGCACGAGCCGCACGACGTGCCCGACCGCGAAGAGCACGCCGATCGTGACGACCGTCCACAACGCCTGCACGACCCACGTCGGCCAGTGATCGAAACCCACCATCTCACTACCTCTCTATCGCACTATCGCACTATCTGACATCGCGCTATCTCGCTATCTGCTTCGGTCCCCCTCGTCCCTTGGTCCCTTGGTCCCTTGGTCCCGTCGTCCTCTGGTCCCGTCGTCCCTTCCTTCCGATAACAGATCCGGAGCAGTCCGAGGCCCCATGCCCGAACCCGTCGACGCGGTCCCGACACCACCTCACGCGCCCGATCCCGGCCCGCGTGACGTGATGGCCGTCCGCTTCTATCTGACCTCGGCCACGCTGACCATCGTCGTCATCGCCATCGCGCTGAGCGCACTGGCGGGCTGGATCTTCGATATCGCCGCGCTCAAGAGCGTCTTCACGGGGCTGGTCGCGACGAAAATCAACTCCGCGATCGCGCTGCTCTTCTCGGCCATCGCGTTGTGGATCTATCGCGGCCCGTCGCGGGGATCGTCGATCGATCTCATCTTGCGGACGACGATTGGCTTTGCGATCGCGATCGGCGTGCTGACGATCGTCGAGCACGCGACGGGACGAAGCCTCGGCATCGATCAGATGCTCGTCCTCGATCCATCCGGACAAGGCGAGGCGCCTGGACGGATGCCGCTGTCGACGGCCGCAGCGATCGTGCTCTTCGGCGCCGCGGTGCTCACGGCCGACGCGCGGCGCAGCTACGGCCTCGCGCAAGTGCTCGCCGGCGCCGTTGTCGCGATCGCGATCCTGAGCGGCGTCGGATATTTCCTCGGCTTGAACGAGACGACCGATCCCGGCCAATTCGGCTACATGAGCGTGCAGATCGCTGTCGGTCTGCTGTTGCTCGGTCTCGCCTTCTTCTTCGCCCGGCCGGATCAGGGCGTGATGGACGTCGTGATCGACGCCGGCCCCGCAGGGTTGATCGCGCGTCAGCTCGTGCCCGTCGTCGTCGTGCTGCCGCCGGCGCTGGCGTGGCTGTCGTGGCAGGGCGTCGAGCGCGGCCTGTACGAGCCGGCGTTCGCGATGACGCTGTTCGTCACGCTCGCGGTGAGCGCGCTCTGTCTCGCGATTCTCGCCGGCGGACGGCTGCTGGCCGGGTTCGAGTCGAAGCGCGCGACGGCCGAGGCGCAGCACACCGAGAGCGAAGAGCGCCTGCGGCGCGCGGTCACGGGCGCGCCGATCCCGATGATCATCCACGACGGCGATCGCATCCTGCACATGAGCCGCGGCTGGACGGAGCTCTCCGGCTATCTGCTCGCCGAGACGCCCACGCTGAGCGCGTGGATCGCGCGCGCGCAGCCGGACCTGCTGCCCGACCTGCCGCGCTACGTCGCGCGCCTCAACGCCGCGACGGAAACCCTCACCGGGGGCGAGCATCCGGTGACGACGCGCGAGGGCGAGACGCGGGTGTGGGAGCTGTCGTCGACGCCACTCGGCAGTCTCGGCCCCGATCGCCTGTTCGTGACGATGGCCGTCGACATCACGGCGCGCAAGCAGGCGGAAGCCGATCTCCGCAAGATGAACGAAGGGCTCGAGCAGCGCATCGGCGAGCGCACGGCCGAGCTCACGCGCGCGAACGACGCGCTGCGGCGCCAGTCGGATCAGCTCCGCGAGCAGGCGACGCTGCTCGATCTCGTGCGCGACGGCATCCTCGTCCGCGATCTCCGCGGCACGATTGTCTACTGGAGCGCGGGCGCGGCCGAGATGTACGGCTGGACGCGCAAGGAAGCCTGCGGCCGCGTGTCGCACGAGCTGCTCGGCGCCGAATATCCGCGGCCGCTGACCGAGATCGAGCAGCACGTGCTCGAGACGGGCGACTGGGAAGGCGAAGTCAGCCAGCGCACGCGCAACGGCGAGCGCGTGCTCGTCGCGAGCCGCTTGACGCTGACGCGGACCGAGCGCGGCACGCCGGAGGGCTTCCTCGAAGTCAACCGCGACGTCACGTCGCGCAAGATCGCACAGGACTCGCTGCGCGACAGCGAAGCGCGCTTCCGCGCCGTGGCCGAGACGGCGATCGAAGGCATCGTCTCCGTCAACGAGGCCGGCATCATCCAGTACTGGAACCCTGGCGCCGAGCGAATCTTCGGCCGTCCCGCGTCCGAGGCAATTGGTCAGCCGCTCGCCGCCGCGATGCCCGATCCGCTGCTCGCCTCGTCGCGGCTGCCGGCCGCGCAAGGCGCCGTCGGCACGACGTTCGAGACGATCGGCCGGCGCAAGGACGGCAGCGAGTGCCCGCTCGAGCTCTCGCTCTCGGCATGGACCAACGCGCAGGGCGCGCGGTTCTTCACCGCGATCGTGCGCGACATCACGGAGCGCAAGGCCGCCGAACGCGCACTCGAGTCGAAGGCCGACGAGCTCGCACGATCGAACCAGGAGCTCGAGCAGTTCGCCTACGTCGCGTCGCACGATCTGCAGGAGCCGCTGCGGATGGTGTCGAACTACACGCAGCTGCTCGCGCGGCGCTACAAGGATCGGCTCGACGAGGACGCGAACGAGTTCATCGCGTTCGCCGTCGACGGCGCGACGCGCATGCAGGACCTGATTCGCGATCTGCTGCAGTACGCGCGCGTGGGCACGCGCGGCAAGGAGTTCAAGCCGACGCCCGCCGAGCAGATCGTCGCCGACGCGCTCGCGAATCTGTCGACGGCCATCGACGAGGCGCACGCCGATGTGGTCGTCGATCCGCTGCCCACGCTCGTCTGCGATGCGACGCAAATGGCCCAGGTCTTCCAGAACCTCATCGGCAATGCCGTGAAGTTCCGCCGGCCAGGGTCGCGGCCACGCGTGCACATTTCGGCCGCCCGTGGCACGCGGGCCTGGACGATCGCGATTGCCGACAACGGCATCGGCATCGAGCCCAAGTATTTCGACCGGATTTTCCAGATGTTTCAACGTCTGCACGCGCGGGCCGACTATCCAGGTACGGGCATCGGCCTGGCGCTGTGCAAGAAGATCATCGAGCGCCACGGCGGCCGCATCCGCGTAGAGTCGGCGCCCGGAACCGGCACGACGTTCTCTTTTACAATGCCGGATGCTCCCGGTCAGGCCAGCGAGGCGCGATGAAGCCGATCGACATTCTGCTCGTCGAGGACAACCCGGGCGACGCGCGTCTGACGCGCGAGGCGCTCGCCCACAGCAAGGTCCGCAACCATCTCCATCACGTGCGTGACGGCGAGGAGGCGCTCGCCTTCCTGCGCCGGCAGGGTGCGTTCGCCGAGATGCCGACGCCGGATCTCGTGCTGCTCGATCTGAATTTGCCGCGGCGCGACGGCCGCGAGGTGCTGGAGGACATCAAGCAGGATCCACAGCTGAAGCACATTCCCGTCGTCATCCTGACCTCGTCGCAGGCCGACGAGGACATCCTGCGCAGCTATCGGCTGCACGCGAATTGTTTCATCACCAAGCCGGTCGATCTCGAGCAACTGACGAAGGTCGTCCAGGGCATCGAGCAGTTCTGGTTCACGCTCGTCAAGCTGCCGCCGGAGATCTAAGTGCCTGCCGATCGCATCCAGGTCCTGCTCGTCGAAGACAATCCGGGTGACGCGCGCTACGTCCGCGAGCTGCTCGGCGAAGCGGACGCGCGCGAGTTCGATCTGACGCACGTCGCGACCGTGCGCGAAGCGATCGAGCAATTGCAGAGCGGTCCGGAGCGGATCGACGCCGTGCTGCTCGATCTCAGCCTGCCCGACGACTCCGGCCTCAACACGCTGCGGCGTGTCGTCGAAGCCGCGTCGACCGCCGTGGTCGTCGTCATGACCGGTGCGGGCGACGATGAGTTGGGGCTGGCCGCGGTGCGCGAAGGCGCGCAGGACTATCTCGTGAAAGGCACGGTCACCGCGCAGACGCTGCGGCGCGCGCTGCGCTTCGCGCTCGAACGGCAGCACAAGACGCAGAGCGTCTCGTACACGGACGAGCTCACGGGCCTCAACAATCGCCGCGGCTTCCTGATGCTGGCCGAACAGCAGGTCCGCCTGGCGCGGCGCCAGCGCACGCCGTTCCTGCTGCTGTTCATGGACCTCGATCAGCTCAAGCACATCAACGACACGCTCGGCCATGCCGAGGGCAATCGCGCGCTCGTCGAGGCCGCCGATCTGCTGCGCGGCTGTTTCCGCCAGAGCGACATCCTCGCGCGGTTCGGCGGCGACGAGTTCGCCGCGCTCGCGCTCAGCGGCGACGGCGCGGATGACGTGACGATCCGGACGCGCATCAACACGGCGCTCGATCGCGTCAACGACCGCCGCGACCGTCAATACCCGCTGCGCTTCAGCATGGGCGTCCTCGCCTGCTCGCCTCACGAGAACGGATCGATCGAGACGCTGCTCGAACAGGCCGACACGCTGATGTACCGCGAGAAGCGGCACAAGAAGCGGGCGTAGCGGGCATTCGACGTTCGAAATCGAAGTTGGAAATTCTAGAGGCCGAAACTCGACGTGCGAACGGCCGCGGATCGGTCAGCGTGCCGGGCAGTCGCCCGGGACTGGCCGCCAGCTCTCGACGTCGATGACGACCTGATTGTCGACGGGCCCCGGCATCGCGCCCGGCCCCGGCTGCGGCTGCGCCGCGCCGATGTGGAACGGCCCGACACCAATGCCGCTCGGCGTCAGATCGCTCTTGCGAATCAGTCCGGTGAGTTCGACCTGCGTGCCCTCGTGACGCCGGATGTCGGCGATGAGCGCCTTCGGCCCACTCATCCGCAAGTGCATGCCTTCGGGCACCGTGGTCGAGCGTCCCGGCTGATCGGTCGTGATGGGACCGGCCGTGAAGACGTAGCCCTTCGAGCATCCCGGGATGTAGACGCGAACGGAGTCTTTCGGCACGGGTTTGGCCGTCTCCTGCGCGAAGGCCGGTACAGCGCAGGCGAGCGCCGCCGCCAGTGCGAAGCCAACACGCGTCATGACCATCCTCTCGTGGGACACATTCACTTGTCCGCCAGTTGGGCGGTACGGCCGTTCGGATCTGCGAGTAGGCTCAACAAGCGCGAGCGCCTACTGCGTACTGGCTTGCCGGCCGACGCGCACGCCCGTGCGTTGACACGCGTGCGCGAAGGCTGGTGCGGAAGAGAGGACTCGAACCTCCACTCCCTTGCGGGAACAAGCTCCTGAGGCTTGCGCGTCTGCCAATTCCGCCACTTCCGCATGTGCGCCGGACCAGGCGGGAGGTCCAGCGGTTCCAGAACGACCGATTATAGCAGTGCTTTCGTTCCGGCGCGTCATCCGCCATAGTAGGCGGTTCGATGACCACGACACACGAGGCGGCCACCGGCGACTTCCACAAGTTCCTCGACCGCGACTGGGCCTATTGGACGGCCCAATTCCCCGAATGGGCGACCGTCATCGGCGAGCGCGGACACAACGATCGCTGGACGGATGCGTCGCCCGACGCGATTGCCGGCCGCGCCGCCCACGCGCGCGAGTCCGCGCGTGAGCTCGCGCGCATCGATCGCGCGGCCCTCAGCGACGCCGATCGGCTGAACCTCGATCTCTACCGCGATCTCGTGGACACCGCGACGCAGGGACTCGCGTTCCACCTCGATCCATTTCCGATTCGCAGCGTCGTGCCGCGCATGCCGCTATCGGCCGTCAACCAGCTCGAAGGCGTGCCGCAGGACGTGCCGATGGTCCTGTCGCTGATGCCCGCCGAGTCGGTCGCCGACTACGAGGACATGCTCGCGCGCCTGCGCGCCGTGCCGCGGCTCGTCGAGCAGACGATCGCGCAGCTCGCGCAGGGCATCGCACTTGGGCTGACGCCACCGGCGATGGCCATCCGCGGCGTGCCCGCGCAGGTCGCCGCGCAGCTCGTCGACGACGCGCACGCGAGTCCCATGCTCGAGCCCTTCGCGCGTTTCCCGTCGTCGATCGCGCCGGCCGAGCGCGATCGGCTGCGCGCCGATGCCGCGCGCGTCTTCGTCGAACACGTGCGTCCGGCGTTCGTACGACTGCACGCCTATCTCGTAGACGACTATCTGCCGGCGTGCCGCACGACGACCGGCATCTCGTCCGTGCCGAACGGCGACGCGCTCTACGCGTATCTCGTGCGGTGGCACACGACGACGCCGCTATCGCCGAAAGAGATTCACGAAATCGGTCTCGATCAGGTCCGCCGCATTCGCAGCGAGATGGCGGACGTCCAGACGCGCGCGGGTTTCACCGGCAGCTTCGAGGACTTCGCGGCATATCTGCGGACAGAGCCGTCGTTCTACTTCCGTGACGCCGCGTCTCTGCTCACGGCGTATCGCGACATCTGCAAGCGCGCCGATCCCATGCTCGCGAGGTTCTTCGGCCGGCTGCCGCGCACGCCCTACGGCGTGCTGCCGGTGCCCGATGCGTCGGCGCCCTCGCAGACGACGGCGTACTACCAGCCGGGATCGCTCGTCGCCGGCCGCGCCGGCAACTTCTACGCGAACACGTACAACTTGCCCGCACGACCGAGCTGGGAAATGGAAGCGTTGACGCTGCACGAGGCCGTGCCCGGCCATCATCTGCAGGTTGCGCTCGCGCAGGAGATGGAAGGCCTGCCCGCATTCCGCAAGCACGCGAGCTACACGGCCTACATCGAAGGCTGGGCGCTCTATGCCGAGCGGCTCGGCGAGGAGATGGGCTTTTACGAAAGCCCGTACGCGAAGTTCGGTCAGCTCACGTACGAGATGTGGCGCGCCGTGCGGCTCGTCGTCGACACTGGCCTGCACGCGTTCGGCTGGACGCGCGATCGTGCGATCGAGTTCTTCGCGGCTAACACCCCGAAAACACCGGACGACATCGCCGTCGAAGTTGATCGCTACATCGTCTGGCCGGGCCAGGCGCTGGGCTACAAGGTCGGCGAGATCCGGATCTGCGCGCTGCGTGCCAAGGCCGAAGCGCGTCTCGGTACGCGGTTCGATCTCCGCGCGTTCCACGATCTGATCCTCGGCGAAGGCGCGTTGCCACTGGACGTGCTCGAGCAACGCGTGGATGAATGGACCGATCGGCGGTAGGCCGAATCGCGAAGCTCAGCTATTCACCGTGGAGCCATGGAGTTTGAATTTCAAATCTCCACGGCTCCACGGTGAAATTCCCCGGCTCAGCTCTTCGCTTTGAAGTGCGGATTCTCGATCAGTCCGATCACGTTGCCGAACGGATCGGCGACGGTCGCGACTTTGATGTCGTCGCCGACGTCCTGAATCGCGTGCCGCGCCTCCGCGCCGTGTGCCAGCATGTGCGCGTGTGCCGCCGCGATGTCCGGCACGCCCCAATAGGCCACGGCGTTGTCGCCGACCTTGACGCGCGCGGCGTTCGGATCGAGCCCGAGCTCGTATCCGCCAATCTCGAAGCCCACGTAG
>DASZVJ010000141.1:0-43070 GCA_035547155.1 Vicinamibacterales bacterium
AGAAACCAGCCTAGTTTCGTTGGCTTCGCTAACTAAGATCGCGCCGTAGACGAAGTGACGGTGCCGCCCAGAGTTGGCGTAGTTTTGGTCGGGGTCGTACTCGCGATTGCCCGAATCGTCAACGAACAGACGATAGCCAGCCATTGGGCTAGGGCTTCTTCTTCCAGCGAGCCGCCGCCGCAACTTTCGCAATCTGCGCCCGCTTCTTGGGTGTCAGTGACCGCGCCCGCGCTAGGCCGCCCTTGGCGGCTCCAAGCTTCGACAGGGCCACGGCAGCCTGGTTCCGGGTATCTGGCGCTTCCTCGACGGCTGGAGCCTGGCCTGTGGCTTCCTGTACGATCTGCCACGCCAGTTGATTCGCGTCCCGGGGCCGCTTGGGCTTGCTTGCTCGTGAAGGCATGGCCCATTCTCGCACCGTTCAGGCCGGATCGGCGTTATGCAGCGTATGCAAACTAGACCACTGCCAAGAGATCTATCAATGCCGGCGGACGCCGCCGCCGTAGACGCGTAGAACATAGTGCCAATCGCCATACCCCTCGACATTTTTCGCAACAGCCGATCGGCCGGTAGCGACTCAAACCGGCGAGCATCGTCTCCTCTGACTGGTCGCGCGTGGGGTCGTGCTCTAGTTCAAACTAGACCACGACGCGTACGAGGCTTTCGGCGGAGGACCCGCGTGCTCCTGGCGTTCATGGCGCGACAGCCTGACCGGTCGGCTTTGAGCCATTCTCCCGACGCCGTGGTAACGCGCGCTCGCGGACGAGCCTGTTCCGAATCTTTCGGGGTGAATGAGCGGCTGCGAGAACAGAGTTCTCTCGCTCCACGGTCCTCGAGCTTCTCTTTAACGTAGCTCGCTTACGGACGATGGCCAGTGATCCAAGACCAGATCACTGATGATATAATTTTTGTCTTATAGCCAATTATTGGCCACAACGGGATGGCGACCTTCAGCGCCGCGCGATGACGAGAACGGCGTCTTCGTGAGCGACTGGCGCAAACGTCGTCGTCTCAATCGCCTCCGGATCGCCGCCAAGCCACAACACCTGTCCGCGCGGCGCGAGCAACGCGTCGATCGTCGTCCAGATCTCCCGATCCGCGCGCACCGCGCGCATCGTGACGACATCCACTTGCTTGGCAAGTGAAGAGTCCCCGGCGAGCGCGCCAAAAGCGACGGCCTCGACACGCGCGCCGGTGAGCGCGAGTGTACGCACGGCTTCGCGCAGGAACGCCGCCTTCCGGGCGCGCACTTCGACGAGTGTCATGTGCAGCCTGGGACAGGCAAGCGCGATCGGAATCGCCGGCGAGCCGCCACCGGATCCCACGTCGACAGCGAGACGATCGCCGTCGCGGACGAACGCCGCGGCTCGCAGCGGCTCGACGATCAGGCGGTCGATCGCCGCGTCGGTGGGCGTGTCGAGATCGAACGAGGTGAGATTGATCCGTCGATTCCAGCGCGCCAACAAGCCGAGATATGCGCCAAGCTGTGCGATCAAATCGTCCGCGACCTGCAGCCCGTACGCATCGACGCGCGCGCGAATCAAAACGGGGAAGGCCGACACGCGCGACTAGCCTCCAGACGTCCAACGGGACACGCGAGCAGCGACGATAGCGACGGCCGCTGGCGTGACACCAGGCACTCGCGCCGCCTGTCCGACGGTCTCCGGTCGCACGTGCGTCAGTCGCTCTACGATTTCCCGCGACAGCCCGGGGATCGCTGCGTAGGAAAACGCCGCCGGAATCCGCCGCGCCTCGTCGGCCTGCGTGCGGGCCAACTGCGCGTCATGACGCTTGAGATAGCCGCGATACTTCAGCTCCGCCGTCAGCGTCGCGGCGTCCAGATCGTCGCGTTGTTCGTCGCGCTCGATTGCAAATCCCTGGTCGCGCAGATCGTCGAGCGTCACCGGCGGCCGCGACAAGGCCTGCGCGGCCGTCGTCGTCTCGCCGTCGATCGACACGCGTGTGCACTGCGCGCGATCGAGATTGCGTGCGAGCCGTTCGCGGCGCGCATCGAACGACCGCCATCGCGCATCGTCGACCAGCCCAATCTGCCGGCCGATCGGTGTCAGACGCACGTCGGCGTTGTCGATGCGCAGGCGTAGACGATGCTCGGCGCGCGACGTGAACATGCGATACGGCTCGAGACATCCCCGCGTAACGAGGTCGTCGATGAGAATACCGATGTACGCCTGATCGCGCCCGAGCACGACCGGCGCACGATCCTGCACGGCACGTGCGGCGTTGATCCCCGCCATCAGTCCCTGCGCGGCCGCCTCTTCATATCCCGACGTACCATTGATCTGACCCGCGAGAAACAGGCCGGGCAGACGTTTGGTCTCGAGCGATCGCTGCAGCTCTGTCGGCTGAACGAAGTCGTATTCGACGGCGTACGCATGTCGCAGCACGCGTGCAGACTCGAGGCCGGGCAACGCGTGGACAATCGCGTCCTGCACCTCCCGCGGCAGGCTCATCGACAGCCCATTCACATAGATTTCGTCGACGTCGACGCCCTCCGGCTCGAGAAAGATCTGATGTCGCTCCTTCTCCGGGAAGCGCATCACTTTGTCTTCGAGCGACGGACAATAGCGCGGGCCAATGCCGGAGATCTGTCCGTTGTAGAGCGGCGATCGGCCGATGTTGTCGCGTACCAGATCGTGCAGCCGTTCCGTCGTATAGACGAGATGACACGGGATCTGCTCGCGCACGATCGGCGGCGACACGAACGAAAAGGGGACGATGGGATCGTCGCCGCGTTCCTCGGGGAAGCGCGTGAAATCGATGCTGCGACGATCGAGCCGCGGTGGCGTGCCCGTCTTCAGCCGGCCCATCTCGACGCCAATCGAGCGCAGCGAGTCCGCGAGCGCACGCGTCGGCGGCTCGCCCGCACGACCAGACGGCCGCCGCTCGTCTCCGACGTGCACGAGCCCGTTGAGAAACGTGCCGGTCGTGATGACGAGCGCGCGGCACACGATCCGCGAGCCGTCCTCCAACTCGAGTCCGGCCACGCGACCGTCCTCGACGACGATGCGGCCCGCTCGGCCAATGAGCCACTGAATATTCGGAGCGCCGGAGAGCGTCGCGCGCACCCACGTGCCGTACCGGCGCTTGTCCGCTTGCGCGCGCGGCGACCAGACGGCCGGCCCGCGGCTGCGATTGAGCAGCTTGAATTGAATGCCCGTCGCGTCGATCGCACGGCCCATCAGACCGCCGAGCGCGTCGATCTCGCGTACGAGATGGCCTTTCGCCGTCCCGCCAACCGCAGGATTGCACGGCATCAACGCGACGGTGTCCATCGACAGCGTGCAGATCGCGACGCGGCATCCCATCCGTGCGGCCGCCCACGCGGCTTCGCATCCGGCATGACCGGCCCCGATCACCATGACGTCGATGGACTCGATCCCCACGATCATTTTCCGACGCAGAAGCGCGAAAAGATCCGCTCTAGCAAATCGTCCGCGGTTCGTCGTCCCATGAGCGCCTCGAGCGACTGGCGTGCGGCCGCAAGCTCGGCGAGCGCGAGCTCTTCCGTCGCGCCGGACTCGAGCCCGGACTCTGCTCGATCGATCGCGTCGAGCGCGCGCTGCGCGTGTTCCAGGTGACGCACGTTGGAGATCACCGGCGTATCGCGCCACTCGTCGCGACCGGCGAGCGTCTCCACAATCATCGCGCGCAAGCGATCGACGCCGTCACCCGTGATCACCGACACGTCGACGGTGGGAGCGGGCCATTTGTCGACGGCACGCCACGACGGATCGCGCGGCAAATCCGACTTGCTCAGTACGACGATCGTCCGGTCGGCCGCAGCGTCGACGCGATCCTCGTCGTCGATCGGACGCGAGCGATCCACGACGAGCAATCGCAGAGCCGCGATCGTCATCGCGTCGCGCGCGCGGCTGACGCCTTCGGCTTCGATGACATCGTGCGTCTCCCGCAGGCCCGCGGTGTCGACGAGCGTCAACGGCACGCCATGCACGTCCACGCGCTCGGTCAGCACGTCGCGCGTCGTGCCTGGAATGTCGGTGACAATCGCACGCGGCGCGGCGGCCAGGGCGTTGAACAAGCTCGATTTGCCGGCATTGGGCCGTCCGGCGATGACGATCAGACCACCGTCGCGAATCAGTCGTCCGGCCCGCCCATCACGTACGAGCGCGGCCAGCGACGCGTGGATGTCCGCGAGCGCGGCCCGCGCTTCGTCGCGCGTGATGAAGTGAAAGCCCTCGTCGGGAAAGTCGAGGGACGCTTCGAGACGGGCCGCGAGATCGAACAGCGCGGCGTCGATCGCCTTCACTGCGGACGTCAACGTCCCTTCGAGCTGATCCATCGCCGCGCGCGCCTGCATCGGCGTCATGGCGTCGATGAGATCCGCGACGGCTTCCGCCTGCACGAGATCGAGGCGGCCGTTCAGATAGGCGCGAAAGGTGAACTCGCCAGGCTCGGCCAGCCGCGCGCCCGCCGACATCGCCAGCTCGACGAGGCGCGCGAGCAGCACGGGACTGCCGTGCGCGGAAATCTCGATCACATCTTCTGTCGTGTACGAGCGAGGCGCGTCGAACCACGTCACCACGACTTCGTCGAGGACGCGCGCGTCAGCATCGGATCCGTCGACGATTCGTCCAAACGTGGCGTGGCGCGGCTCCAGCGGGGCGGCGCGACGCAGCAACGCGCACGCAATCCGGCACGCGTCGGACCCGGACAGACGCACGACGCCAATGCCGCCGCGTCCAGCGGGCGTCGCAATCGCGACGATGGTGTCGGTTGTGCTGAACACGGCCAGTGGCGCCGCGCGTCTACTTCGGCGAGATGATGACGGTTTTCAGAAAGGCGTCGCCGATGCTCTCGGACGTGACGCCGGTGTCTTCCGACACGGCCAGGTGCACGATGCGCCGCGCGTACGGATTGAGCGGCCCGATCTCCTGCGGCGTGCCCGACGTCTTGGCCTTGCCGATGAGGAACTGCGCCATCTGCCGCAGCTCGGAGTCCTTGTCCCTGCGGAAGCCGAGCGCGTCGACGACGTAGTGGCGATCGCCGCGCGCATCTCGGCGAAACGCCGTGTTGACGATGACCTGCAGCGCATCGAGTGTTTCGCCTTTGCGGCGCAGCAGCACGTCCGCTCCCGTTCCGGACAGGTTCAAGCGCACGTTGTCCGGCGTCTCTTCGACGTCGACCGTCAAGTCCAGTCCCATCGCCGCCGTCACGCGGCGGACGAAGTCGATCACCTGGGTATCAAGATCGCTGCTCATGGTGCACCGTCTACGAAGATTTTGCCTTGCCGTTGCCCGCGCTGCGGCGCACGGGCGTCGTCCGAGCCGGGGCCGCGATCATCCGGTTCGTCAGATACTGCTGGCCGATGGCCATCGCGTTGCTCGCGAACCAGTAGATGACGAGCCCCGCCGGCGCCCACAGGAACGACACCGTGAAGATCACCGGCATCAGCAGGAACATCTTCTGCTGAATCGGATCGGCGGTCGTCGGCATCATCCGTTGCTGCCAGAGCATCGACACGCCCATCAGCACCGGCGTGATGTAGAGCGGGTCGTGGTGCGACAGATCGTGAATCCAGCCGAAGAACGGCGCCCCGCGCAGCTCGATGGCGGCACCGAGCAACGCGTAGAACGCGTAGAGGATCGGCAGCGTCAAGAGCATCGGCAGACAGCCGCTCGCAGGATTGACGCCCTTCTGCTTATAGAGCGCCATCATCTCCTGGTTCATCTTCTGGCGCTCGGGGTCCGTAATCTTGTACTTCGCGTAGCGCTCCTGGATCGCCTTCACTTCGGGCTGGACTGCCTGCATCTTCTTCATCGACACCATGCTGCGGTGGCGGAGCGGGAAGATGATCAGGTTGATGATCACCGTGAGCGCGACGATCGACCAGCCGTAGTTGCCGAGATAGCCGTTGATCCACTTGAGGGCGATCAGCAGCGGCACGACGATCGCGCGGAACATGCCGAAGTCGATCGCCAACACGAGTTGCAGTCGCGGATCGACGTTCTGCAACGTGTCGAAGTCTTTCGGGCCGAGGAAGAACGGCAGCGCGAGCGCACCAGGCACCGAGACGCGGTAGTCGATCAGACCGCGCGTCTGCGTGCTCGCAGCGCCGGGCACCGGTAGCGTCAGCGGTTCGTAGTCGACCGTGATCTTCTGATCACCCGGCAGTGCGGCGTTCAGAAAGTACTGGTCCTCGACGCCCGCGAATTTGATGTCTCCCTGATAGTGCGACTGCTTCTGGAGATTACTCGCGGTCAGGCGCGTAACCTTGCCGTCGAGATGATGAATCGCGCGCACCGGCACGTGACGCGAGCCGTCGGGCTGATAGCCGAGGCCGAGTGCAGGCCCGGACGCGATCGTCACCGGTTTCGACACGCCGTTCACGTCGATCGCCGCCTCGACGCGCAGCACATACGACTTGCCTTCCGGCTGGAAGTAGAACGTCTTGCGTGCGCTGAGGCCGCTCGCGTCCTGGTACTCGAACGTCAACTGTCCGGGCGTGGCGCCGAGTGTGAGCGAGTTCGCGCTTGGCCTGTACAGCGCCGTGACCAACGTCTTCGACAGCGCCGCATCGTCGGTCGTGATCGTGAACGCCCGCGGATAGTTGGCAGGCACGTCCTGCGGGACGAGTTCGAGCGGCGCACCAGACTCGAGAAACCGCTTCAGCTGCCACTGTTTGAGCGTGGCACCCGCCGTCGAGAACACCGCGTGAATCGCATCGGTGTCGACGACGATGTCGCGCGCCGAAGCGTCGGCGACGACGGGAGTCGCAGCTGGTGCTGCGGTGGTCGGCGCCGGCGCGGATGCCGGCTGATCACCCGCGGAAGCCGTGATCGGAGATGCAGTGGCAGCCGCGGCGGCCGCCGGCGTAGGCTTCGCCGGCGGAAAAACCATCTGATAGACCGCCAGCACCGCGAAGCACAGCAGGATTGCCAGAAAAACGCGCTTTTCCATGAAGGCCAACTGTCTCAGACGTGATCCACCCGCGGCGGGACCGGATCGATGCCCGGCTGCGCAAACGGATGGCAGCGGCTGATGCGCCGCAGCGCGAGCCAGAGACCGCGAGCAGCGCCGTGCCGTTCAATCGCCTCGAGCGCGTATGCCGAGCACGAGGGCTCGAAGCGGCACGCGCCACCGACGAGCGGACTCAGCACAAGCTGATACGCCCGGACGGCGACGATCGCAAGACGTGCCGCGATTGTCATTGCGGCCTCGATCGATCGACGCGATGCAACGCGATTCGAAAATCCTGTTCGACCGCCGCGACGGATGCGGCGACCAGCTCCCGGCGGGGAATGATGACGAGATCGAGCGGGCGAAGGCCGCGCGCGGCGGCCGTGTCCGGCTCTTGTCGCCGGAAGATGTCGCGGAGCATGCGCTTGGCTCGATTGCGCGCGACGGCATTGCCCATGCGTCGCGACGCGATGATGCCGAGGCGGTCACGATCGAGCGAGTTGGGCATGGCGAGCAAGGTCAGATACCGCAGCGAGACGCGGCGGCCTCGTTCCTGGACCGACGTGAACTCCGAGCGAACGCGCAGGCGAACAGACGTGGGAAATCGCTGCGACATGCGCACCACCGCGCGCGGGCGGCGCCCACGCGGGGTTACGACTCGGACGAAACGGTCAGGCGCTTCCGGCCCTTGGCGCGGCGCCGCTTGAGCACGATCCGGCCGTTCTTGGTCCGCATCCGAACGAGAAAACCATGGGTGCGCCGACGGCGGCGGCGATTGGGCTGATACGTGCGCTTCATGGGGCTCCCAGCCAGGTGTCTTTACACACTGGAGAAACACGAATCGTAGCGGTCCGTTGGCTGGCCTGTCAACGCCTCGACTCCGAGCAGGCCTTCTTTCCGCGGCCCGTCCACGGGTTCCGCGAATCTCATCATTCAGCAATTGTGCGCGGCGGGAGCCTGTGGTAGATTCGCCAACTTTCCGCGCAGCAGGGTGTCTGGCGCGGGCAGTTTTCCACATCTGTGGAAAAACCTGTGGAAATCCTATCTTCGCGGAATTGAATCCGCCAACGCATAGCAAATACGGCACTTACGGCGTATTTCGATGGTCTGACCTGCGCGTTTTTGGCCGTTTTTCGGCTCTTTTTGCCGGTGGCATGCGACCGGCGTAACATCGGTGACGCGGCGCCAGCCGCTTCTCGAAAATTGCGATTCCGGGGTTGATCACGCATGACTTCCAGTGTCTGGGACGAGGTTCTCGCGCGCGTCGAGACCAAAGTCAACCGTTACAGCTATGACACGTGGTTTCGCGAGACATCCCTCGTCGCCGACCTGGGGAACAGCCTCAGGATTCGCGTCACCGACCCGACCGTCATCGAATGGCTGACGCGTAACTACGCGGTCATCCTGGACGAGGCGCTGACCGAAGTCGGCAGGCCCGGCGTGCGGCTCCTGTTCCAACCTGACGGTCATGGCGGCCCTGCTAGCCGCCGGCCCGAGGCGCCCGCCGATCTCAGCAGCGAGGAACTCGCCGGCCCCGAGGTCTTCAACCCGGACGACAGCGAGATCATCGCTGATGTCGGCGGATTGAGCCCGCGGTATTCGTTCGACACGTTCATCGTCGGCGCATCGAATCAGTTCGCACATGCCGCCTGCCGTGCGGTGGCTGAAGCCCCCTCGCGCTCCTACAATCCGCTGTTCCTGTACGGCGGCGTCGGTCTCGGCAAGACGCATCTCATGCACGCGATCGGGCACTACGTGCTCACGCAGAGCCCCGGCTTGAAGCTCACGTACATCTCGGCCGAGCGATTCATGAACGAGGTCGTCAACGCGATTCGGTACGATCGCATCCTCGACTTCCGCGAGCGCTATCGTGGCGTCGATGTCCTTCTCGTCGACGACGTCCAGTTCATCGTCGGCAAGGAGCGCACGCAGACGGAGTTCTTCCATACGTTCAACGCGCTGCACGACGCGCAGAAGCAGATCGTGCTCAGCAGCGACTGCCCGCCGCACCAGATCAGCGAGCTCGAGGAACGGCTGCGAAGCCGCTTCGAGTGGGGCCTGATTGCCGACATCCAGCCGCCGGATCTCGAGACGAAAATCGCGATTTTGAAGCGAAAAGCCGACGCCGAAGGGGTGCCGCTGCCCGACGACGTCGCGCTGTACATCGCCGGACGCATCAAGTCGAACATCCGCGAGCTGGAGGGATCGCTGATTCGCCTGCTGGCCTATGCGTCACTCACCGGGCGCGAGGTGTCGATGTCGCTCGTGCAGGAAGTGCTGCGCGACGTGCTCCCGGACAAGGAGCGCGCGGTGACGATCGACATGATTCAGAAGTTCGTCGCGGAGTACTACCAAATCCGTCTGAACGAGATCAAATCGAAGAACAACTCGAAGTCGATCGCCTTGCCGCGTCAGGTCGCGATGTATCTGTGCAAGTCCCTGACGTCGTCGTCGCTGCCTGAGATTGGGAAGAGCTTCGGCGGCAAGCATCACTCGACGGTCATTCACTCCATCCGCAAGGTCGAGGAGATGCGCCAGCGCGACGCAGTTTTCAACAACCTCATCAACACGCTGACCGAGTCGTTTCGCTAGCAAAATCGGCTATCAGGCAGCATCGTCGTCGGGCATCCACAGAAGGCTCCTGTGGACGGCTGTGGATGACAGCGGATCACCCTGTTTTCCACACAATTCCTGCCGGTCCGGCGCGGCGGCGTCCACAGAGACGTGCACAAGATAAACGCCTGATATTTCTGGAGTTAGCCGCACCAATTGCGGTATCCACAGGCCCTTATTCTTGTTATAATTCTTTGTCTTTCTGATCTTCCATCTGGGAACAGATCAATCCCCCTGATGGTGCTCCGACCAAGGCCCGCGGAACCGGGCATGTTGTGAGGTCGCCCTGCCTATGGAACTGGTTGTCCGCAAGAGCGATTTGCTGAAGGAACTCTCTCTGTTGCAAGGCATCGTCGAGCGGAAGAACACCATTCCGATTCTCGCCAACGTGCTGATCGACGCGGCGAAGGAGCACGTCTCGTTGCTCGCGACCGATCTCGATGTCGGCTTGCGCAGCCAGTGTGAGGCAACGGTGACGAAGCCGGGCGTGTTGACGCTGCCGGCGAAGAAGCTCTTCGAGATCGTCAGCGCGCTGCCCGACACGGAGATCCGGATCAACGAAGACAAGGGCGGCAAGAGCGTGACGATTGCGGCCGATCGCTTCGAGTCGCGCATGCAGACGTTGCCGGCGAGCGAGTTTCCGTCACCGCCCGACGACGGCGGTACCGTGGCAGCGTCGCTGCCGGCTGCGGCGTTGAAGCGGATGATCAACCAGACGAAGTTCGCGATCACGAGCGAGGACACGCGGTACTTCCTCAACGGCGCGCAGTTGGTCTTGCAGCCGGACGCGATGAGCATGGTCGCGACGGATGGCCACCGGCTGGCGTTCGTGCGCGTGCACGAATCGCCTGGCAAGTCGGCCAAAGGAGAAGTCCTGCTGCCGCGCAAGACGTTGAACGAGATCGCGCGGTTGATCGACGGCGTCGAAAACATCGAGTTCTCGCAGGGCGAGAACCACCTGTTCTTCCGCGCCGGCAGCCGGCTGCTGATCTCGCGAAAGATCGACGCCAACTTTCCGGCGTACGAGCGCGTGATTCCGAAGGCGAACGACAAGCGGATCGATTTCGATCGCGATCGGCTCGCGTCGGCTGTCAAGCGCGTGCGGCTGCTGTCGAACGAGCGCTCGAAGGCCGTGAAGTTCGTGATGGGCCGCGATCAGGTGGACATCACGTCCAGCACGCCGGAGCTCGGCGAGGCGCACGAAGTGCTGCCGGTCGACTACGGCGGCTCGACGATGCAGATCTGCTTCAACGCGGACTACGTCGACAACTTTCTGAGCGCGGTCGAAACCGAGCAGGTGCAGCTCGAGTTCAAGGACGAGATGAGCCAGGCCGTGATGAAGCCGGTCGGCGCCGAGGGCTATGAATACACGTACGTGATCATGCCGATGCGTATCTGATGAGCGCGATCAAGCCTGACTCCGCGCGCGGAGTCCGATCGGTTCCACACGTTCCCAGAACCCATGTCGAATACTGAGCTTCATAACACCGGCCGTGGCGATATCGCCGCGGCCGCCGGCGGCAGCGCTGACGACTACGGCGCGGACAAGATCAAAGTTCTCGAAGGCCTTGAGGCGGTGCGCAAGCGGCCCGCGATGTACATCGGGTCCACCGGGCCGCAGGGGCTGCATCACCTGGTCTACGAGATCGTCGACAACTCGATCGACGAGGCGCTCGCGGGCTTCTGCAAGAACGTCAACGTCACGATCCACATCGACGGCTCGGTGACCGTCATCGACGACGGCCGCGGAATCCCGGTCGACATGCATCCGAGCGGCAAGTCCGGCGCGGAACTGGTCATGACCGTGCTGCACGCCGGGGGCAAGTTCGAGAACTCCGCCTACAAAGTGTCAGGCGGTCTGCACGGCGTGGGTGCGTCGGTCGTCAACGCGTTGTCTGAATGGCTCGAGCTGGAGATCTGGCGCAGCGGGCACGTCCATCAGCAGCGTTATCAGCGCGGCACGCCAACCGGCGATCTCTACATCACGGGCACGACGGAAAAGCGCGGCACGAAGATCACGTTCAAGCCGGACACCGAGATCTTCGAGAGCGTCGACTTCAGCTTCGAGACGCTGTCGCAGCGGCTGCGCGAGCTGGCGTTCCTCAATGCCGGCGTGACGATCACGATCGAAGACGAGCGTGACGGCAAGCGCCATCAGTTCTTCTACGAAGGCGGCATCCGCGAATTCGTCGAGTACCTGAACAAGAACAAGACCGCCGTCAACGACAAGCCGATCTACATGTCCGGCGAGCGCGACATGATCACGGTCGAGATCGCGCTGCAGTGGAACGACAGCTACAGCGAGCTGACGTACACCTTCGCGAACAACATCAACACGGTCGAAGGCGGCACGCACCTGTCGGGCTTCCGCGCGGCGCTCACGCGGACGATCAATCACTACGCGTCGCGCAACAACCTCTCCGACAAGCTGTCCGACAGCGTGAGCGGCGACGACGTGCGCGAAGGGATGACGGCGGTGATCTCCGTCAAGATCCCGCAGCCACAGTTCGAAGGACAGACGAAGACGAAGCTCGGCAACACCGAGGTCAAGGGCATCGTCGAGAACATCGTCAACGATCGGCTTGGTGCCTTCCTCGAGGAGAACCCCGCGATCTCCAAGAAGATCATCGCTAAAGCCGTCGACGCCGCGCTGGCGCGTGAAGCGGCTCGGAAGGCGCGCGATCTCGTGCGGCGTAAGGGCGCGCTCGACAACACGGCGCTGCCGGGCAAGCTCGCGGATTGCCAGGAACGCGATCCCGCGCAGAGCGAGCTCTACATCGTCGAGGGCGAGTCCGCAGGTGGGTCGGCGAAACAGGGACGCGATCGCCGCTTCCAGGCGGTGCTGCCCATCAAGGGCAAGATCCTCAACGTCGAGAAGGCTCGCTTCGACAAGATGCTGAGCCACGAAGAGATCCGCACGCTGATCGCGGCGCTGGGCTGCGGCATCGGATCCGACGAGTTCGATCCGGCGAAGCTGCGGTATCACCGCGTGATCATCATGACCGACGCGGACGTCGACGGGTCGCACATCCGCACGCTGCTGCTGACGTTCTTCTACCGGCAGATGCGCGATCTCGTCGATCGCGGCCACATCTACATCGCGCAGCCGCCGCTGTTCCGCGCCAAGCGCGGCCGGCAGGAGACGTTCATCAAGGACGAGCGCGATCTGGAAACATTCCTGATCGCGCGTGCGGCCGAGTCGCGCACGCTCGTGCTCGGCACGGGACAGGAGATTGCCGGGCCGGAGCTCGAGCGCCGGCTCGAGAAGCTGATGACGTTCCGCAAGCTGCTGCAGGTCGTCGAGCGCCGAGGTCCGAGCCGGCGGGCGATTCTGGCGCTGCTCGAGGGCGAAGCCGGCGACAAGACGTTCTGGGCGAACCGCAGCGCCGTGGAGGCGTTGGCTGGACATCTGACGATTGGCGACGTGCAGGCGTCGATTGTCGAAGACGCCGAGCACCAGGCGTACGCAGTCATTGTCGAAGATCGGTCTGCCGGCTATCCGCGAAAGCATCGTCTCGATCTCGACTTCGTGACGACCGGCGAGTTCCGCACGCTCTCGACGGCGTATCAGGACGTCCGCGATTTGATGATGGGCGCCGTGACGATTCGTACGGCGGCCGCCGCCGCGACCGACGACGCGGACGACAAGGACGAGGCGATCACCGACGAAGCCGCCGCCGGCACTGCGGCTCCTGGTGCGGCGGCTCCCGCGGCCGACGAGATCGCGAAATCGAAGAAGGCCCGTGAGGCCGATCGGCACGTCGAATCGCTCGACGACCTCGTCGAGTACTTCGTCGCGGCCGGCCGACGCGGCCTCGCCGTCAATCGCTATAAGGGCCTCGGCGAGATGAATCCCGACACGCTCTGGGACACGACGATGGACCCGCAGAAGCGCACGCTGCTGCAGGTGCGCGCGGAAGATCACACGGAAGCGGACCTGATGTTCACGACGCTCATGGGCGATCAGGTCGAGCCGCGCCGCAAGTTCATCGAAGACAACGCGCTCGACGTGAAGAATCTCGACATCTGACGCATGGATCAACAGCTTTCGTCCCGCATTCCGGTCAACATCGAAGATGAGATGAAGCGCTCGTACATGGATTACGCGATGAGCGTAATCATCGGGCGCGCGCTGCCCGACGTACGAGACGGCCTCAAGCCCGCGCACCGGCGCGTGCTCTACGGCATGAAGACGATGGGCCTGTCGTCGAATCGCGCGTACCGCAAGTGCGCGAAGATCGTCGGCGAGGTCATGGGGAACTTCCATCCCCATGGCGACGCGTCCATTTACGACACGCTCGTCCGGCTCGCGCAGGACTTCAACATGCGCGCGCCGCTGGTCGACGGCCAGGGCAACTTCGGATCGATCGACGACGACCCGCCGGCGGCGATGCGGTACACCGAAGCGCGTCTCGAGTCCCTCGGCGACGAGATGATGACGGATCTCGACAAGGAGACCGTCGACTTCGTCCCCAACTACGACGAGACGACCGAGGAGCCGACGGTCCTGCCGTCGCCGTTCCCGAACCTGCTCGTCAACGGATCGGCCGGCATCGCCGTCGGCATGGCGACGAACATCCCGCCGCACAACATGCGCGAGGTCATCGACGGCGTCGTCGCCGCGATCGAGCGGCGCACCGCGTCGCGCGAGGAGCGGTTCCGTGCGGTGCTGCAGGCGATTCCCGGCCCGGATTTTCCGACCGGCGGCACGATCGTCGGCCGTGAGGGCGTCTATCGTGCGTATCGTGACGGCCGCGGCAGCGTCATCGTCCGCGCCAAGTCCACGATCGAGGAGTCGAAGAAAGGCGATCGCGTCTCGATCGTCGTCACCGAGATCCCCTATCAGGTCATCAAGGCCGCGCTGATCAAGGACATCGCCGATCTCGTGCGCGACAAGCGTATCGAAGGCATCGCGGATCTTCGCGACGAGTCTGATCGCGAGGGCATGCGGATCGTGATCGAGCTCAAGCGCGGCGAGCTGCCCGACGTCGTGCTGAACAACCTCTACAAGCACACGAAGCTGCAAACGAGCTTCGGCGTGACGCTGCTGGCGATTGCCGACAACCGTCCGCGCGTGCTGGGGCTGCTCGACATCATCGACCACTTCATCGAGTTCCGGCGCGACGTCGTTCGCCGGCGCATCGAATTCGAGCTGCGCAAAGCGGAAGCGCGCGCGCACATCCTCGAAGGCCTGCGGATCGCGCTCGACCACCTCGACCAGGTGATTGCGCTCATCCGCGCCTCGGTGAATCCGAACGAGGCGCGTACGGGCCTGATGACGCAGTTCGGCCTGACGCAGATCCAGGCGCAGGCCATCCTCGACATGCAGCTGCAGCGGCTCACGGGCCTCGAGCGGCAGAAGATCCTCGACGAGCTCGCCGAGCTGATGAAGACGATCGAACGCCTGCGCGCGATCCTGTCGAGCGAGGAGCTGCTGACGAACCTGATCGTCGAGGAGCTGCGCGCGATTCAGAAGAAGTACGGCGACGCGCGGCGAACGGACATCATCGAGGAGAGCGGCGAGTTCCGCGTCGAGGATCTGATCGCGGACGAGGACGTCGTCATCACGGCGACGAGCACGGGCTACATCAAGCGCACGGCGCTCGACGCGTATCGCCAGCAGCGCCGTGGCGGCAAGGGGCTGATCGGCATGCAGACGCGCGAGGAGGACGTCGTCCAGCACCTCTTCGTCGCGAACACGCACGCGTACATCCTGATCTTCACGGACCGCGGCAAGTGTTACTGGCTGCGCGTGTACGACATCCCGGAGGTCAGCCGGAGCAGTAAGGGCAAGTCGATTGCGAACCTCGTCCACATGGCCGAAGGCGAGAAGATCGCGGCACTCTTGCGCGTCCAGGCATTCCCGAAGGAAGAGGGCGGCCGCTTCATCGTGATGTGCACACGACAGGGCACGGTGAAGAAGACCGATCTTGCGGCGTTCTCGAACCCGCGCTCGGCGGGCATCATCGCGATTCAAGTCGACGACGACGATCGGCTGATCGCGGTCGCCGAAACCGATGGCCAGAAGGATCTCGTGATGGGATCGCGCAACGGCATGGCGATCCGCTTCGCGGAAGCCGACGTCCGGCCGATGGGCCGCACGGCGTTCGGCGTGCGCGGCATGCAGCTGCGCGATGGCGACGAAGTCGTCGCCATGGAAGTCGTCACCGAGGACGGCACGCTGTTGACCGTGTGCGAGAACGGCTACGGCAAGCGCACGGACGTCAGCGAATATCGTCGCCAGACGCGCGGAGGCATCGGTCTCAAGAACGTCCAGACGAGCGATCGCAACGGCCAGGTCATCGGCCTGGCGTGCGTCACCGATCGCCACGAGCTGCTGCTCGTGACCGAGCAGGGCCAGATTATCCGCATGAAGGCCGGCGATCTGCGGCCCATCGGCCGCGACACGCAGGGCGTTCGCCTGATGGATCTTGGCGAGGCCGATCGCCTCGTCTCGATCGCGACGCTCAGCGAGCCGGAAGGCGACGTCACCGACACGAACGACGGCGCGGCGGAGCCCGAGGCGTAGCGAAACGTTCTACGCGGGCTCGAGGCCCGCGAACCGCGCGAGCAGCTTCTTCGTGCCGACGCTGGGGAAGCGCACGGTGACTTTGTAGTCGTCGCCGTGATCTTCGACGTCGACGACCGTTCCCACGCCGAATTGCCGATGGCGGACGCGCATGCCCGCGCGCACGCCTGACGCCGACTGGTCCTCGTGCTCGTACGAGAATCCGCGGCTCTCTTCCCGCCCGCGCGACGCGCCCCGATGCGCGTACGGGTTGCGCAGGTCGTAGGACGGCTGCTGCCAGCGTGGTGCCGGCGCGGCCGACTCCACGCGCTTGACGAGCTCGGCGGGCACTTCGTCGAGGAACCGGGACGGCTCCGTCGGCTGATACTCGCCGAACACGCGACGCCGCGCGGCACCCGTCAAGACGAGACGCTCCCGGGCGCGTGTGATGCAGACGTAGAAAATGCGGCGCTCTTCTTCGACGTCGTCTTCGTCCTCGACAGAGCGCGCGTGCGGGAACAGACCTTCTTCCATGCCCGCGACGATGACGATGGGGAACTCGAGGCCTTTGGCTGCGTGCATGGACATCAGCCAGACGCGCGCGTCGTTGGCGCCGTCCGCCTCGTCGGCTTCCGACAGCAGTGACAGACGATCGACGAAGCCGCCGAGCGACGCCTCCGGATCGCGAAGCTCGTATTCGCGCGCGGCCGACACGAGCTCGATGAGGTTCTCGATGCGCGCTTCGGCTTCCTCGCTCCGTTCGTCGCGAAGCGCCTGCAGATAGCCCGTCCGCTCCAGCATCTGCGTGATCGTCGTCGACACCGTTGCAGTCGCGGCGTCGCTTGCCAGCGACGCGATGAGATCGCGAAACGTCTTGACCGCCGTCGCCGATCGCGTCGGCAGCAATCGTCGATCGACCGCGTGCACGAGGCGCGTCCACAGGGAGCGCGCTGACGCGACGGGCTGCAGACCGGCCGTCAGCAGTGGAATGTCCGCCTCACCGTCCGAGAGCTCGACCCGTTCGAGCGTGTCGAGCACCGTCTTGCCGATGCCGCGCGCCGGCGTGTTGATCACGCGCCGCAGGCTGACGTCGTCGTGCGGGTTGATGACGAGGCGGAGATACGCGAGCGCGTCCTTGATTTCCTTGCGTTCGTAGAACCGGACGCCGCCGATGATGCGGTACGCGACGGCCTCGCGCATCAGCGCGTCTTCGATCGCGCGTGACTGCGCGTTCGTGCGGTAGAGCACGGCGACCATGCGCGTCGGATCGGCACGGTGCGCATCGCGGATCGCGCGCGTGATGAAATCCGCCTCTTCGATCTCGTCGTTCGCGCGCACGTAGAGGATCGGATCGCCGCCCTTGTGATCCGTCCACAGACGCTTGTCCTTGCGGTTGCGGTTGTGCCGGATCACCGCCGACGCCGCGTCGAGGATGACCTGCGTCGACCGGTAGTTCTGCTCGAGCTTGACGATGTGCGCGTCGGGGAAGTCGCGCTCGAAATCGAGGATGTTGCGCAGGTCCGCGCCGCGCCACTTGTAGATCGACTGGTCCGGATCGCCGACGACGCAGAGGTTGCGATGGATCTCGGCGAGCCGGCGGATCAGGATGTACTGCGGCCGGTTCGTGTCCTGATACTCGTCGACGAGGATGTACCGGAAGCGTTGCGCGTACGTCTCGCGCACGCGCTCGCTCGTCTCGACGAGCTCGACGGTCTTGAGCAGGAGGTCGTCGAAATCGAGCGCACCGGCGTCTGAGAGCGAGCGCAGATAGGCCTCGTAGACGCGGCTGATCTGCTGGTCGCGCAGGCTCCAGCCCGACGTGCGCAGCGTCTCCGGCGTCTCCATCCGGTTCTTGGCCTGGCTGATCCGCGACAGCGCCGCACGAGGCTGGATGAACTTCTCGTCGACGTTCAGCTCCTTCATCGCGCGTTTGACGACGGCGAGCTGATCGGAGGAGTCGTAGATGACGAAGTCGCGCGACAGGCCGAGCGCGGGCGCCTCGCGGCGCAGCAGGCGCGCGCATAGCGAGTGGAACGTCGACAGCCAGATCTGACGGCAGTCGCCCTCGAGCACGCGCTCGATGCGCTCGCGCATCTCCTCGGCAGCCTTGTTGGTGAACGTGACGGCCAGCACTTCGCCGGGCTGCGCGAGCTGCGCGGCGATGATGTAGGCCATGCGGTAGGTGATGACGCGCGTCTTGCCCGATCCGGCGCCGGCCAGGATCAGCAGCGGGCCTTCGGTGTGCAGGACCGCGTCGCGTTGAGCGGGATTGAGTGACGAAAGGAAGTCCACGGGAATCAACTAATCACGACATTCTATTGGACGCCGCGCACGCGTCGTCGCAAGATACGCGCAGGGCGCGCGGAATCGTGCGGCCTGATAGGATTGAGGTTTAGCCATGGCTCGAACCCTCTTTCAGAAAGTCTGGGACGCGCACACCGTGCGCACGCTCCCCAACGGCCAGACCCAGCTCTACATCGGCCTTCACCTCGTCCACGAAGTGACGAGCCCGCAGGCATTCGCCGAATTGCGCGAGCGCGGCTGGACGGTCCGCGCGCCGCAGCGCACGTTCGCGACGATCGATCACATCGTGCCGACGCGCGCGCAGGCGCGGCCGTTCGCCGACGTGATGGCCGAGAGCATGACGGAGGCGCTGGAGCGCAACTGCCGCGACTACGGCATCCAGTTCTTCGATCTCGCCAGCGGATCGCAGGGCATCGTGCACGTCATCGGTCCGGAGATGGGCCTGACGCAGCCGGGCATGACGATCGCGTGCGGCGACAGCCACACGTCGACGCACGGCGCATTCGGCGCCATCGCGTTCGGCATCGGCACGTCGCAGGTGCGCGACGTCCTCGCGTCGCAGTGCCTCGCGCTCTCGCCGCTCAAGGTGCGGCGCATCGAGGTCAACGGCACGCTCAAGCCGCGCGTCTACGCGAAGGACGTGATCCTGACGATCATCGGCCGGCTCGGCGTGAAGGGCGGCACGGGCTACGCGTACGAGTACGCGGGCGACGTCTTCGACCGCATGACGATGGACGAGCGCATGACCGTCTGCAACATGTCGATCGAAGGCGGCGCGCGCGTCGGCTACGTCAATCCGGACGACACGACGTTCGAGTTCCTGCGTGGCCGCCGCTTCGCACCGTCCGGCGCTGCGTTCGACAAGGCCGTGGCGTGGTGGCGAGGCATGGCGTCCGACGCGGGCGCACCATACGACGATGTCATCCGATTGCAGGGCGAAGACATCGCGCCGACGGTGACGTGGGGCATCAATCCCGGCCAGTCCGTCGGCGTTGGCGCCCGGCTGCCGACGCCGGACGACGTCACCACGCCCGAGCGGGCGGGACTCGCCGAGGCGCTCGATTTCATGGGCTTCCAGCCCGGACAGCCGATCGCCGGCACGCGCGTCGACGTCGCGTTCATCGGCTCGTGCACGAACGGCCGCCTTTCCGATCTTCGTGAAGCGGCGCACGTTGTCGCTGGCCATCGCGTGGCGTCGCACGTGCGTGCGCTCGTCGTGCCGGGATCGCAGAAGGTCGCCGTGGCCGCCGAGAAGGAAGGGCTCGATCAGATCTTCCGCGACGCGGGCTTCGAATGGCGCGGTGCGGGTTGCTCGATGTGCCTCGCGATGAATCCCGATCGCCTCGAAGGCCGGGAGGTCTGCGCCTCATCGTCGAACCGTAATTTCAAGGGCCGGCAGGGCAGTCCGACGGGCCGGACGCTGCTGATGAGTCCCGCGATGGTCGCGGCGGCCGCAGTTGCCGGCGAAGTCGTCGACATCCGGTCGTTCCCGATCAACGAGCCCGCGGCGGTCTGACGCGCCTTCAGGAAGCGAGACATCGAGCCATGAGCCAGTCCTCCAAGATCACGCGCGTCGAAGGACGCGGCGTCGTCGTGCGCGGCGAAGACATCGACACCGATCGCATCATCCCCGCGCGGTTCCTCAAGACGATCACGTTCGAGGGTCTCGAACAGCATCTGTTCGAGGACGATCGCAAACAGCTCGCGGAGCGTGGAACGACGCATGCGATCGATCAGCCGGCGTTCCAGGGCGCGCAGATCATGTTCGTCGGATCGAACTTCGGCTGCGGATCGTCGCGTGAGCACGCGCCTCAGGCGATCGCACGCTGGGGCATCCAGGCGATCGTCGGCGTGTCGTTCGCCGAGATTTTCTTCGGCAACTCGCTGATGATCGGACTGCCGTGCGCGACGGTGACGCCGGATCAAATCGAGAAATTGATGGCGGCGATCGAGTCCGATCCATCGGTCGCGTGCGCGGTCGATCTGCCCGCGAAGACCATCTCCGCAGGTTCGGTCACCGTACCGCTCGGCATGCCCGAGGCCGTGCGATCTGCATTGATGTCCGGCGACTGGGACGCGACGGCGCTGCTCGTCGACCACTACGAACAGGTCGAGCAGGTCGCGGCAAGTCTGCCGTACGTATCCGGCTGGCGCTGAAAGGACGCCGGACCCGAAGGTCCGGCGCTCCGAGGAACTCTTCAGGTCCGGCGTCCCCTCACCGTCTTCCGCGTCTCCGCGGGCGTCACATTCGTCTGATCGCCGAACGTCCGCGCGACGTCCAGAAATGCGCGCGCGGCATGTGAGAGCGCGGTGTCGCGACGATGGACCAGCCGTACTTGTCGCGGCGATCGCAGATCCGGCACCTGCACTTCGACGAGATCCCCTCGCGCGATTTCGCCGAGCGCGCAGCGGCGTGGCAGCAGTGCAACGCCGAGACCCATCTCCACGGCGCGCTTGACGCCATCCAGGCTCGGCAGGGCGAGCTTGATGTTGAGCGGCGCGTGCCGCTGCTCGTACATCTGCAGCACGCGATCGCGCATCGGCGACGGGTCGTTGTGTGCGATCACCGGCTGCTGACCCATCTCCTCCATCGAAATGCGATCGCGCCCCGCGAGCGGATGATCGGGTCGCACGAGCAGCACGAGCTCGTCGACGCCAACGACGATCGACTGCAGCTCGCGCTCCGGCGGATTGAACGTGAGCACGCCCAGATCGACGGAGCGCAGCAGGACTTCCTGCGCCATCTGTCGTGCCGCAACGCGGCGAACGTCGACGACGATCGCCGGGTACTGCTGCTGAAACGCCGCGACGAGCGGCAGCACCGCGTAGATGCCGCCATCGTTCGCGCCGATGAGAACGCGTCCCTGACGCACCTCTCGAAGGGCGCCAACGGCCATCGAGGCCTCATTGGCCAGGTGCAGCAGGCGCGTCCCGTACTCCAGCAGCAATTGGCCCGCATCGGTCAGCGTGCCGTCGCGCGACGAGCGGTCGATCAAGCGCTCACCCGCAGCCGCTTCGAGCCGCCGAATGGCCTGGCTCACCGCGGGCTGCGTCCGCCGGAGCTTGCGAGCGGCCCTGGAGAAGCTGCGCTCGGCGGCTACGGCGCAAAACACGCGCAAATCCTCGAACGTCATCGTCTGACCTCGCGGCCGTCAGTCTAGCCTGTCAATAAGCATATCGACTAGTAATCTAAACATCATAATCTTGACTTTGGGGCCTGACGGGCGCGACACTGGCAGTCCCATGTCAGATCGACTGGTCATTTTCGACACGACGTTGCGCGACGGCGAGCAGGCTCCCGGCTTTTCGATGCGGATCGACGAGAAGATTCGTCTGGCGCGTCAGCTCGAGACGCTCGGCGTGGACATCATCGAAGCCGGCTTTCCGATCTCGTCGGAAGACGACGCGGAGGCGGTCAGGCAGGTCGCGCAATCGGTTACGGAGCCCGTCGTGGCAGCGCTCGCGCGCTGCGCGACGGGCGACGTCGACAAGGCTGGCGCCTCGATTGCCCCCGCGCGCCGCGGCCGGATTCACACCTTCATCGCGACCTCCGACCTTCACCTCAGCCGAAAGCTCCGCATGACCCGCGAGGCGTGCCTCGAGCGGGCCGTCGACGCGGTCACGCGCGCGCGCAACTTCACGGACGACGTCGAGTTCTCGGCCGAGGATGCGACGCGCAGCGATTCGGACTTTCTGTGTCGCGTGGTGGAGGCCGTGATCAAGGCTGGCGCGACGACCGTCAATCTGCCGGACACCGTTGGCTACTCGACGCCGGACGAGATCGGGCGCTTCTTCCGCGGCGTCATCGAGCGCGTGCCGAACGCAGACAAGGCGATCTTCAGCGCGCATTGCCACGACGATCTCGGCCTCGCGGTAGCGAACACGATCGCGGCGATTCACGCGGGCGTGCGCCAGGTGGAGTGCACGATCAACGGCATCGGTGAGCGCGCCGGTAACGCGTCGCTCGAAGAGATCGTGATGATCACCCACGTGCGGCCGGATCTCCTGCCGGTGAAATCGCAGGTAAAGACGCCGCAGCTGTTCGAGACCAGCCAGATGCTGACGGACATCACCGGTCAGCGCGTGCAGGCCAACAAGGCCATCGTCGGCCGCAACGCCTTCGCGCACGAAGCTGGCATCCATCAGGACGGCATGCTGAAGGATCGCCGGACGTACGAGATCATGCGGCCCGAGGACGTTGGTGCGCCGGCCAGCTCGCTCGTGCTCGGCAAGCATTCCGGCCGTCATGCCGTGCAGACGGCGTGCGAACGGCTGGGACTCACGCTGTCGCGTCGCGACGTCGACGAAGTCTACCGGCGCATGACGACGCTCGCCGATCAGCAGAAGCACATTTCGGACGACGACCTGCTCGCGATCGCGAATCAGGTGTGCGGCGCCACGGCGACGCGATAGTGCGCGGCGCGTCTATTCGACCGTGACGCTCTTCGCCAGGTTCCGGGGCTGATCGACGTCGCATCCGCGGCGGACCGCGACGTGATACGCGAGAAGCTGGACCGGGATCGTCATCAGCACCGGCATCAGCAACGGGTGGGCATCGGGGACGGGCAGTACGACGTCGCGCGGTTTCGTCAGGACCTGTTCCAGGGCCTCGACGCGTGACGCCGGCGCCACGGCAATGATGCGGCCGCCTCGCGCCTTCGCTTCCTGGATGTTTCCCACGACCTTCTCGAACAACCCATCGTCGCCGGCGAGCACGATGATCGGCAGGTCCTCGTCGATCAGCGCGATTGGGCCGTGCTTCATCTCGCCGGCCGGATAGCCTTCGGCGTGGATGTAGGAGATTTCCTTCAGCTTCAGCGCACCTTCGAGCGCGATCGGATAGTTGATGCCTCGGCCGAGGTACAAACAATCGCGCCGGTGCTGAATCGTCGCGGACAGATCCTCAATCGTCGGATCGACCTTCAGCGCATCCTCGATGCGAAGCGGCAGTTGATCCAGCTCCCGCACGAGGTGTCGGGATAGATCCGCGTTCACGGCGCCGCGTGCCTGTCCGATGGCGAGCGCGAGCAGGTGCAGCGCGACGAGTTGCGACGTGAACGCTTTGGTGGACGCAACGCCAATCTCCGGACCCGCGTGCGTGTAGACGGTGCCGTCGGACTCGCGTGTCGCCATGCTGCCGACGACGTTGCAGATCGCGACGCTGCGCGCACCTAAGCGCTTCGCCTCGCGCAAGGCGCCGAGCGTGTCCGCCGTCTCGCCCGACTGGGTGATCGCGATGGCGAGCGTGCGGTCGTTCACGATCGGCCGGCGATACCGGAACTCCGACCCGTAGTCGACTTCGACCGGCACCCGGGCGATCTCTTCGATCAGGAACTTGCCGACGAGCCCCGAGTGCCAGGACGTCCCGCACGCGAGGATGACGACGCGCTCGATGCCGGCAAGCGTCTTCGCGTCGATGCGCATCTCCTCGAGAAACACCTGACCGGTCTCGAGCGACGTCCGGCCAAGCACGGTCTCGCGAACCGCCCACGGCTGTTCGTAGATCTCCTTCAGCATGAAATGGCGATAGCCGGCCTTTTCGGCCATCACCGGATCCCAGCTGATGTGCTGCGGTGTCTTCGCGTGAACGGCACCGGCGAAGTCCGTGAACGTGACACCCTTCGGCGTCACGACCGCCATCTCGTTGTCCTCGAGAAAGACGATCTGGCGCGTATGCGCGAGGATCGCGGGAATGTCCGACGCGACGAAGAACTCGCCCTCGCCCAGTCCGACGACGACCGGCGGCCCGTTCCGCACGGCGACGATCGTGTTGGGCTCGTCGGCCGAGATCAGGACGAGCGCAAAGAGGCCGCGAAGACGTTGCAGCGCGCGCCGGACGGCGGCGACGAGCCCGTCGCCGCGGCTCTCCTTCTCGACCAGATGCGCCACGATCTCCGTGTCGGTCTCCGTCGCGAAGCGATGACCTTCGGCCATCAGCTCGCGCTTGAGCTCGAGATAGTTCTCGATGATGCCGTTGTGGACGACGACGATGCGCCCGCTGCAGTCGCGATGCGGATGTGCATTCTCTTCCGACGGCCGTCCGTGCGTCGCCCACCGCGTATGGCCGATGCCGAACGTGCCGTCGACCGGCTCCTTCGCGAGCACGTCTTCGAGCTTCGAGAGCTTGCCGGGACTGCGGCGAATCTGCATCTGGCCGTTTCGCACCACGGCGACACCGGCCGAGTCGTACCCGCGATATTCCAGACGGCGAAGACCCTCGATCAGCACGGGCAGCAGAGGCTTGTCACCGATGTAGCCGACGATGCCACACATGGTCAGTGCTTCTCCTTCTTGTGTGTGGCCCGTCTCGTCGTGGCCCACCCTGGCTTGTTCGTTTGCCGTGCTCGCGCGACGGCGAGCGCGTCCGGCGGCACGTCGTTCGTCACCGAGGAACCCGCCGCGACGTACGCGCCGCGCCCGATGGTCAGGGGCGCCACCAGCTGCGAGTCGCTACCGACGAAGACATCGTCTTCGATGATCGTCTGATGCTTGGTGACGCCGTCGTAGTTGCAGGTGATGACGCCGGCGCCGACGTTGACGCGATCGCCGATGGTCGCGTCGCCGAGATACGCGAGGTGCCCCGCCTTGGCGCCGCGACCCAAGATCGTCTTTTTCAACTCGACGAAATTGCCGACGTGCGCGCCCTCGCCAACGCGGCTGTTCGGCCGCAGATGCGCGTACGGTCCGAGCGAGGCGCCGCTCGCGACCGACGACTGGACGATCACCGTCCCGTCCAGGAGCGTCACGTCGTCGCCGACGGTCGCGTCGGTGAGACGAACGCCAGCGTAGATGTGACAGCCGCGGCCAATCGTCGTCGCGCCCGTGATGACGACATTCGGGCCCAGCGTCGTGTCCTCGCCGATGACGACGTCGGTTTCGACGTACGTCGTCGCGGGGTCGACGAGCGTGACGCCGCCGAGCATCAACGCGCGGCGCGTGCGATCGAACAACACGCGGCTGAGATCGGCGAGATCGACGCGCGAGTTCACGCCGCGGATTTCCGTCGCGTCATTCAGGCAGAGCGTCTCGACCGTGCGGCCGGCACGGCGGTACGCGGCAATGAGATCGGTCAGGTAGTACTCGCCCTGCGCATTGTCCGTCGCGAGTGCGTGCAACGCGTCGAAGAGGCCGTCGAGCGAGAAGACATAAATGCCACTGTTGATCTCGCGGATCGTCCGTTCGTCGGCCGAGGCATCGCGCTCTTCGACGATGCGCGTGATCGCGCCGTCAGCGCCGCGAACGATGCGGCCGTAGCCGTAGGGATCGGCGATTTCGGCCGTCAATACCGTGGCCGCGGCGTTCGCCGCGCGATGCTGCTCGAGCAAATGATCCAGCGTCGATGGTTGCAGCAGCGGCACATCGCCGTAGAGCAGCAGCACCTGTCCCGTCGCACGTCCGAGCACGGGCTCTGCTTGGAGCAACGCGTGTCCCGTGCCGAGCTGCGGCGACTGGACAACGAACCGGAGATCAGGATGTGTCGCGAGCGCCGCGCGGACCTGCTCGGCGCCGTGCCCGATGACGACCGTCGTGCTGGCCGCGTGAAGACTCTCCGCGGTGTGGAGCACGTGCTCGATGATGGACCGGCCCGCCAGCGGATGGAGGACCTTGGGCAGCGCGGATTTCATGCGCGTGCCCTTGCCGGCCGAAAGGATGACGATGTGCAGATCGGTCATGAGGGCGGTCGCGGTCCAGAGACCGCTCGCCCCATGATTATCGATCCAGGCGAGCCCGCCGCTGGCCTCGCGCGTCAGATTGTGCAGAAATCGGCGCGTCGATGAGCTGCTGGAACGGCTCGAGCGCGCGCAGCGACTCGAAATCGGCGTCGTGGCGAGCCTGCGCGCGAACGTCCGGGCTGACTTCCATGGCTCGCGTCAGCCAGGAGAGCGCACCGTCCGAGTCGCCGCGCCTGGCGTTCACGGCGGCCAGAAGATACAGGGCGAGATCGTGATCCGGCGACGCCGCGAGGACGTCGCGAGCCAGCCGCTCGGCCTCGACGTCCCGGCCATCGTTGAGAGCGGCCGTTGCCGCCGTGACTTTTTCCTCCGGCGTCATGGGCGCCGGAGGCCGGCGTTGACGCTCACGCTCGCAGAGGTCGAGATACACACGAGCTCTGTCGAGCAGGGCGCGCTCGGATGGAAATCCGTCGAGGAGCGTCCTGAAGTGGCTGGCCGCGTGGTCGTAGCGATGTCGCTGCATCGCTTCGACGGCGGCTTGAAACAGGGTCACGGCGTCCGCGCTCGGACGGAGCGGCGACTGATGAATGATCGCCGGCGCGTTCCTCGTATCGAGGACTCTCGCTGGGGGCGTCGTCGGTCGCAATGGCTTGGCGGCTGGCTGCGATCCATCCGCGCGACGACGATCCGAGCGAGCCGACTTGGGCTGCGAGGGTCTGGCCATCCGAAATCGGCCTCCAGCGTGTCGTGGGGGAAACCCGCGAGGCAACGCTAGCAAAAGGCCGCCGAGATGGTCAAGACGTGGTGTCCTCGGCGCGTTTCTCCGAGAAACGCGCCTGTTTTAGCGCCTTTCTGACCTGACGCTCATGCAGGCGCAAGATGGCCGCTGTCGCACGCGTCGCGTCATCCACGTCGGAAGTCACGTGTTTTATTAGAAGACCGAAAATTCTGACTGCTTCCCCGCCTGCGCCATCTCCTATGCTGTTCTCAAGATCAGGCCCAATGACGATGACGTATTCGCCTCGATCGGCCAGGATAGGCTTGCCACCGTCTTGTTTATCCCAATAGACCAAAAACTCATTTATCTTAGATATCTCACGTATGTATAAAATTGGCCTATTGACAAAATAAACAGATGCATCCGAACTCGTACGCTGGATGCGATGGGGCGCCTCGAAGAAAACAATCAGACGTGGGTCGGAGCGAAGCTCCTCGAACCATGCCGTCCGCGCCGATCCTGACGTCGGCGGAAAGCCAGCGAAGACGAAGCCGTTGGCGCTGGTGAACCCCGAGACCGAGACGGCTGCGGTGACCGCGCTCGGACCTGGCACCGGAACGATTTTCATGCCTGCGGCTCTGGCCGTTCTGACGAGGAGTTGGCCCGGATCGGAGATGCCAGGCGTGCCGGCGTCGGATACGAGTGCGATGGACTCACCTCGCGCGAGCCGTTCGACCAGGCGCGGCGCTTCCCGCGCCTCGTTGTGCTCGCGGAGGCTGACGAGCGGCTTTCGCACCTCGTAGTGTGCCAACAGGCGGCTCGTCCGCCTCGTATCCTCGGCGGCAATCAGGTCGACTTCACGCAGCGTGCGCAATGCCCGGAACGTCAGATCCTCGAGGTTGCCGATCGGCGTTGCGACCACGAACAGTGTGCCGGCCATGGGTGAGAGGGGAATCGATTATCTATAATGACGTGTTGGACGGGTCAGTCTGATGCCTCTTTACGAATATCTCTGCACAGCGTGCGGCCACCGGTTCGAGCGCATCCAGAAGTTCTCCGATCCCCCGGTGACCGAATGTCCGTCATGCGGTGGCCGCGTCGAAAAGCAGATCTCGTCTCCGGCGATTCAGTTCAAGGGCGCCGGATGGTACGTCACCGACTACGCCAAGTCGGGGACGTCCGGCTCGAGCGGTGATAAATCGAAGGCCGACAAAGCCGGCGCCGACAAGGGCGGCGATTCGACGAAGAGCGAGTCGACGCCGAAGGCCGACGCGCCGGCGGCCAAGCCGACGACCCCGGAATCCAAGTAGCACGTGCCGCGCTACCGCGGCAGCGAATCGAGATATTTCCGCAGCGGCTCCGCCAGCTCGGGCCGCTGCAGGGCGAAGTGGATGACGGCTTTCAGGAAGCCCAGCTTGTTGCCCGTGTCGTGGCGTACACCCGTGACTTCGCACGCGTAAATCGCACGTGTGGTCAGCAGACGTTTCAGCCCGTTCGTCAGCTGAATCTCGCCGGATTTCACCGACCCGGCCTCGTCCACGAGCGCGTCGAAGATGTCGGGCGTGAGGATGTAGCGGCCGATGATCGCGAGATCCGATGGCGCGTCCTGCGCCGACGGCTTCTCGACCAGGTCCGTCACCCGATAGACGCCAGGCTTGACCGGCTCGTACGCGATGACGCCGTAGCCGGAGATCTGCTGCTTCGGCACACGCTCCACGAGGATCACCGGTCCCTGCACCTCTTCGAAGATCCGGATCATTTGCGCCAGCGCCGACGGCGTCGCGTCGATGACATCGTCAGCCAGGATGACCGCGAACGGCTCGTGCCCCACGAGCGGTCGCGCCGTCAGCACAGCGTGCCCGAGGCCGAGCGGCTCGCCCTGCCGTACGTAGGCGAGATGCTTGACGAGGTTGGAGATCGATCGGACTTCGGCAGCCTGATCGCGCTTGCCGCGCGTCTCGAGAAACGTCTCGAGCTCGATCGAGACGTCGAAGTGATCCTCGATCGCGTTCTTGCCGCGGCCCGTGACGATGATGATGTCATCGACGCCGGCGGACTTGGCCTCTTCGATGCCGTACTGGATGATCGGCTTGTCGACGAGCGGCAGCATCTCCTTCGGCTGCGCCTTCGTCGCGGGAAGAAAGCGCGTGCCGAGTCCGGCCGCGGGAAAGACTGCCTTGCGAACGCTGGGCACTGGAGCTCCTTCGAAACTGCCGGCGGCTGCACGGGGTGGCCCGACGCATGATGCACACGCCGAACCTGCCTGAGATCCCTCAATCGGCAAGTCCGTTGAGCCTTGCATCGTATCGCAGGGAACTCACGGCGCGGTATAGCATGAAGGGCCATGCTCGATGCCGCGTTCGTCCGTGATCACCTGGCCGATGTCGACGCCCGTCTACGCGCCAGAGGGATGGATCCCTCGCGCGAGTTGTCGGAGCTTGCGTCGCTCGACGCCGAGCGCCGGCGGCTGATTCCGCTCGTCGAGACGCTGAAGCGCGAGCAGAATGTGGCGGGCGAGGCTGTCGCGCGCGCCAAGAAGGCGGGCCAGGATGCCAGCGAGATCTTCGCGGCGAACAAGGTCCGTGCGGCGGAGATCAAGACGCACGAGGCCGAGCTGGACGCGATCGAAATGCGTCGTGAAGCGCTGATGCTCACGTTGCCGAACGTGCCACACGAGAGCGTGCCCGTCGGCAAGTCCGCCGAAGACAACCCGGAAGTGCGGCGCTGGGGGACGCCGAGGACGTTCGACTTCGAGCCGAAGCCGCACTGGGATCTCGGCGCCGATCTCGGCATTCTCGATTTCGAGCGTGCGGCGCGAATGTCCGGCGCACGCTTTTCGATCCTTTCTGGTGCCGGCGCGCGCCTGGCGCGCGGACTGATCAATTTCATGCTCGATTTGCACACGCACGAGCATGGCTACCGCGAAGTCGAGCCGCCGTTCCTCGTCAATCGTAAAGCGCTGACCGGCACCGGCAATCTGCCGAAGTTCGAGCCGGATCTGTTTCGCATCGCCGGCGATTGGGACTTGTTCCTCATCCCCACCGCGGAAGTGCCGCTGACGAATCTGCATCGTGAAGAGATCCTGGATGGCGCGCAACTGCCGTTGAGATACACGGCCTATACGCCGTGCTTCCGCAGTGAAGCCGGATCGTACGGCGCAGACGTGCGCGGGCTCATCCGTCAGCATCAGTTCGACAAAGTCGAGCTCGTGAAATTCACGACGGCCGAGCAGTCCTACGACGAGCTCGAGTCGCTGACGCGCAACGCGGAGACCGTGCTCGAGAAGCTCGGCCTGCCGTATCGTCGCGTCCTGCTGTGCACGGGCGACATGGGGTTCGCGTCGGCGAAGACCTACGACATCGAGGTCTGGCTGCCGAGCCAGCAGACGTATCGCGAGATCTCATCTTGCAGCAACACCGAAGCGTTCCAGGCGCGGCGCGCGCAGATTCGCTACAAGCCTGCCGGCGGCGGCAAGAACCAGTTCGCGCATACGCTCAACGGCTCGGGGCTCGCCGTCGGCCGCACGCTGATCGCCGTGCTCGAGAACGGCCAGCAGAAGGACGGATCGGTCGTGATTCCCGAGGCGTTGCGACCGTACGTCGGTCTGGAGACCATTCGCCCCTGAGCGGCGGCGAACGCGCGTCCCGGGCTAGAATCGTCGCACGGAGAGGTGGCCGAGCGGTTGAAGGCGGCGGTCTTGAAAACCGTTGAAGCCGAAAGGCTTCCAGGGGTTCGAATCCCTTCCTCTCCGCCATTCGACTCGCCTTCAGCTCGCGTTGCGAGCCGAAGGCTCGCTCATGGCTATCGCCAGCGAGAATGCCCTGACCGAAGTGAGTCGAAGGGCTGCATACGTCCCCGAGTCATTCGAACCGCACGAGCGGCGGGCATCAACACGCGCGTGGTTGGCCGCTCACCGGTCTAAGGGCTTCGACGACTGGTCCCTCTTCGCCGCGTCATCCACGCGAGCGCCGCGGCGCCCATCAGCAGCACGACGATGCCGGCGACGCGGCCGTGCCTCTCGATTTCGTGAGCGGCGATCTCCCATCGATCCCCCAGATACAAGCCGAGCGTGATGAACGTCATCGACCACACAGCCGCACCGGCGTACGCGAATGTCGCGAACAAGCCGAACTCGAGATTGGCGGCGCCCGCGACGAGGGCCGTCAGGTGGCGGATGCCGGGCACGAAGTAGCCGAACGTCAGACTCCACTTGCCTGCGCGTCTGAAGACCGCCCGCACGTTCTCGATGCTGTCGGTCGGCACGCGCAGCCGATGTCCGTGACGCTGAATCACGATGAGCCCGGCGGCGCGCCCCAGGAGATAACTGATCGTGATGCCCGCGGCACTGCCGAGCATGGCCGCGACATATGTCGGGCCCGCGTGCAGCCGCGAGCGGCCGATGAGCACGCCTGCGATGATCAACAGCGTCTCGTCGGGCACCGGCAGCCCGGCAATGCCGAGGACGAGCAGGCCGAACAGCGCGAGGCTGCCGTGCGCGGTGAGCGCGTCTATAAACGTCTGAGACATCGCCGAACGAGGTCCTGCCAGCATATCGGACGCGCTGGCGGCGCGGATCAGCTGCCAGGCGGCGAGTGCGATTCCACGTCTGGTGCGGCGAGACCGCACGTCGGGCAGAAGCGAAAGAACATGTTCTTGCGCGTCGAGCATTGCGGACAGTGATCGAACAGCCGAAGCCCGCAATGCACGCAGAAATCGGCCGGTACGCCGTCGCCAGCCTGCAGCGGACGATCGCAGCCCGGACAGATCTTCGCGGTGAGCTTCTTCAGGGCGTTGTCCACGGTCAGCGCCGTACGGCGCGCCGCGTCGGATTGCCGTTCGAGCGCCTCGCGCTGCGCGAGATACCGGCGCATGCCTTTGATGATGTAGTGTCCAGCCACGGCCGTGAGCAGGATGCCGACGCCGTATCGGACGTAGCCGCCATAGCTCGGCAGATATGGCACGAGCTCGACGAAGAACGCGAACGCCGCGAAGAGCACGAATCCGCGCATGAGCGGCCAGTAGTCGCTGTGACGTCTTCTCGCCACGAAGAACGCGGCGAGCACGAGTAACGGCAGCGTGATGGCCAGGCGCGCGCCGAAGATCCGAAGCTCCTGTCGGAATTGCGCGCGCTCGAAGGCCGCGTCAGCGGCCTGCAGCAGCTCGGCTTCGCGGCGTTGATTCGCTTCGGCGCGCTGCGTCCGATCGAGACGATCGCTCGTGAGCCGCTCGATCGCCGCTTCGGCATCGCGATTGCGCGCCTGCAACGCGTCGAGCGCACGCGTCCGCGTCACGACCTCTGGATCCTGGCTGGGATCGACCGTCGCGACGCGAGTGGCGATCCAGTTCGCATAGGCCGATCGCGCGGACTGATAGGCGTTGTCGGCTGCCTGCTGCGTGAGGCGAGCGCGCGCGAGATTGTCGTCGAGGTCGCGGATATCGCGCTGCACGGTCTCATCGTCGGCACGCACGGCATCGAGCGCGGTTCGATCCGCGAACTGGTCGCGCGTCACTTCGGTGCTCAGACGCGGCAAGTCCGCAATGACGCGATCGCCGAGGCCGATGAGGAACGCGGCAAATGCGATCGAAACGAGCCACAGCAAGACCGCGAAGACACGTTCGGACGCGCGCAGACTCTTGACCATCGGCATCTCCATTCGGCGGGCGTCGGCCGTGGTGGTCACGGACCGACGCGGCAGACCGCCAATACACGTATCGTGAGCGCTCGTTACGACCCCGCCGGCGCTGCGCACCTCGACGCCGGCGACAGCGTACGAATCCGTATTTCCAGAAACGCCGTCGCCTCGTCCCACGCCACTGGCAGCGTGTCCGACAGGATCGGCGGACCGATGACGGCCGTAACGCCCCGACGGTAGCGCCAGAAGCCCATCGCGGCGAGGAAATACTGCAACGAGGGCCGTATGCGTGTCATCCACTCACCCGGATGACGCGGATAGTGGAGATAGCACGGCACGATGGGAATCGGACGGCCTCGACGCTCGGCCGCACGCATCGCGATGTACGCGGCGCCGCGCTTGAACGTGCCGCGATGGCCGTCCATATGCGCCCATCCCTCGGGAAACAGCACGAGACGTTCGCCGCCGGCCAGGACGCGAATGCCCGCCGCCAGCTCGCGGCGTCCGCCCGACGGACGCAGGTCGACGGCAATCGCGCCAGCGGGACCGAGGATCAGCGCGGCGAGCCCGCGGCCGAAGCGCAGCGCGCCGCGCGCGATGAAATAGCGCGGCCGCGCGCGCACGCCGAGAATCAGGCCGATGACCGGCCCGTCCGCGTAGTGCGTGTGATTGGCGACGACCAGATAGGGCGCGTCCGTCGGAGGCAGGTGCTCGCGGCCGATGACGGTGATTTTGCCGACCTGAACGAAGACGAGGACGCGCGCGAGCCGAAGCACCCATCGCACCGCGCGAAACGACGGAGCCGGGCCGATGTGGCCCGGCTCACACACGGTTGCGATGTACGACGCCGCTCGCGCTCGGAGCGACAGACGGGCCGCTCCTATTTCGTGCCCGGAAGAGGAAAGAGCACGGCGAGATTGATGACCATCGTGTTGGCGTTGTGATAGCCGGACGAGTACGCGGCCTCGAGCACGACTTGTTCACGCCACTCCGGCTTCTTGTAGCGGAATCCGGTCACGATGTTGAGCACCGGCTTCGTCTCGGAGAAGCCGTCATCGCCGAAATGCTGCACGCCGACGCCCATGCCGATGTACGGATGCGCGTTGATCTCGGCGGCCAGCGGAATGTCCCAGAGCATGTTCGCGTCGCCTTGGAATCCGCCGTTGCCGAAGTACTTCTCGATCCGAGGACTGAAGACGAGCGGCTTGAAGATGATCGCATCCGGCGCTTTCGCCGGAATCCATCCCATGCCGGTCACGAGCCAATACGCGCCAGGCGAGTCGAAGAGATAACCCGGACCGGCGCCGACGAGAGTTTGCGCTGCTGCAGGGCGGCTGCAGAGAAGGAGGAAGCCGAACGTGATCCACGCGAGATGACGAGATCTGAGCATCGAGGAACCTCCAAGTCCCACGGGCGGAGACTCTAGCATGGCACGCGGCAGGACTTATGATCGGTGGCCGGAGGCTGGCCGTGGGCGTGGTCGCTCGCGTGAAATGGGCGCAATTCGTCGAGCTCGCGACCGCGCCGTGCTTTGTTGCGGCCGGCGCGTGGTTGGCCGGGCTCAGCCGCGGCTCGCTCTGGTCGGGCGCCTTCGGGTTGCTCGTCTGCTGGCCGCTTGCCGAATGGTGGCTGCATCGCTCGCTGCTGCATCGCGTGTTGCGGAAGGCGCACTGGCACCATCACGAGGATCCGATGAGCGACATTCACGTCACGCCGTTCCTGCCGGACGTCGTGATGCTCGCGATATTCGGGCTCTGCGTCCTGATCGGCGGACGTGCGATCGGCGGCGGCTTCTTTGCCGGCTTCGCCGCCGGCTACGCGACGTTCTACTACACACATCTGTGCGTGCACGCCGGCTTCTGGCCGACGACGGGTTGGCTGGGTGACATCGCGCGCCGGCACGACATCCATCATCGCGGCGTCGAGGCCAACTACAACGTGCTGCTGCCGCTCGGCGACTGGATCTTCAGGACCTACGTTCGCGCGTCGTGAGCGCCCGCCTCGGTCCGGTGACAGCACGAGTCCGGCTCGGCCGGCGCGTGATAGCGGCCGGTGGTGTCGACGTGTCCGCCGGCGTCGTAGCGATCGTGATGCCGGACCCAGTCGATCAGACCGCGATGCGGCCCATGCTCGTCGCGGCCCTTTGGCGTCACGTCGAGCAGGATGTACGTGCCGAGGCCGAGCTCGCCGCCGCGCGCGTACGACGAGTACGTGTGGAAGATCTCGTCGCCGTCTTTGTAAAAGACGCTCAGCCCCGCCGCTTCCTCGCCACTGTACGGCTGTGTCGCGAAGTTGTAGTAGACCGTGCCCGCGGCCGCGTCTTCCGGCGTGAAGGACACGTGGTAGTCGTAGTTGAAGTCGCTGCCGAACGACGACACCCAGGCGAACGACCAGCCCATGCGCCGCTTGAACGCATCGATCTCCGCGAGCGGAGCGCGCGACACGGCGACGTAGCTGACGTCGCGCTGCGCGAGGTGCACGAGCGCGCCGTTGACGTGATCGGCGCCGAACGAGCAGCCGACGCAGCCTTCCTTCCATCCGGGCCCGAACATGAAGTGATTGACGATCAACTGGCTGCGTCCGGCGAACAGATCTGCCAGGGTCTCGCGTCCTGACGGCCCTTCGAAGACATACGTCTTGTCGACCTTGACCCATGGCAGCGCGCGCCGATCGCGATTGAGCGCGTCGTAGGCGCGCGTGAAGGCTTTTTCCCTGGCCAGCAGCGCTTCACGCGCGGCGACCCATTCCGCGCGTGGGACGACGGCCGGGCGTTCCAGATGGCGTGTGGTCATGACGGCTCCTCAACGGGACTGACTTGGGCGAAGCGATTTCAGGTATTTGACGATCTGTTTCTTGCCGGATTGCAGCACGCGCGCGTCTTGCGCGCTCTTCGCGAGCGAGACGTAGCCCTCGTAGACCGCGACGATGAACGTCGCGGTCCCGGCGGGATCGACGTCCGCGCGGACCAAACCGCGCGCTCGGCCGCGGCGGAGCGCCGACGCGATCGCGTGCCGCCACTCGCCGAAGATCGCTGCGAGCTTCGCGCGGAACGCCTCGTCGAGCGGGGACAGCTCCTGCGAGAGGTTGTTCAACGGGCAGCCACGCCGCACGTCCTCGGCATCGAGCGACGTGGATTCGACGATGGCAATGAGCGCGTCGATCGGATCGGCGGCATCCGCGAGCGGACGGACCCATTTGTCACGCGTGATTGGCGCGACGACGTCGTCGATGATCGCGTGCCCGAGTGCGTCCTTGCCGGCGAAGTGGTGATAGAGCGCGCCCTTGGTCACGCCGGATCCGTCGAGAATCGTGTCGAGGTCCGTGCCCTGGAATCCCGCCTCGTGCACGTGCGCGAACGCTTTGTGCAGGAGCTGACGGCGCGTTCGGGCCGCATCGCGCGGCGCCGCGGTCGAGCGGCGGAACGGCGGGGGAGTCGTTGACATACCAACTAGTATGTATGTCGAGTCGCCTGCGCCCGTCAAGGACAAATCGATCGCGGCGCAGGCAACATAGACGAATGCTGAGACAGACGATCTCGACGCTGGCCATCGCGACGCGCGGACGCGGGTTCCGCGACATCACCGACGAGGTGCAGCGCCTCGTGACACAGGCCGCGATCGATACGGGCCTGTGCACGCTGCACCTGCAGCACACGTCGGCCTCGCTGCTGATTCAGGAGAACGCCGATCCCGACGTGCGCCGCGATTTCGAGCGGTTCTTCGAGCGGCTCGTGCCCGACGGCGATCCACTCTTCGTGCACACCCTCGAGGGCGACGACGACATGGCCGCGCACGTGCGCACGGCGCTGACGACGGTCAATCTCGGGATTCCCGTCGCCAACGGCCGGCTCACGCTCGGCACCTGGCAGGGCATCTACGTCTGGGAGCACCGGACCGCGCCGCACCGGCGCAGCGTGGTCGTCCACATCATCGGCGGAGACGTGTGATCGCGGCATGGGCCGCGCGCGACCTACCAGATCTTCACGCGCATCGCCGGCTCGCGATAGAGCTTGTCGCCGGGCTTCACGTTGAACGCGTCGTAGAACGCGTCGATGTTCGACACGGGCCCGTTCACGCGGAACTCGGCCCACGCATGCGGATCCTGCAGCACCTGACGCCGCAGGTACTCGTCCCGCGCCTTCGCTCGCCACGCCTGCGCCCAGCCCATGAAGTACCGCTGATCGCCGGTCAGGCCGTCGATGACCGGCGAGGCCGCGCCGTTGAGCGACAGCTTCCAGGCCTTGTACGCGATCGACAAGCCGCCAAGATCGCCAATGTTCTCGCCGACCGTCTGCTCGCCGTTGACGTTGAGTCCCGGCAGCGGGCTATAGCCGTTGAATTGCTTGACGAGCATGTCCACGCGCTTCTTGAACTCGGTCTCGTCCGCGGGCGTCCACCAGTCGTGCAGCCGCCCATCGCCGTCGAAGCGGCGTCCCTGGTCGTCGAAGCCATGGCCGATCTCGTGGCCGATGACCGCGCCAATCGCGCCGTAGTTCGCCGCGTCGTCCGCCGTGGGATCGAAGAACGGCGGCTGCAGGATCGCCGCGGGGAAGACGATCTCGTTCGTCGGCGGGTTGTAGTACGCGTTGACCGTCTGCGGCGTCATCAGCCAGTCCTGGCGATCGACGGGCCGGTTGAGCTTGGCGATCTGGTACTCGGACTCGAAGATCTGTGCGCGCTCGACGTCGCCGACGAGATCGCCTGGGACGATGCGAAGGCCGCTGTAGTCGCGCCAGCGGGTTGGATAACCGACCTTCGTGCCGAACTTCGCGAGCTTGGCCAGTGCGGCCTGGCGCGTGGCCGGCGTCATCCAGTCGAGCGTGGTGATGGACTGGCGATACGCCTCGAGCAGATTCGCGATCAGCCGCTCCATCCGCGCCTTCGACGCCGGCGGAAAGTACTTCGCGACGTAGAGCTGACCGAGCGCTTCGCCGATCGAGTCATCGATGAGCTGGACGCCGCGCTTCCAGCGATCGCGCTGCACCTGCTGGCCGCTCAGCACGGTCCCGAAGAACGCGAATTGCGCGTCGGCGAACGGCTTGCTGAGGAGCTGTGCGTCGTGCGTGATGAGCTGCGCCGCGGCCCACGCCTTCCACGTCGCGAGCGGCGTCGTGGGCACCATCGCGGCGAACGCTTTGAAGAACGACGGTTGCGCGATGATCCACTCGTCGACCTTGTCGACGTGCTGCGGCGCGGCCCAGGCCAGCCAGTCGAAGCCGGGCGCGTCCTCGCGCAGCTTCGACACGAGATACCGGTTGTGCGTCTTGAGGGCGTCGCGGCTCTCGACGTTCGTCCACTGCGCGCGCGCCAGCTCGGTTTCGAGCGCCACGACCGCTTTGGCGTCCGCCGCCGCATTCGGCCGTCCCGCGAGCGTGAATATCTTCTCGAGGTATTCGCCGTACTTCATCCGGGCCTCGATGAGCTTCGGATCGTCGACGAGGTAGTAGTCACGATCGGGAAGCGCCGTTCCGCCTTGTTCGAGATAGAGCGCGTGCTTCGCCGGATTGTCGACGTCCGCCTCGACGTATCCGCCAATCGCACCAGGCAGGCCCGCCATCGATAGCTTGCCCAGCAGTGTCGCCAGCGCGGTCGTCGTCTTGACCGCGTCGATCTCCGCCAGATGCGCGGCGATCGGCCGCGCGCCGAGGCGATCGATGGCCGCTTCGTCCATGAACGTCTGGTAGAGATCGCCGACCTGTTGCGCCGAGCTGCCGGGCTGCTTGTTCGGCTGCGCGGCAACGCCCTCGATCAGCCCGCGCAGATCGCTCGTCGTCTTCTCCGCGATCTGGACGAACGTGCCGAACGTGGCGCGGTCTGCAGGAATCTCGGTCTTCGCGAGCCACGTGCCGTTGACGTGACGGTAGAAGTCGTCCTGCGCGCGAACGGCAGGATCGAATTGCGTCTGGTCGATGCCGGAGCTCAGCGTGCCCTGGGCGCCGACGATGATGACCGCCGTTGTCGCCACAAGCGCCGCCAGCGTGCCTCGCATGTGCATACGTTTCTCCTTACGCTCCCTCATTGTGCTCGACCGGCAGGACCGACGCACGGACTTCCTTGACGCCGCGGCCCGACGTCGCGGTCACGGCCAGACGCAGCCGTCCGTGCTCGACGACGTCCCCGACGACGGGCGGACGGCCGAGCTCGGCGAGGACCAGCCCGCTCACGCTCTCGACTTCCTCGTGCTCGATGTCGAGGTCGAAGTGCCGGCCGAGCTCGTCCAGCCGCACCGTGCCCGCCACGCGCGCCGAGCCGTCGGGCAGCGCGGTGATCGACAGCGCCGGGACGCCCTCGTCGATGTCGCCGACGACTTCTTCGAACAGATCTTCGAGGCCGATGATGCCCGCCGTTCCGCCGTGCTCGTCGATGACCGCCGCGACGTGCGCGCGATCGCGCTGCAGCGTCGCGAGGACATCATCGAGCGACGCGGTTTCCGGGACGACCGGAATCCGGCGAACGGCTGTGGCGGTCAATGGACGGTCGTCGAGCAGGCACCGCAGCAGATCCTTGGCGTGGACGACGCCGACGACGTGGTCGAGATCGCCGTCGTAGACCACGTAGCGCGTCCGCCGGTTCTCGAGCACGATGCGGCGCAGCTGCTGCGGCGTCGCACCCGCGGGAATCCCCACGACGCGGACGCGCGGCACCATCGCCTGCGACGCGCTGAGATCGCCGAACTCGAGCAGCTCGCGGACGATCTCGGCCGACTCGTCGCGGATCGCGCCGCCGCGCTGGCTCTCTTCGACGATCAATTGCAGCTCTTCCGGCGTGTAGACCTGCTCCTGGGCGTTCTGTTGACGACGGATGCCGACGAGTCGCAGACACAACCGCGCGATGGCATTCGACAGGGCGACTACGGGGAACAGGACGAACAGCATCGTCTGCATCGGCCAGTGCGCGATGCGCGCGACGCGCTCGGGATCCTGCAGCGCGACGCCCTTGGGCACCATCTCGCCCAGGACGATGTGCGCGACCGTCAGCACGAGCAGCGCGAGCGTCGTGGCCAACGCGGCTTCACCGGCGATCGAGACGTGCGCGAAGAGGCGCTCGAAATGCCGCGCCAGCTCGTGCTCGCCGTACATGCCGAGTCCGAGACTCGCGAGCGAGATGCCGATCTGGGCCGTGGCGACGTAGCGATCCTGCCGGACGGGTGACGTCAGCACGGCGAGCACGCGCCGCGCGAGCGAGTCGCCCTGCGACGATCGCCGCTCGAGCGACGGACGCGGCGATGCGATGAGCGCGAACTCGGCGGAGACGAACAACCCGTTCAGTGCGACGAACAGCAGACTGAGGAGCAGGACGGCGGTCAGCGTCACGGACGTCCGCCTTGGCGCGCCGCGGCGGCGGACGGCCGCAATCCGAGCAGCTCGCCGAGCACGTCCTGGATCGTCACCAGGCCCAGCGCCGCGCCCTGGCGGTTGATGACGATGGCCGAATGCGCGCGCCGCTCGCGCAGGAGCGCCAGCGTGCGATCGGCGGGCAGGTCGTCCTGCAGTTGCAGCACGGGACGCATGATGCGCTCGAGCGGGGCGGCGCCATCGGCCGCGTAGCGCTCGACGAGATCTTTCACCCGCAGCGTGCCGACGACGTGGGCGCGCGAGCCGCGATAGACGGGAAGCCGGCTGAACGGGCTGCTCGCGACCGCTGCCAGCACGTCCGGCCACGGCGTGCCGATCTCCAGCATCGTCACGCGATCGTTCGGGACCATCAGATCGCGCGTCAGCCGCTGATTCAGATGCAGCGCGCGTCGCAGACGCTGCTGCTCTTCCGGCTCGAGCAGACCGCCGTCACGGCTCTCGGCGATCAGGAGATCGATTTCTTCGGGCGAGTGCAGGTGGCGATGGCCGTGCTCGGACGCGCCGACGAGCCGCAGCAGGAACAGCGCCGCGCCGTTGAGCAGCGCGATGAACGGCCGGAACGCGACGAGCGACCACCGCATCGGCATGACGGTCGCCAGTGCCGTTTCCGTCGGATACTGCAGCGCGAGCGCTTTCGGCACCAGCTCGCCGAGCACGACCTGTGCGGCCGTCAGCGTGACGAGCACGACGGCCGCCGCTGCCGACAACGCTGCCGCCGGCGCCAGGTCGAACCACACGGCCAGCAGTGACGCGAGCGGCCGGCTGATCGTCGCCTGTGCGTACGCGCCGACCATCAGGCTCGAAAGGGTGATGCCGACCTGCGAGGCGCCGACGTAGCGATCGAGCGCGGCGGGATCGTCGACGTACGGGAGCAGGCGCTGCGCGAGCCAGCGGCCGTCCTCCGCGAGCCGCCGGACGCGGCTGCGCCGGACGCCGACCGCGCCGAACTCGGCCGCGACGTAAAGGGCATTGGCCGCGATGAGCGCGGCGAGCACGACCCAGACGACGGCGGACATCCGGCAACAGTCTACTGGCAGCCGGCGCGGGGCCGCCGCGATAGAATCCACCGCCATCGATGCGCCGCCTCTCCGTTGCACTGCTTCTCGTCGCTGCCGCCGCGTGCGGCTCCTCGTCACCGCCGGTCGCGCCGTCGCCCGTGACACAGACGCCGGTCACGCCACCGCCACCGCCACCGCCGGTGATTCTGACGGGGCGGGTCGTCGCGGCCGTCACCGGTGAGGCCCTGGGCGGCCTGTCGGTCCTGCTCGCAGACAAGACCACAACGACCGATGCGGACGGGCGGTTTCGATATGAGTTGCCGCCAGGAACCGTCGCAACGCCACGGCTGACCGTGAGCGGGTCTGGCATCGTGTCGCATTCGCTGTCGTTGTCGATCCAGGGGTCGCGCGACGTGTCGCTCGATACGATCCCGCTATCGGGCGGCTTCGACCTCGACTATTACCGGCAGCTCGTGCGCGACGCATACGATTCGCCGGGATTGCTTCGCCCGCTTCGGCGCTGGGCCCGCGCGCCGCACGTCTATCTCAAGACGGTCGACGAAGCCGGCAATCCAATCGAAGCCGACACGCTCGAGCCTGTCGCGGCCGCGCTCGTCGACGATGCCGCTGCATGGACGGGCGGACGTTTCGGCATCGCCGGCGTCGAGCGGGGCACCGAGACGCGTGAGGGCGTGAGCGGATGGATCACGGTGAAATGGCCGGTGGAATTCGATCCGGACGTCTGCGGGCGCGCGCAGATAGCCGCCGACGGCGGCTGGATCGAGCTCGACTATCTGAACCGTGATTGCGCGTGTAAGAGCTCGCGCATCGCTCCCGGCATCGTGCGCCACGAGCTCGGCCACGCCATGGGCTTCTACCACACGAGCCAGCGGGACGACGCCCTCTATCCCTTCGCGCAATGCGACCGGCATCCCTCCGCACGCGAGCGCCTGCACGCGGCGATCGCGTACGGCCGTCCATTCGGCAACACCGATCCGGACGACGACCCGTTCTCGCTCTTCCAGCGCTATCGGCCGAGCTCGCCGATCGTGATCGTCAATTGATCGCCGCCGGCGCGTGGCCGTCTATCGCTTCACGTACTTCCGCCAGTCGTACTCCTCGCGGAAGCCGAGCACGTCGCGGATCTTGCGATTGGAGATGGGCGCCTCGCGCTCGCCGAGCGCACGACGGATCGGCGTCTTCGGCGCATAGCGTCCGAGAAATTCCGTCGCCGGCAGGTCGGCCGTGATCGTGTCGTTGACGGCGTTGAAGATCTGAAAGCCGAGCCCGTCCTTCTCGAGCGCGAGATGGACGATCTGCCCGAGATCGCGCGCGTCGATGTAGCTCCACGCGTTGCGCTTGCGCGACGGCGGATCGGCGATGAAGGCCGGGAACCGATCGTACTCGTGCGGCTCGATGATGTTGCCGATGCGCAGCGCGTAGATGTCGGCGCCCGTGCGCTCGGCGAACGCGCGCGCCGTGCGCTCGTTGACGACCTTCGACAGGCCGTAGCTGTCCATCGGATCGACGTCGTAGTCCTCGTCCAGCGGGAACGCGTGATAGTCCTTGTCGCCGTCCGCGAAGCACACGCCGTACGTCGTCTCGCTCGACGCGATGACGATCTTCCGGATGCCCAACGACGTCGCGGCTTCGATCACGTGATACGTGCTCATCACGTTCGCGCGGAACGTCTCGGCGTCGGGCTTGATCATGTTGCGCGCGATCGCGGCGAAATGGACGACCGCGTCGACGGGCCGGCGGCCGCCGTCCTCGAAGCCCGCCATCGACAGGTGGCTCGTGAGCGCATTGAACACCTGGCCGCCGTCGCTGACGTCCGTGATCAGCGTGTGTACGCCCGGATGGTCCAACGGCTGGAGATCAACATTGAGGACTGCGTAGCCACGATCGAGCAGATACGGCACGACGTGACGGCCAGCCTTGCCTGAGCCGCCGGTGAAGGCGATGCGAGGATGTCGAGGCACGGTGGAAAAGTAACATCATCGTGACGCGTACGCGATCGAGCGCGGCGGGAGTAGACTCGTCCTGACCATACAACCCGCTCTCCTGGAGGTCTCGACCATGGCGGTTATCTCCTGGCTCGTCTCGGGTCTGATCATCGGCGCAATCGCGAAGTTCCTCATGCCGGGCAAGGATCCCGGCGGCATCCTCGTCACGATTCTCCTCGGCATCGCCGGCGCGTTCGTCGGCAGTTATCTCGGACAGACGATGGGGTGGTACGCGCCGGGCCAGCCGGCGGGATGGATCGCCTCGATCGTCGGCGCCATCATCCTGCTCGGGATCTACCGTCTGCTCAAACGCGCCTGAGCGCGTCT